>DATLQD010000026.1:0-19386 GCA_035535315.1 Gaiellaceae bacterium
GTCTCGCTCTTCGACACGATGGTCGACTGGCTCGGGTACTTCCCGCATCTCTGGTGGCACCGCGGGGAGGAGCCCGCTCGCACGGGACTCCGGCACCCGCATTTCTGCCCCTACGGCCCCTATCCGGCCCGGGACGGCGAGCTCTTCGGCTTCGCGGTGCTCTCGCACGAGCACTGGAGGGCGCTTTGCTTGGAAGTTCTTGGCTTCCGCGAGCTCTTCGAGGACGAGCGCTATGCGACGAACGAGGGCAGGGTCGCGAACCGAGGCGACCTAGAGCCGACGCTCGAGCGTGCGTTCGCGGCGCGGCCGGCCGGCGAGTGGATCGAGTTGCTCGAATCGGCGCGTATTCCGTGCGGGCGCGTGAACAGCGTCGCAGAGGTGATGGCGCACCCGCAGCTCACGCACAACGGACTCGTGGCGGAGGTCGGCTCGCCCGTTGGCAGCATTCCGACGATCGGGGTGCCGTTCCTGGTCGACGGTGTCCGGCCGGAGCCGGGAGACGTGCCGGCCCTCGGGGAGCACACCGAAGAAGTCCTCGCCGAGCTCGGTCTAGAGCTCAGGCCGCCCGGCTGACCTCTGCGTCGAGCCAGGCGCTGCGCCGTCCGTCCTTCGTCCAGACGATCGGGAAGTAGGACTCGTCCAGGCTCATGTCGTCGCGCCGGCGATAGCGCGAGTAGACCGGGTCTGCGTGCTCTGGATGGAACTCGACCCCCGCCGGAAGCAGGTGCGAGATGACCGCCCGGCGGTGGATCGACGCCGTGTTCGGCCCCGAGCCGTGGAACGTCAAGTGATGGTGGAAGGACGCCCCGCCGGCCTTGACCCCGATCGGGACGAGCTCAGCCGCCTCCCCTGCGGGGGCCGCGCGCTCGATGGGGGCGAGCCAGTCCGCCGGTGCGTGGAACTCCGACCGGTTCTCCTCGGATCGCGGCCAGTGATGAGAGCCGCGCGCGTAGGTGATCGTTCCCGCCTCGGCCGATGTGTCGTCGAGCGCGATCCAGCAGGTGATCATCTCGGGTGGGACGAGGTAGTCGAGATACGCCCCGTCCTGGTGCATACCGAGCGACTTGGTCTTCGGCGGCTTCCAGATGCAGTTGTCCTGCAGGATCCGCACGCCGTCCCAGCGCATGAGCTCGGCGGCGAGCCGCCCAGTCCGCTCGGCCAGCACCTGACGCGCGATCTCGGGATCCGCCTTCCAGCCGTTGCAGATCTGACGCGTGCGGTCCTCCGGATCCCGGCCTGCGACCCAGTTGACCTCGTCTGGCCGGATCCCGGTCGCGTAGTCGCCCGCGAACAGCCGGTCGAAGCGCTCGCGCATGAGCTCGACCGCCGCGTCGTCGATGAATCCCTCTTCGACGATCAGGAAGCCGTCGCGGTCGAATGCGGCGAGGTGGTCGTCTGTCCAGCCGTCGATCATCGGGCCGCCAATTCTTGCACCAGCTCTCGCTCTGCGGGCCCGAACCAGGGCGGGGCGCCGGCGACCGCGTTCTCGCGCGCGTGGTCGGGATTCGACGTGGCGGGGATGAGGATGTGGATGCGTTGATCGGAGAGCGCCCATTTGAGGAGCGCCTGCGCCCACGTCTCGACTCCGAGCGGCTCGAGCTCCTTCGGATCGGGGCCGGGCATCAAGGCTCCCGGGCCGCCCAGCGGCCGCATCGCGATCACACCGAGATCGAGCTCGGCGGCGAGAGGCAGGATCCGTTCCTCCGCTTCGCGCTCAACAGGGTTGTAGGCCACCTGGATCGCGTCGATCCGGCCGGTTCGCATCACCCGCTCGAGCTCGCCGAATGCCGAGGACTGGTAGTGCGTCGCTCCGAGCAGCCGAACGTGGCCCGCCTCCCGCTCGCTTTCGAGCCAATCCAGGCGCTCCTCCCAGGCGACCAGGTTGTGCACCTGCTCGAGGTCGACCCAGCCGGCGAACCAGTCGAGCTGCGCCTCAAGCTGGCGGGTGGCCTCGGAGGCCGAGTGCGTCCAGATCTTGGTGGCGACGAAGGCTTCGTGCCGCCGCTGGCCGAGCGCTCGGGCGAGGACGGCTTCCGCCCGGCCGTACATGGGCGAGGAATCGACGACTCGAATTCCGGCCGAAAGCGCCGCGTCCACGACGTGCGCTGCCCGCGCTTCCTGCTCCGGGGCAAGGTCGAAGGTCAGCCACGTTCCGAGGCCGATCACCGGCAACTCGAGCCCGGAGCGTCCAAAGCGTCTTTTCTCCATCCCTGGCTGGATGCTAGTTTGCGGCATGCCGAAGAGGGTCTCCCTCGCCGCGCCCGAGCTTGCGGCGGCCCGGATCGATGCGCGTGCGCGCGGCGAGAACTTTCCCGTCGCGTCATTCCTCGCCCCGGCGTGGGCGAGGCCGCACCTCCGGGCGATCTACGGGTTCGCGCGGCTCGTCGACACGCTCGGCGACGAGGCCCCAGGCGACCGGCTGGCGCTCCTCGACGAGCTCGAGCGTGAGCTCGACGGTCCGCCCAAGGCAGAGGTGATGCAGCGCCTGCATGCGACCATCGAGGCCCGATCGCTGCCGCTCGACCCGTTCCGGCGGCTGATCGAGGCGAACCGGATCGACCAGCGCAAGGCGCGTTACGAGACGTGGGACGAGGTTCGGGAGTACTGCACTTACTCGGCCGATCCAGTGGGGCGGCTTGTGCTCGGCGTCTACGGGCGCCTGGACGAGCCGGTGCTCGTGGAGATGAGCGACGCGGTCTGCACCGGCCTCCAGCTCGTGAACTTCCTCCAGGACCCGCCGCGCGACCTGGAGCTCGGCCGTGTCTACTTGCCGCAGGAGGATCTCAGGCGCTTCTCGGTCGCCGAGGACGAGCTGACCGGCCCGGGCTCGGAGCGCTTCCGGTCCCTGGCTCGGTTCGAGTCGGAGCGCGCCCGCTCGCTCCTCAGCCGGGGCTTTCCGCTCGCACGCGCGCTGGGCGGACGGGCTGGGCGCTCGGTGGCGCTTTTTGCGCGCGGCGGTCTCGCGGCCCTCGAGGCACTCGAGCGGGCCGAGTACGACGTTTTCACCAGGCGACCGTCTCCCTCGGCGTTCACGCTCGGGCGACTGGCGCTCGAGGAGCTGTCCCGCCCGTCGGAGACGGCGAGCGCGTATTCGCAAGCGCTCCGGATCACTCGGCGGGAGGCCCGAAGCTTTGCGTGGGGGATCAGGGTCTTGCCGCCGTCGAAGCGTCGTGCCGTCGCCGCCCTCTATGCCTTCGCGAGGCGAGTCGACGACATCGCCGACGACGGGAGCCTGGCTGGCGAGGAGAGGCGTCGCCGGCTCGAGTCCTGCCGTGCGGCCGTCGAGGGGCTTCCGGAGAGCCGTGACAGCGACCTCGTCCTGGTCGCGCTCGCGGACGCCGTGGCTCGCTACGGGATTCCCCGACAGGCTCTCCTCGATCTGGTCGACGGCGGTCTCATGGACGTCGACCGGACGCGCTATGAAAGCTGGGAGGAGCTCCGCGAGTACTGCCGCCGGGTGGCCGGGGCCGTCGGCATCGCGTGCGCCGCCGTCTACGGGCCGAGCGAACCGGATGAGGCGATGCGCTATGCCGAGACTCTCGGTCTCGCGCTCCAGCAGATCAACATCATCCGGGACGTAGGCGAGGATTGGCGGCTCGGCCGGGTCTACCTCCCGCGGGACGAACTCGAGCACTTCGGCGTCACCGAGGCCGACATCGAGGCTGGACGGACAGGCCCTGAATGGCGCGCGCTCATGGAGCATCAGGCCGCGCGGGCCGAGCAGCTCCTCGCAGAAGGGCTGCAGATCTTGGCCTACCTCGATTTGCGCAGTGCTCTCGGTGTTCGCTCCTTCTCCGGCACGTACCGCGCGCTCCTCGAGCAGATGCGCGCTTCCGGGTTTGAGGTGTTCGACGTACCCCCCAGACTTTCCGCGGCTGAGAAGGTGCGGGCGGTCGTCTCGCGGTGAGAGTCGTGGTCGTCGGGGGCGGCCTTGCCGGGCTCACCGCTGCGCTCGATCTCGTCGACGCGGGAGAGGCAGTGACGGTGCTCGAGGCCCGCCCGACCCTCGGAGGCGCGGTTCAAACCCTTCCGGAGCGGGAGGGAGACCCTCCGCCGGCGCCGGATAACGGCCAGCACATCTCACTGGGGTGCTGCTCCGCCTACCTCGCGTTCCTCGACCGGGTGGGCTCGGCGGCAGGCGTCAGCAGGGAGCCGCTCGAGCTGACGGTCATCGACGAGCGGGGTGTGCAATCGGCGATCCGCCCGGGTGCCCTGGGCCTGCTCCGGTACCGGCACCTGAGCCTGCGAGACCGATTGGCCGTGGCGCGAGTCTCGCGGCGCCTCGCGAAGCTCGACCCGGACGATCACGACGGTGAGGCCTTCGGCTCGCTCCTACGCCGCCTCGGCCAGTCGCAGACGGCCATCGACCGCTTCTGGGACGTCTTCATTCGTCCCGCCCTGAACATCGAAAGCGAGGAGGCAAGCGCCGGGCTCGCTCTCTTCACCGTGCAGAC
Organism: Gaiellaceae bacterium; assembly: GCA_035535315.1. Lineage (GTDB taxonomy): Bacteria > Actinomycetota > Thermoleophilia > Gaiellales > Gaiellaceae > DASQGA01. The sequence continues at coordinate 4,455 of DATLQD010000026.1, forward strand.
GGCGCTCTTCGGCGGGCGAGGCGCCAGCGACCTCGTGCTTCCGGTCGAGCCGCTCGGTGCGATCCACGGAGCCGCGGCAGGGCGGGCCCTGGCAGAGGCGGGGGCGGAGGTGCGGACCCGCGCGCGCGTCACGGGCCTCGAGCCGGCCGCCGCGGTGCTCTCCGACGGAGAGCGCGTCGCAGGCGACGCCTTCGTCGTTGCGCTTCCGCCGGAGGAGTCCGCGGTACTTCTCAACGAGCCGGCGTCGGGACTCGAGGACTCGCCGATCGTGAGCGTCCATCTTCTCTTCGACCGTCCGCTGCTCGCCCCCCGGCTCGCCGCACTTGTCGGGAGCCCGGCGCACTGGGTGTTCGACCGCGGGCGGCTGACCGGGAACGAGCCTGAGCGCGGCCAGTATCTGACCGTCGTCGCGAGCGGCGTGCCCGAGCTCGTGGCCGTTCGTGGCCGGGAGCTCGTCGACCTCATGGCGAAGGAGCTGACCGACCGCCTCGGGCCCGCCGAGCTTCTCTGGTCCCGCGTGAGCCGAGAGCCCGCTGCGACGTTCGCGGGCAAACCCGGAACAGCACGGCTGAGGGCGGGTCCGGGCACCGGTCGGCCGAACGTCGTTCGTGCAGGAGCGTGGACGAACACGGGCTGGCCGGCCACCATGGAAGGGGCGATCAGAAGCGGTCACACGGCATCGGACTTAACACAATCCGTCGGGCGTGAGATGGTGAGCATGTGAGCCGCGCCGCGCCGAGCCACACCACCTCGTTTCCCCCGGGGGAACCCCCCATGCAACTCCCCCGCGATCAGCCTATCGCGCAAATCCGCGCGTGTGTCCCACATCTTCGTTCCGGGATTGCGCCACCCCGAAGGGGCGGTCTAGCTGCGCTTCGAGGGGAGGCTCCGTGAGCGTCGTCGAAGCCGGGCCGGTTACCCGGAGCGTCGAAGAGTGTCTCGAGGCGGCCCTCGAGCGGCTCTTCGAGCTGCAAGAGCCCGGCGGGTGGTGGTGCGGGGAGCTCGAGTCGAACGTGACGATGACTGCGCAGCATCTCTTCCTTTTGGAGTTCCTCGGACTTCGCGATGAGGACACGACACGACGGTGCGTCAACGAGCTTCTCGCCCGCCAACGCGAGGACGGCACCTGGGCGATCTACTGGGATGGGGAGCCTGACCTGGCAGCCACTGTCGAGGCGTATGCCGCCTTGCGCATGGTGGGCTTGAGCGCAGACGATGCGCGGCTCACGGAAGCGCGGCGCTTCATTGAGGATCGCGGAGGGATCGGTGCGGCGCGGGTCTTTACGCGCATCTGGCTCGCGCTCTTCGGGCTCTGGCCCTGGGAGGAGATCCAGCTGCTACCTCCCGAGCTGGTGCTGCTTCGCTCCTGGATGCCTGTCTCCGTCTACCACTTCTCGTGCTGGGCGCGGCAGACCGTCGTTCCGCTCACCGTGGTCATGCATTACCGGCCCGTTCGAGCTCTGTCGCCGGACCGCGCCTGCCACGAGATCGATCTGGGAGTCGTCCCGCGGAAGAACACGCTCGGCAAGGTCAGCGATCGGCTGCTCGCGGCATATGCCGGACAGCCGTTTCAGCCGGGCCGCGAGCGCGCCCTCGCGGTGGCGGAGCGGTGGATCATCGAGCGTCAGGAGCTCGACGGCTCGTGGGGCGGCATTCAACCCCCGTGGGTGTGGTCGCTCATCGCGCTTGCCTGCCGCGGGCATGGACACGACTCTCCTTACCTCAGCCGTGGGCTCGCGGGCTGGAAGCGCTTCCTGGTGGACGACGGCTTCCGACTTCGGCCCGAAGCCTGCCAGTCACCGGTCTGGGATACCGCCCTCGCGCTCCTCGGCGCCGAAGCGGCGGGAGCTTCGGTCGAGCACCAGGGCGTTCGGCAGGGAGTCGAATGGGTGCTCCAGGAGGAGATCCGGGAGCGGGGGGACTGGTCCGTCCGGTTGCCAGGGGCGGAGCCGGCGGGCTGGGCCTTCGAGTACGACAACGACCTCTACCCGGACGTCGACGACGTGGCGGTGCTAGGTCTTGCGCTCCATGAGCTCGGGATGGGCGGTGGCGCTCTCGACCGGGCCTGCCGCTGGCTTGCAGCGATGCAGTCATCCGACGACGGGTGGGCCGCCTTCGACGTCGACAACACGGCGTACTGGCTGTACCGGATCCCCTTCTGTGACTTCGGCGCAGTGATCGATCCGCCGAGTGTGGACGTCACCGCCCATGTAGTGGAGCTCCTGGCACGGAGGCCGGGCTACGAGGACGCGGTACGCCGGGGTGTGGGGTACCTGCTCGCGAAGCAAGAGCGCGACGGCTCGTGGTTCGGACGCTGGGGGGTCAACTACGTATACGGGACCGGCGCGGCGCTGCCCGCCCTGGCGGCCGCCGGTGTTCCGCGCATGCACCCTGCGATCCGCCGTGCCGTTGCCTGGCTTGTCTCGGTTCAGAACGAGGACGGTGGCTTCGGAGAGGATTGCCGCTCATACGAGGCCGGGGAGGCCGGGCTTCCGTGGCACGGGCACGGCGTGTCGACGCCCTCTCAGACGGCGTGGGCGCTGATCGGCCTGGTCGCTGCGGGCGAGGAGCACTCCGACTCGGCCGCCGGAGCCGCTCGGTGGCTCGTGGAGCAGCAAGGTGACGACGGCGACTGGGACGAGGAGTACTTCACGGGCACAGGATTTCCACGCGACTTCTTGATTCGGTATCACCTCTACCGCATCGTCTGGCCGGTGTTGGCGTTGGGGCGCCTGCGCCGCGCTCGCGTGGGATGAGGGCATACGTGACGGGCGCGACAGGGTTCGTCGGAGGACACGTGGCGGCGGAGCTGCGCTCCGAGGGAGCCGAGGTCAGGGACGAGCGTGTGGACTTGCTCGACCGGGGAGGCCTGGAGCGGGTCATGGACGGCTGCGATGTCGTCATCCACAGCGCTGCGCTCTACAGCTACGACGCGCCCGAGCGCGACTTCCAGCGGGTCAACGTCGAAGGGACCGCCAACGTCATCGAGGCCTGTCTGAGCAAGGGAGTTCGCCGACTCCTACACACAAGCACTGCGGGAACCTGCGGGCCCGTGCCCGGCCGCGAGGCCACCGAGGCCGACAGCCCTCCGGGCTGGGAGCTCGACATCCCCTACAAGCGGACGAAGCTCGCCGCCGAGCGGCTGGTGATGGACGCAGCGGGACACGCCCTCGAGGCGGTCGTCGTGAACCCCACAACTCCGATCGGTGCCGGTGACAGAAAGCCGACACCGACCGGCCGCATGATTGCCGGTGTCGCGCGCGGACGGATCCGCGCCTACGTCGCTACTACAGGGCTGAACGTCGTCGACGTGCGCGACGTGGCCCGGGGCCACGCGCTCGCGCTCGAGCGGGGCAAGTCCGGCGAGCGTTATCTGCTCGGCGGCGCGAATCTTCCGCTCGACGAGCTCTTCGGCGCGATCGCGGACCTCGCAGGCCGTCCCAGCCCCCGGCTTCGAATCCCGTACCTCATAGCTCGGGCCGCGGCGGCGGTGGGCCTCGCGAACAAGGACGAGGTCAGGCTCGCGCGGCTGCCCATGTATTTCTCCTCCAAGAAGGCTCAAGATAGGCTTGGTTATGCACCCGGACCGGTAGCGTCTGCACTGGCTGACGCAGTCGAGGAGGCGCTGAGTCCGAACCGGAAGGGAGAGGCATGAAGTTCCCGCTACGGAGCACCGTCCAGATCGGCCGTTACGTCACCGCCCAGCGGGGCAATGATCGATACCCGCTGGTGATCATGCTCGAGCCCACGCTGGGGTGCAACATCGCCTGCATCGGCTGCGGGAAAATCCGTGAGTACGAATCGAACAAAGCACGGCTGACGGTCGAGGAGTGTCTGCAGGCCGCGGAAGAATGCCCCGCGCCCGTGATCTCGATCTGCGGCGGCGAGCCGCTCATCTTCAAGGGGATCGAGGACGTGGTCGCCGGTTTCCTCGAGATGAAGCGGAACATCCAGCTCTGCACGAACGCGCTCCGCCTCGTGGAGATGTTGGATCGGTTCGAGCCGAACCCGCGTCTTACGTTCGTCGTACACCTCGACGGCATGCAGGAGATTCACGACTACATCTGCGATTACCCAGGGCTTTGGGACGTTGCGGTGGGAGCCATCAAGGAAGCGCGAAGCCGAGGTTTCCGCGTCTCGACGAACACGACCATCTTCAAGGAGACGCAGGTCGACGACGTCCTCCAGATGATGGATTACCTGACGAACGAGGCGGGGATCGACGGCATGCTCATCGCGCCCGGCTACCAGTACTCGCAGATCGATCCGAGCATGACGATGACCCGGGACGAGCACGAGGAGAAGTTCCGCGCCATCCGCGCCGGTGTCCGTAAGCACAATTACAAGTGGCTTGCGAGCCCTGTGTACCAGGACTTCCTCACAGGCGACAAGAAGCTTCCCTGCGCTCCCTGGGGGTCGGTGACGCGGAATCCTTATGGCTGGAAAGGCCCCTGCTACCTCCTCACTGACGGGATCTTCCCGACCTACGAGGCGCTTCTCGACGGGATCGAATGGGAGCGCTACGGACCGGGGAACGACCACCGGTGCGAGCACTGCGGGATCCACTCGGGCTTCGAGCCCGCGGCGACGATCGCCGCGACATCGAGCGTAAAGGAGAGCCTGCGGAGCCTCGCATGGACGCTGCGCTAGGGGAGAGTGAGGAAACGCCGCCCGGCGGCACAGCGCCTACATTTCGGCAAGCCCCCCTAGCACTAGGGGGAGGCCAGATAACGCTCGCGTGCGCGCTCGCCTCCGAGGAGCGGGCGGCGAGGAAGGGCGGTGCCCGGACGACTCGCGTAGGGCTCGGCGCCGGTCTGACACTTCCCGAGGGGCGCATGGTCGGCTTCGGCCTCGCAGGCGCGCTCGTGGACGGGCTCGAGCCGGGGACCGTCCTCACAGCCACGCGGATCGTCGACGAGACGGGCTCGACCCTTTGGGAGGGAGAGCCGCTGTCAGTGCCCGGAGCCCGCCCGGCGGTTATCTGCGCAGCCACGCGGGTGGTGGACGGTGCCTTCGAGCGTGCCGGGCTCGCGGCGACGACCGGCGCCGACGCCGTCGATTTGGAGAGCGGCCGTCTGGCAGCCAGCCGCCGGCTCGTGGGCGTCGTCAGGGCGATCTCGGACACGCCGGGGCGTCCTGTGGGCCGGCTCGCCCGCGCCAGCAGGGGGGACGGGCGCGTACGCTGGGGCGCAGTGCTTCATTCCTTCGTCACCGAACCGCGGACCGCGATGCGCGCCGCCCGCGATGCTCGTCGCGCCCTGGCTGCGCTCGAGCTCGCAGCCGGAGCGTTCCGGGTGCGGCGGTCGTGAGCAAGCGCGTCCTGATCGCGGCTCCACGGAGCTTCTGTGCCGGCGTCGTCCGCGCGATCGACATCGTCGAGAAGTTGCTCGAGACACACGGCCCGCCGGTTTACGTCCGCCATGAGATCGTCCACAACGTCCATGTCGTCCGCGATCTCGAAGCGCGAGGGGCGATTTTCGTCGACAGCGAGGAGGACGTGCCCGAAGGGGCCTTGGTCGTTCTCTCCGCGCATGGAGTGGCTCCCGAGGTCTACAAGAAGTGCGAGGAACGGAAGCTCCAGGTCGTGGACGCCGTCTGTCCATTGGTTTCGAAGGTGCATGCAGAAGCGCGCCGGTACGCGGGGCGTGGCCTCAAGATCGCCCTAGTCGGCCATGCGGGTCACGTCGAGGTGGAGGGAACCATGGGCGAGGCCCCCGACTCGATGCTGCTGGTCGAGGACGAGGAAGACGTGCACCGACTCGAGATCGAGGAGGGCCAGCAGGTTGCCTACCTCACCCAGACAACACTGTCGCTCGACGACACGTCTCGCGTCGTAGGGGCGCTCCGGGAGCGGTTTCCAGATCTCGTCGGCCCTCCCTCTGCGGACATCTGCTACGCGACCCAGAATCGGCAAGACGCGGTCAAGACGATCTGCGAGCAGGCCACGGTCGTGCTCGTGGTGGGCTCCAAAACCAGCTCGAATGCGAACCGTCTGGTGGAGGTCGCACGTGAGCGAGGCGCCGACGCCTACCTGATCGACGATGAACGAGACCTCGACCCGGCCTGGCTCGACGGCCATGAGGTGGTGGGGCTTACCGCGGGAGCCTCGTCGCCCGAGGTTCTCGTCCGGCGGGTGTCCGACCGGCTTGCCCACCTCGGGTACGCCGAGAGCGAGGAGGTCGAGATCGCACGCGAGGATGTTTTCTTCAGGCTTCCCGCTGAGCTCCGCTAGGAGGGCTTGGCGACACGAAGTCACGTTGGGCCGTGCTCGGATCGGGCCCTAAGATCGCGTCATCTCCGCCGAGCGAGACAGCGCCTTGGCTTTCGCACTGGCTCTCTGGGACACTCCGCTGCCAGGAGTGCTTTACCACTGCACCGGATAGGGCGTCGGGCTGGCGGGCGTACCTTTTGCCGCACCCGCCGAGGGTGAGGACGGCGCCCTCGTCATCGTCTACTGCCCGGAGTGCGCGAGCGGGAATTCGGCGAAGAGCCGGGCTAGACCGTCTTTGGGGACATCACACGGTAGTCAAGCCGGGAGTGCGCGCCGGAACGGTCGCAGCCGCGAAGCGCGGCGGACCAGGCCACCGCGCTTGCGTTTCGCCAAACCCTCCAAGTAGCGCAGCTCGGAAAGCCTGCGCTACGGTCAGTCGATGCCGGTGAGCGTTGCCTATCCCGGGCGAGACGGGGCGCATAGCGCCGCCGCCTGCGACCGACTGTTTCCGGACGGAGCCGACCTCGTCCCGCTGCCCAGCTTCGCCGCCGTCGCCCAGGCGGCGACCGCCGGTGACGTCCACTTCGGCGTGCTGCCAATCGAGAGCTCGCTCTCCGGTTCTGTGGCCGAGACTCACGACATCCTCCACGACTCGTCTCTCTCGATCACGAGCGAAACGATCCTGCCGATCAGGCATTGCCTCGCAGGCCCGGAACTGGTTCCCCTCGAGCAGATCAAAATCGTTCGGTCGCACCCGGCCGCGCTCGACCAGTGTCGCCGACTCCTCGCCGGCATGCCCTGGGCGACGGCGATCGCGGCGGCCACGACTGCCGATGCAGCATCCGAAGTGTCCGAGCGGAAGGACCCGACCGAAGCCGCGATCGCGAGCGAGCGGGCGGCGACGATGTACGGGCTGACCGTCATTGCAGGCGACGTCGGCGACCACTCTGAGGCGTACACAAGATTCGTCTCGGTCGCCCCGTATACGAGGCTCGACCGGGAGAGCGAGACGTGGCGAACCGCGTTCTCGTTCGTTACCGACCACCAGCCGGGCGCCTTGCACGATGCAATCGAGCCGTTCGGCCGCCATCGCGTGGATCTCGTCCAGCTCGTCTCGCGACCGATTCCGCACTCCCCCTGGCGCTATCGCTTCGACGCCGTGCTGGACGGGCATCCCCTCGATCTGGTCGTTAGGGAGACGCTCGCCGAGGTGACGAGTCTCACTCTCTGGCTGGCGGTGTTCGGCTCCTATCCAGCGACGGACCGCTGAGCGTTCGCTTGGGCTGAGCCGGGGCGCCGCGGGCGGCGCCCCGGACTGCTCATGTGGGCGAGATCGAGGCGCCGGCGCCGTCTCCGGTCACGCCCAATGCGGCCCGAACTACGAGCCCCACGAGCCCGAAGACCAAAAGGGTTGCGACGAGGACGAACATGAACTTCCAGATTCCGCGCGCGAGCCATCGTGCGGTCGGATTCACTCCATCGTTCGGCATGTCTCTCCTTCTCTCCCTTCCAGTCACGACCCGGTGGCGTAGACGTACGAGCCGTCGGCGCGCGAGTTGATCCGGACCCACGGGTAGTACTCGCCCACACATCCGATCTTGAGGACGCAGTTTGTGAATCGGGCCTGTCGGAACGAGGAATGGCCGCTGTACTGAGTGCCGCAGCACCAGATGTACCAGGCCCCCCACGAGGAGACCACTCCCGCGTACTCGTAGTTCGGATCGACGTCGGTGACATAGGTGGTCACCTCCCTCGAGAGGATGCGCGGGTAGCTCCAGCACCAGCGCTTCCGCTGCCAGAACTTGAACGCGACGAAACCCAGAAATGTCCGATGCACTCGCGCGACGCTGAGCGTCCGACAGTAGTACGTCGAGATCGTCCGTCCGAGCGAATCGCGTTTCACCATCTGCACGACCGGGCCCGCGGCAACCTTGACCTCGGGATCTGTCGAGCCTGCTTCCGCCGTCGCCCCTGCAGCCACTGCCACTGGCGTCGACCTCTCAGGTATCCGCTCGGCATCCTTCGTCTGTCCCTCCGCGCCTGCCGAGCCCGTGGCGACGAGGAAGAGGAGAGCTACGCATGCCGCGCAGCCAGATGTTCGCATGCTCATGGTTCATGTCACACCTCCTTCCCGACCACACGGTCGCGGGCTCGGTCTTTTCGAGAGCAGAGTACGCTCGTAAAACGCACGAAACTACGGCCTTTTCGGACGGTTCCGTGCCCACATTGGGCTGGAAGGCGCCCGCCCTCTAACGGCTGAGACCCTCCAGAGACGCGCCTACTAGGAGTGGAAGCGACTCCACGTCGTAGCCGCCCTCGAGGACCAGCGCCAGGCGCTCCGCCAGGCCAGACGCGTGCCGGCCGAGCTCGCGAAAGCCTGCCTCGCTGAGGCTCATGCCCCCGATCGGGTCGCCCGCCGCAGCGTCGAAACCGGCCGACACCAGCAGTAGCTCGGGCTCGAAGGCTCGGATGGCGGGCTCCACGACCTCCTCCAGGCGCTCGAGGTACTCATCGTCTCCGGCACCGGCTGCGAGCGGCACGTTGAGGGTGGTCGCGTTTCCCTCGCCGGGGCCGCCGCTGCCTGGATAGAACGGCCACTGGTGGATAGAGATGAACAAGACACCTTCGTCGTCCCAGAACTCGTCCTGCGTCCCGTTTCCGTGGTGCACGTCCCAGTCGAGGATCGCGAGCCGGTCTATGCCCAGCTCTCGCTGCGCGAATCGGGCTGCCACGGCAATGTTGTTGAAAAGGCAGAAGCCCATCGACCGATTGCGGAGAGCGTGGTGGCCGGGAGGCCGTACGAGGGCGAATCCCGACTGCTCGACTGCCTGGATAGCGGCCCCGGCCGCGAGTCGCGCGACCTCGAAGCTCGAGGCAGTGCAGATCGTGTCCGGATCCAGGAGCACCGGCTCGCCGCGCTCCGATGCACTCCGCACCCGCTCGATGTAGTCGGCATCGTGAACGAGTTCCAGTTCGGATAGCGTCGCGGGCCGCGCTTCCACGAAGTCCGGGAATGCCTCGAGGACGCCTGCAAGGCGCTCGGGCCGCTCCGGATGGCTACCGGTCGGATGCAGCCGTCCGAAGCTGGGATGGCTGATCAGCGGTAGCACTTGCCGGCGCTCCGCTCCTAGCCGTCCGCCAGGCTGCGCAGGCGCTCTTCGATTCCCTTGAGGCCCCACCGGGCCGCAAGCTCGGCGCCGCGCAGAAAGTCCGGCTCGGCGTCCGGAATCCCCGAGACCGGCGCGTCGTACTGCAAGCGGGCGATCTGGAGATACTTGCGCAGCTGCTCGGCCTCGTCGGGAAAGCCACCGTTCTCGAGTGCCGCATCGAGTGTCCCCTGCTTCTGGAGGAGCGCCGCGGCACGCTGCGGCCCGACGCCCTTCGCACCGGGAAGCCTGTCTGACGGGTCGCCGCGAAGGGCGATGAAATCCGCTACCTGCGCAGGGTCGACTCCGTAGCGCTCCCGCACCTCCGCCGGGCCGACTCGCAGCAGCTCGCTGACGCCTCGTTTCGGCATGAGAAGGGTCGTTCGCTTGCTTGCGAGCTGGAAGAGATCGCGGTCGCTCGTCAGGACGAGCGTCTCGCGTTCGTGCTCTTCCTCCCCCTTGACGACCGCGGCGAGGAAGTCGTCTGCTTCATAGCCCGCCTCCTTGGCCCACATGAAGCCGATTGACTCTACGAGCTCCGGGAGCCGATCGAGCTGCCCGGTCAACTCCGGGGGGAAGTCGCGCCCAGCCTGGTAGCCGGGGAGGAGCTCGTGCCGGTACGTTGGCTGGGTCAGCGTATCCCAGCCCACGAACACGGCTCGAGGTCGCTCCGACTCCCAGACCGACAGGAGCATCCGCGCGAACCCCACGATCATGTTCGCCGGCTGGCCGGCGCCGTCCTTGATGGAACTGGGCAGTGCGTGGAAGGCACGGTGCGCGAGCGAGTCGCCGTCGACGGCAAGAAGCGGCCGGGCGCTCATGATCCGCCCTCGAGCTCTGCGATCCGCTTCATCAGCCGCTCGGTTGCCCTTTCGGCGGCTTCCCTACGCGGGATCCCGGCGAGATCAGCAGTGTCGATGGGAGGTCCGAGCCGGACTCGTAGCGGGCCGAGGCGCGCGAGGCGGTCGCCGCCGGTAACAGCGGCAGGCACCAGCGGCACGCCTGCCGCGAGCGCGATCCGTGCTGCTCCCGGATGGGGGCGGGCGACCCACTTCTTCCTCGAGCCTTTCGCACGCCGTGTCCCTTCGGGGAACATCGCGACGATTTCCCCCTCCTGCGCAAGCCGCACTGCGGTTCGGTACGCCTCAGGGTCGCGCTCGCCGCGACGGACCGGGAAGGCGCCGCACGCTTCGAGGATCGCCCTAAGCACAGGTTTGTAGAGCTCCGCCTTTGCCATGAACCGGAGCGGTCGAGGATAGACGGCGAGCCCGAGTGGCCACGGATCGAAGTTCGACAGGTGGTTGGCGGCCAGCACGAATCCCTGGGCCGGCAGGTTCTCGCGTCCCTCCGCTCGAAGCCGGAACAGCCCGTATACCAGGGGTGAGCTCCCGCGGGCGATCACTCGGTAGAGGAGCGACGGCTTCGAGGATGGGTCCGTTCCGGCCACTGGTGGCATTGTCACCTGTCGCTAACCTGTTTCGAGATGGGAAAGACACTCGTCGTTGCTGAGAAGCCTTCCGTCGGCCGTGACCTGGCCGGCGCGTTGCCCGGTGCGTTCACGCAGACGGAGGACAAGACCGCGCTCGTCGGGAGCGACTACGTGGTGACGTGGGCCGTCGGTCACCTCGTCGGCCTGGCAGAGCCCGACGCCTATGACGACAGGCTCAAGAAGTGGCGCTTCGCCGACCTGCCAATCGTTCCCGACAAGTTCAGGCTCGTTCCGAACGACGAGCGGGCCAAGAAGCAGCTCCGCGCCGTCCACAAGCTCATCAAGGACCCTGAGGTCGACCTGATCGTCAACGCCTGCGACGCGGGCCGCGAGGGCGAGCTCATCTTCGCGTACCTCTACGAGACGTCGGGAGCGAAAAAGCCCGTCGAGCGGCTCTGGCTCAACTCGATGACGACGAAGGCGATCGAGGAGGCCTTCGGGCACCTGCGACCCGGCGGGGAGATGCACCTCCTCGAGGACGCTGCCCGTTCGCGCTCGGAAGCCGATTGGCTCGTGGGCATGAACGCGACGCGGGCAGCCTCCATCCGGCTTCGGTCGGCTTTCGACGGCGCGGTGTCTCTCGGCAGGGTGCAGACGCCGACGCTCGCACTCGTCGCGCGCCGTGAGGTCGAGATCCGGGCCTTCAAGCCCGAGCCGTACTGGCTCGTCGAAGCCCTCTTCGCAGCGTCCGGCGATCGCTCGTACAGCGGGCGCTACCTGGGCGGCAAGCGGATCGCGAAGGAGGAAGCAGAGGAGATCGTCGAGGCCTGCTCGGGCAAGCGTGGCGAGATCACGAAGTTGGAGAAGAAGGAAGAGCGCGAGCGGCCGCAGCTCCTCTACGACCTGACGTCGCTGCAGCGGCACGCAAACACGCTCCACGGGTTCTCCGCCCGGAGGACGCTCGCCGCCGCGCAAAAGCTCTACGAAGAGCGCAAGGCCCTTACCTATCCACGCACGAGCTCCCGCTTCCTGCCGGGTGAAATGATCGCGGAGATCAAGCCGACCGCCGATTTCGTCGGCCGAAATCGGGAGTACACAAAGGCCGCCTCGTACGTCACGCGGCTCGAGAAGCTGCCGCTCGGTCGCGTGGTCAACGACAAGAAGGTCACCGATCACCACGCGATCATCCCGACGAAGTCCGAGCATGACCTCGGGAAGATGGGCGACGACGAGCTGAAGATCTACGACCTCGTCGCGAAGCGGTTCCTCTCCGTCTTTCACCCCGAGGCCGTCTACGAGCGGACGAGAATCGAGACCACCGTCGAGGAGCGTATTTTCCGCACGAGCGGCCGCGTTCTGCTCCAGGCCGGGTGGAAGGAGGTCTACGGCGAGCTCGGCCGGGACTCCGAGGGCTCGGAGGACGATTCCGGCGGCGATCAGACCCTTCCTGCGGTTCAGCAGGGGGAGGAAGTCGAGACGCGCTCCGTCGAGACCCTGGAAAAGGAGACCCAGCCTCCGCGGCGCTTCACGGAGGCGTCCCTCCTCGGGGCGATGGAGACGGCGGGCAAGGACATCTCGGACGCCGACCTCCGCGAGGCGATGAAGGACTCGGGGATCGGGACGCCGGCTACCCGCGCGTCCATCATCGAGCGGCTGATCCAGGTCGGCTACATCGATCGCGAGGGCCGGGCGCTGCACGCCACCGAGAAGGGGATACAGGTGATCTCCCTCCTCGGAAACCACCCTCTGACCTCGGCGGAGCTCACCGGGGACTGGGAGCACCGGCTCGGCCTGATCGAGCAGGGCAGCGACACGCGCAAGGCGTTCATGTCCGACATCGTCAAGTTCACGGCCGACACGGTGCAGGAGCTCGACAAGCTGAAGGAAGTGAAGATCGAGCGCGCCAACCTCGGCCCGTGCCCCGTGTGCGGGCGCGACGTGATCGAGAACCGCAAGGGCTATTCGTGCTGGTCGAAGGACGATCCGGGCTGTGGTTTCGTGATCTGGAAGAAGAAGGCGGGCAAGATCCTCCCTGTCTCGGTGGTCAAGGAGCTGATGGCGACGGGCAAGACCGAGAAGCCCGTCACCGGCTTCAAGGGCCGCTCGGGGCGGTCGTTCAAGGCGAAGCTGAAGCTCGAGCAAGGCGAAGATGGCAAGTGGCGAGTAGAGTTCGACGAGGAATGGGCTACTCAACCCAGGGAGGATGAAGCGGAGCGCGAAGTGACCGCGACCGCGGCCGGGGAATAGGTCGGCCGGGCGATTTCTTGGGTTAACGGCCAGTTAAGGTGCGTCTAAGTCCTTGGCACAGCCAGGGAATCGATCTTAGGCTGCGAACGTTTAACCCATTGGAGACGTCCAACCCTGCAAGAACACCGCAAGATTTAACCCATTCGAGACGTCTAACCCTGTAAGAAACCCGATCCAAACGGGCACTTTCAACGAAAGGACAGTACGAACACTTTGACACCGAATCCCGTGCATGAAGTTCTAGAGACACTTCAAGGTCGCACCCTCGTCGAGACCGCCGAGGAGCGTGGCTACGTCGAGCCTGCCGAGCTCGAGGCGCTTGCGCTCGAGCTGGACCTTGGCGATCAAGACGTTGCCGACGTAACGCAGGAGCTCGAGGCAATCGGCCTCGACATCGGCGCGCCGCGCGAGGAGGAGCCCGAAGAGGCCCCCGTTGCGGCTCCGGCGCCCGTGCAGCTTGGCGCCGGCGACAGCCTGCAGCTCTTCCTGGCCGACGTCGGCCGCCACAAGCTTCTGACCGCCGCAGACGAGATCGTGCTGGCGAAGCGCATCGAGAAGGGTGATCCCCTGGCCAAGCGGCGCATGATCGAGTCGAACCTTCGGCTCGTCGTGTCGATCGCCAAGGGGTACCGCGGCCTCGGCGTCCCGTTCCTCGATCTCATCCAGGAAGGGACCCTTGGGCTCAACCGCGCTGTCGAGAAGTTCGACTGGCGCCGTGGGTTCAAGTTCTCGACCTACGCGACCTGGTGGATCCGCCAGTCGGTCCAGCGCGCCGTGGCAAATAACGCCCGCACGATCCGCGTGCCTGTGCACGTCGTCGAGCGCCAGCAGAAGCTCGGTCGTGCCGCCCGCCGCCTCGAGGTCGAGCTCGGCCGCGAGGCCACGAAGCAGGAGCTGGCCGATGCCACCGGACTGCCGCTCCAGCATGTCGAGGAGGCACTCGGCGCCGCTCAGGCTTCCGTCTCCCTGAACCAGAACGTGGGGGCAGACGACGAGGGTGAGCTCGGAGATCTGTTCGCCGACCGCGAGGCAGCGGATCCGTTCGAGGAGGCCGAGGAGTCGCTGCGCAAGCAGGGCGTCCGTCGCGCTCTCGACGCGCTGCCGGAGCGCGAGCGTCGCATCCTCGAGCTTCGCTTCGGCTTCGAGGGCGAGCCCTGGACGCTCGAGGCGATCGGCCACGAGCTCGGTCTCACGCGCGAGCGTGTGCGACAGCTCGAGGGCCAGGCACTGTCGCGGCTCTCCGCGATCCGCGATCTGTCCTCCGTAGCAGCGGCCTAAGCGTACGACGGGGCTCACGCCTCAGTCCACCAGCGCAGACGGGCGGGTTCATACCCGCCCGTCACCCTTTCTAGGGGTCTCGGGCCAGCTTTAGGCCTCTCTCCCTCGATTTAGGGTTCTTTTATTCAAGGGAGCGTGCTGGCGCGCCGATTCAGCACCTACATGGACGCCGCCCAGCGCAAAGACATCCTGAGCAGATACCTGGACCATTCCCGCCGCTTCGAGGAAGTCGCGGCGCGACGGTCCAACGGAAACACAGCCGACGCCGACGTGATTCCCTTCACGGCGCCGCTACGTGAGCTCGAGCAGGAGCCCACCATGCGCGAGATCGAGGTATTGCAGCTCATCTCCGACGGTCTAGTGAACCGGGAGATCGGAGTCCGGCTCTTCCTCTCAGAGGAGACGGTCAAGAGCCATGTGCGGCATCTACTCGCCAAGCTTCAGGCCCGCAGCAGGGCCCATGCCGTCGCAATCGGTTTTCGCCGCAGCCTGATCGCCTAACTAGGCGACCAGGTAGTCCAAGAAGTCAACTTTCCACACGCCCCTGTGGACAAATCCCTCAGGAGAGGGATGTCAACAGGTGGAGAAAGATTGAGACTTCGGCAGTCTTGCTACCAGGGC
>DATLQD010000027.1:0-14212 GCA_035535315.1 Gaiellaceae bacterium
GGCGCACTACCTTCTCTACGGCGAGACCGGGAGCGGGAAGACGGAGGTCTACCTGAGGGCCTGCGAGGCCGCCCTCGAACTGGGGCAGAGCGCGATCGTGCTCGTCCCCGAGATCGCCCTCACTCCGCAGGCATTCGGCCGCTTCCGGGCGCGCTTTGGCGATCGCGTGGCCGTCCTGCACTCGTCTCTGACCGAGGCGGAGCGGCGTGACGAGCGCGAGCGGATCGCAGCCGGGGAGGCGCGAGTAGTAGTCGGGGCCCGGTCGGCGATCTTCGCCCCGGTAGAGCGCCTCGGGCTGATCGTCGTTGACGAGGAACAGGACTCGTCCTACAAGCAGGAGTCTGACCCTCGCTACGACGCGCGCACGGTCGCCGCGAAACGCGGTGCGCTCGAGAACGCGGTCGTCCTCTACGGGACGGCGACTCCTCGCCCCGAGAGCTGGGAGCGCCTCGAGCGGCTCGAGCTGGGGAAGCGCCTCGTTGGCTCGCTCCCGCCGGTCAAGGTCGTCGACCTGCGGCGCGAGGCGGGGTACCCGCTCTCGGCGCCGCTCCTCGCGGAGCTCGGCCTTCTCTCGGACAGCGGCGGCAAAGCCGTGCTCCTCCTGAACCGCCGTGGCGTGGCACCTGCGATCCACTGTCGTGCCTGCGGCCAGACCTTCCGCTGCGACCAGTGTGACGTCGCCCTCACCCTCCACGGCGACGGACGGCTCCACTGCCACCACTGCGGGTTCACGGCTGACGCGCCGGACCGCTGCCCGGTCTGCGGCTCGACCGAGCTGGCCCGTCTCGGGGCCGGTACCGAGCACCTGGAAGCAGAGCTGGCCGAGCGGTTTCCGGAGCTCGAACTGATTCGCCTGGACGCGGACACGGTCTCCGATCCGGTGCTTCTCCGCGACGAGCTGGCCCGCTTCGCGGCGACGGATCGCTCCGTCCTTCTCGGCACGCAAATGGTGGCGAAGGGCCACCATTTCGCCGGCGTCTCGCTTGCGGCCGTCGTGGACGCCGACACAGGGCTCGGAATGCCGGACTTCCGCGCTGAGGAGCGGACGTTCCAACTCGTTACACAGCTCGCCGGGCGGAGCGGGAGGGACGCACCGGGGCGAGTGCTCGTACAGACCTACCAGCCGGATGCTCACCCGATCGCCCTTGCGGCCCGGCATGGTGTCGAGGAGTTCCTCGTCGGCGAGCTGGCTCGCAGGCGCGAGCTCGGCTACCCGCCATTCCGCCAGCTCGTCCGGATCGTCGTGTCGGGCCCGGACCCGGCCGGGCCGCGGGCCGTCCTCGACCAGCTTCGGTCGGGGCTCGAAGGGCTTCCGGATACGGACCTGCTCGGGCCCGCGACTCTGCTGCGGCTGAGGGGTCGGCACCGTGCGCAGCTTCTCGTGAAGACGGGCGCCCCGCGACCCGTCGCGAGCCGCGCGGGCCGGCTTTTGAACGCCGCCGCGGTCGCCATGCGGAGAGATAGCCTCGCCGCCGTAGTCGACGTTGACCCGCAGAGCTCGTCGTGAGGAGCGTCGCGGCCGCGCTGGCGCTCACCGTGGCTCTCGGCGGCTGCGCCGGGGCCGGGACCGCTTCGCCCGAGGAGGTCGTGCGGAGCTGGTCCGAGGCGTTGAACGCCGACGACAACGACGGCGCCGCCGACCTCTTCGCCGGCGGAGCGGAGGTCGTCCAGGCCGGCATGTCGTACCGCCTCTCCCGGCACGACGACGCCGTCCGCTGGAACGCCGCCTTGCCGTGCGACGGGAAGATCGTCGAGCTCGAGGTCGACGAGGACGAGGTAACCGCGGTTTTTGTCCTCTCCGACAGCAACACGACACCCTGTGACGCGCCAGGTGCGAAGGTGACGGCCATCTTCACGGTGCGAGACGGCAAGATCGTCCGGTGGGAGCAGCCGGGCGCCGGAGCTCCCGCCCCAGGCGACGTCGTCTAACCTGACCGGCCGTGAGCGAGGTCGAAGGACAGGTCCGGGACGAGCAGTTGGATCCGGAGCGCGAGGCGCGGCGGCTGCAGGCGCTCGCGCAGGTGCGCCAGTATCCGGACCCGGTGCTCCGGATGCGCGCGAACGAGATCGAGGAGACTGATGATTCCCTCACCGACCTCGCGGAGCGGATGGGAAGGCTCATGCAAGAGGCGCGCGGAGTAGGCCTCGCAGCGCCCCAGGTGGGCATCCTCCGCCGCTTCCTCGTCTACCAGTCGGCTGACGAAGCACCGGTGCAGGCTCTGGTGAATCCCGTGATCGTCGAATCATCTGACGTGACCGAGATCGGCCCGGAGGGATGCTTGTCGCTCGGCGCCGCGTCGGTCGTCGTCGACGTAGAGCGCCCGGACTCCGTCGTCGTCGAAGCCAGGACGCCGGTGGGGGAAGACATCCGAATCGAGGCGGAAGGGCTCGAGGCTCGGGTCCTCCAGCACGAGATCGACCATCTGGACGGCGTGCTGATCCTCGACAAGACGACGCCCGAGCAGCGTCGCGAGGCGCTCGGAAAGCTCCGGCCGCAGCCGCTCCTCGGCACTCTGGAAGTGTGAAGTTCGCGGTCGCGGCGACGGCGCCCTTCGGCGCCGCCGTGCTCGAAGGCCTGGCGGCCAGGCACGACGTCGAGCTCCTGCTGACGCGACCGGACCGGCCGAAAGGCCGCGGCCGCCGCGAAGGGCCGCCGCCCGCAAAGGAGGCCGCGGAGCGCCTCGGAATCCCTGTCGAGCAGCCGGAGCGGCTCGAGTCTGTGCCGGGGAAGGCGGACACGATCGTGGTCGTCGCGTACGGCCTCCTGATCCCAGAGTCGCTCCTCGCTGAACGCCTCTGGCTGAACGTCCATCCCTCGCTTCTTCCGCGCTGGCGGGGCGCCGCACCTGTCGAGAGGGCGCTCATGGCCGGCGATCAGGAGACGGGCGTCACCGTCCACAGGACGACCGCGGAGCTCGACGCCGGCCCGATCGCCGCACAGCGGAGCTTCCGGATCGGCCCGGAGGACGACGCAGGCGCGGTCTACGCGCGGTCGTCTGCGCTCGCGGTCGACCTCCTGGACGAGGTGCTGCCGGATGCGTTGTTCGTCCCGCAGCCGGAGGAGGGCGTCACGTATGCGGAGAAGATCCGCCCCGAAGACCGCGAGCTCGACTGGTCGCGCCCGCCGCAGGAGGTGTACGACCGGATCCGTGCGCTCTCGCCGCACATCGGGGCGCGTGGGGTGCTTCACGGCCGCCGGATGACCATCTGGCGCGCCCAGCTGGTCGAAGGGAAGGTCGTGCCGGTCGAGGTGCAGCCCGACGGCCGCCGGCGGATGACATACGAGGAGTTTCTGCGCGGGCTCCGATGACGGCTCGCCAAGCCGCCTACGAGGTCGTTCGGCGCGTCTTCGAAGACGACGCCTACGCGGACCGCGTCTTCCGCGCGGCTGCAGAGGGGCTCGATGATCGCGATCGGGCTTTCGCGATGCAACTCGCCTACGGGACCGTGCAGCACGTCCGGACCATCGACCACGCGATCGAGACGCTGGGCAAGCGTCCAGTCCGGAAGCTCGACCCGGCCGTCCGCGCTGCCCTGCGGCTCGGCGCCTACCAGCTCGCGTTCATGGACGCGGTACCGGTGCACGCGGCTGTGAACGAGTCCGTGGAGCTCGTCCGGCGTGCCCAGCTCGAGCGGGCGGTTCCGTTCACGAATGCGGTCATGCGCAGGCTCTCGGACGGGTTGGGAGGCCTCCTCGCCGGCCTCGGCGAGGCGACCCCCGCAGAGGCGGCGCTGCGCCACTCCTATCCCGACTGGGTCGCGGAGACATGGTGGCGGGAGTGGGGGGCGGAGGAAGCGGTCGGCCTCATGCGGGCCCAGAACGAGCCGCAGGAGACTGCCGTCCGAACGCGCGACGGCGCCCGTGTCGTTGACCGGATCCCCGAAGGCTGGCTCAGGACGGGCTACGCGTGGCCCCAGAGCCGTGGCTCGCAGCTAGCAGGAAGCGCTGTCGGCGCCGAGCCGGGTGACCGCGTCCTCGACCTTTGTGCGGCCCCCGGAGGAAAGACCGCCCAGCTTGCGGAGGTCGCGGGCGAGGTGGTCGCCGTCGAGAAGCACCGCGGCCGGGCTCACGAGCTCGCGCAGAACGTCGAACGGCTCGGCGCGCGCAACGTCCGGGTGGTGCACGCGGATGCGCTCGATCTCCCCGACGATCTCGGTGCCTTCGACCGCGTCCTTGTCGACGCGCCCTGCTCCGGGCTCGGCGTGCTCGCCTCGCGTCCAGACCTGCGCTGGCGTGCGACGCCGCTCCCGGAGCTCCAGCTCGAGCTGATGCGTGCGGCGGTTCCGCTCGTGCGGCCGGGCGGCACGCTCACATATTCGGTTTGCACGATTCACGGGGCGGAGAACGGGGCGATCGTCGATGCGCTCGGGCTCTCCTTCGACGACCTGGGCGCGGAATGGCCCGACTTCCGCCACCCGCGGCGCCCCGAGTTCCTGCTGACGCTGCCGCACCGCCACGGGACCTCGGGGTTCTTCGTCGCCCGCCTGCGAACGTAGGATCGACTCGTGGCCTGGCGTGAGTGGGTGCAGGACTTCGAGATCGAGCCGTCGATCTATGCCGCGAACTTCGCCGCGCTCGGAGCAGACCTGGAGGGGGCTCTCGACGCGGGCGCGCGCATCCTCCATTTCGACGTCGGTGACGGTCACTTCGTCGAGCCGATCACAATCGGACCGATCGTCCTCGAGTCGATCGCCCCGCTCGTGCACGCGCGCGGCGCCGTGCTCGACTGCCACCTGATGGTGGACAATCCCGAGCACCATTTCCCACAGATCGCGAAGGCCGGCGGAGACAGCGTCACGTTCCACCACGAGGTCGTCGCCGATGTCGCCGTGACGGCGGCAAAGGCCCGGGAGCTCGGGCTCGGAGCAGGGCTCGCGTTCAACCCGGAGTCCGAGGTCGCGGATGTCGTGCCGCGCGTCGAGGGCGTCGACCTCGTCCTCTGCATGAGCATTCACCCGGGCTACTCCGGGCAGGCGTTCATGCCCGAGGCCCTCGATCGGATCCGGGAGCTTCGGGCGGCGCTCGCGGACGATGTCTACGTTCAGGTCGACGGTGGCATCAAGGCGGAGAACATCCGGGCGGCGCGCAAAGCGGGGGCCGAGCTCCTGGTCGCCGGAAGCGCGGTCTTCGACGGCGTCGACCCGGGCGCGGCCTACCGCCGCTTAGTCGAAGCAGTCGCGTGACAGTCTCTCGCCTCCGGCTGGCTCCCGCGGGGGAAACCATGTTTCCCGCGCGACCCCCCTTCTTACAGTCCAACGTGGAGGAACCGCCCGGTTCCCCCACACCCCCTCCACACGCTCACAGGCCAAAGGGCGGCCTATGAGCGTCCCGCTCGAGAGGGCGCTCGAGCTGGCCGAGCGGGGCCGCGGCACGACCCGGCCGAATCCGATGGTCGGGGCCGTCGTCGTGCGCGACGGCGAGGTGGTCGGCGAGGGCTGGCACGAGCGGCCCGGCGAGCCCCACGCGGAGGCGATGGCCCTCGCGGCTGCCGGGGAGCGTGCCCGCGGCGCGACGCTCTACGTGACGCTCGAACCGTGCGCGCACCTGGGGCGGACGCCGCCTTGCGCCGATGCGGTCGTCGCCGCGGGGATCTCACATGTGGTGGCTGCCATAGGCGATCCGGATCCGCGGACGAACGGCCAGGGCTTCGAGCGGCTTCGAGCGGCCGGCATCGAGGTGGAAATCGCCGAGGGCGACTTCGCCAGACAGGCGCGCCGCCAGAACGAGGTCTTCCTGACCTGGGCCACCAAGGGGCGCCCGTTCGTCACCTACAAGGCGGCGATGACTCTGGACGGGAGGCTGGCTGCGGCAGGAGGCGATGCACGCTGGGTGTCCGGCGAGGAGAGCCGCCGCCGCGTCCACGAGCTGCGCGCGGCCTCTGACGCGGTTGCGGTCGGGATGGGCACGGCCCGCGCGGACGAGCCGCGCCTCGACGCCCGCGGGGTCGGCGCGGTCCGGCAGCCCCGCAGGCTGGTCTTCGGCCAGGGTCCGCTGCCGGACGGGTCTGACCTCGAGCTGGTCTCCGGCCCGCTGGACGAGGAGTTGGCCCGTCTGGCGGGGGAGGAGGTCCAGTCCCTGCTCCTCGAGGGCGGTCCGACCCTCGCCGGCGCCTTCCTGCGGGCGGGGCTGATCGACAAGCTGCTCCTTTTCGTTGCCCCGAAGCTCGTCGGTGGAGACGATGCGCCCCCGCTCTTCGCGGGCCCCGGCGCCCGTTCCCTGGCGGAGTCGGTCCCGGTCGGAGAGCTCGAGGTGGAGCAGCTCGGGGACGATCTTTTGCTCACCGCGTATCTCAACGAGCCCTGAGCCAGCCGTAAGCTCTATCCATGCTGATCTGTCCCGCCTGCGGTCAGGAAAATCCCGAGGGCTTTCGCTTTTGCGGCTCCTGCGGCAAGCCGGTAACGGACGAGATCCGGCGCCCGCGCGAGGAGCGAAAGGTCGTCACCGTGCTCTTCGCCGACCTCGTCGGGTTCACGGGCCGAGCCGAGCAGCTGGATCCCGAGGACGTCCGCGCGATGCTTTCCCCGTACTACGCCCGGCTCCGCAGCGAACTAGAGCGGCGCGGGGGGACGGTCGAGAAGTTCATAGGCGATGCGGTCATGGCTGTTTTCGGCGCGCCGATGGCCCACGAGGACGACCCCGAGCGGGCGGTTCGGGCTGCGCTTGCGATCCGAGACGCGATCCGGGACGAGGACGCGGGGCTTCAGGTTCGCATCGCCGTCAACACTGGTGAGGCGCTTGTCTCCCTCGACGCGAGGCCGAGCGCCGGCGAGGGCATGGCAGCCGGAGACGTCGTCAACACGACGGCCCGGCTGCAATCGGCCGCCCCCGTGAACGGCATCCTCGTGGGCGAGAGCACGTATCGCTCTACCCGCCACGCAATCGAGTATCGCGAAGCCGCCCCGGTCGAGGCGAAGGGGAAAGCCGACCCGGTCCAGGTGTGGGAAGTCGTCCAGGCGTATTCCCGGATCGCAGTGGAGACATTGGAGACGGGGGCGCCGCTGATCGGCCGCCGGCGCGAGCTCGACGTGCTCACGGGCGCCCTCGAGCGCGCGCGGCAGGAGCGCACTCCCCAGCTCGTCACCCTCGTCGGCGTGCCGGGGATCGGGAAGAGCCGGCTCGTCTACGAGCTCTTCAAGGCGATCGAGTCGGAACCAGACCTTGTCTTCTGGCGCCAGGGACGTGCTCTTCCATACGGCGAAGGCGTCACGTACTGGGCGCTCGCCGAGATGGTGAAGGCGCACGCCGGGGTGCTCGAGACGGACTCGCTAGCCGACGTGGGGCAGAAGCTGACGCAGGCGGTCTCTGTCGTCCTCGGCGAGTCGCCCGAGGCGGAATGGGTCGAGCTGCACCTCCGTCTCCTGGTGGGGCTTACGACAAGTACGGACATGTCGGGCGACCGCCGTGCCGAGAGCTTTGCTGCCTGGCGGCGCTTCTTCGAGGCTCTGGCCGAGCAGAACCCGCTCGTCCTGGTCTTCGACGACCTCCACTGGGCCGACGACGACCTACTCGACTTCGTCGACCACCTGGTCGACTGGGCGAGCAGCGTCCCGATTCTCGTCGTTTGCGCCGCGCGTCCGGAGCTGCTCGACCGCCGCCCGGCCTGGGGTGGCGGAAAGCTCAACGCCGCCACCGTCTCGGTGACGCCGCTCAGCGACGAGGAGACGGCGGAGCTCATCGGCGCGTTGCTCGAGCGGATTCTGCTTCCGGCCGAAATCCAGGCGACCCTCCTTGCGCACGCGGACGGCAACCCGCTCTACGCGGAGCAGTTCGTCCGCATGCATCTCGAGCGCGCCGGCGATGCGCCGGCGTTGCCCGAGACCGTGCAAGGCATCATCGCGGCGAGGCTCGACATCCTTCCCGCGGCGGAGAAGGCGCTTCTCCAGGACGCCGCAGTCATGGGAAAAGTCTTCTGGCTCGGCGCCGCTGCCGCTATCGGCGAGCTCGGCCCCGATGCCGTCGAGACGCTCCTGCACGCGCTCGAGCGCAAGGACTTCATCCGCAGAGAACGGCGCTCCTCCGTCGCCGGAGAGACCGAATACTCGTTCCGCCACGTTCTGGTGCAGGACGTTGCCTACGCCCAGATTCCCCGGGCCGCGCGCGCGGAGAAGCACCGCGTTGCCGCTGGCTGGATCGATTCGCTCTCGGACGACCGGGCCGACGATCGGGCGGAGATGCTTGCGCACCACTATCTGGCGTCCCTCGAGTTTGCCCGCGCAGCCGGTAGCGAGACCGACGACCTTCGGGAGCGGGCCCGCCTTGCCCTGCGCGTCGCTGCGGAGCGTGCCATGGCCCTGAGCGCCTTCGCGGCGGCGGCTCGCTTCTTCGAGAGCGCGCTCGAGCTCTGGCCGGCCGACGATGCCGAGCGGCCAAAGCTCCTGCTTCGGTGCGGGGAGGCTCTGTACACGAGCCGCGGCGCGGGCATCGAGTTCCTCGAAGAGGCGAGGGACGCTTCACTTGGCGCCGGCATGGTCGAGGAGGCAGCCGAGGCAGAGGCTCTGCTCGGGCAGCTTCGCTACGACCAGGGGCTTCCCGACGAGGCTCTCGGCCACATGGATCGAGCCGTCGCTCTCATCGAGGATCGGGCGGCCTCTGCGGCCAAGGCGAGCGTATACGCGCAGGCGGCGCGGTGGAAAGCGCTTACGGGCAATCGCACGGAGGCGATCCGGCTGAGTGACGCGGCGCTCGCCCTGGGCGACGAGCTCCAGCTTCTGGATGCCACGGCGTACACCCTCAACACGCGGGGGATGGTCAGGGTCATCGGCGGCGACCTGGGCGGGATCGAAGATCTCGAAGCGAGCATCGTGGTCGCCGGGGAGCGGCGGCCGGCCGACCTCGCGCGGGGGTACGGCAACCTGGCCTCGATGCAGGTCGATCTGGGAAACCTCACGAGGGGGCGCGAGCTGCACGAGCGAGGGCTCGAGGCCGCATCGCGAATGGGGCAGGAGAACGACGTCCGCTGGCTCGACGCCGAGCTTTCGTGCGACCGCTTCCTCGCGGGCGAGTGGAATGAAGCGCTTCGCGGCTTCGATCTCCGGATCGCGGAGTCGGCGACCTCCCCGTTCTTCATGGAGGCTCCGTGTCGCGGATTGCGGGCGCTGATCAGGCTGGCGCGGGGCAACTTCGCCGGGGCGCTCGAGGATTGCGAAAGGGGTCTCGCGCTGGGCGCGTCCAGCCGCGGCGACTCCCAGACGTTTCTTCCGATTCTTGCTAAAGCCGCCCTTTGCCGCCTGGAGACGGGCGACGAAGGCAGGGCCGGAAGCCTCGCAGACCGGCTGGTCGAGATCAAAAGCAGGGCGCTGCTCGCGCACTCGTGGTTCCTCGAGCTCACCTTCGTGTTGGTGGGCCTAGGTCGCTCTGCGGAGGTCGGTCCGGCGGCGGCGGGGTTCCCGACGCCGACTCTCTGGCTCGAAGTCGCAACCTCCTACGCAGCCGGGGACCCCCTGGCAGCCGCAGAGATGCTCTTTTCCATGGGGGCCCGACCGTACGAGGCATACGTTCGTCTGCGGGCCGCCGAGGAACTCGTGGCCCTCGGGCGCCGCTCGGAGGCGGACCAGGAACTGCGGAGAACGCTCGACTTCTGGCACGCGGTCGGGGCGAGCACGTACGTGCGTCGAGGCGAGGCGTTGCTTCCCGCCTCCGCGTAGCTCTCGCCCGGATCCGGCTCCATTATCGTGGCGGCAGTGTTCACAGGAATCATTCGTGAGCTCGGGCGGGTCGCGAGCCTGAACGGGGAGTCCGCTGGGATCCGGCTTCGCGTCGTGGCGCCCGTGACGGCGAGCTTGACCGCGGCCGGAGATTCGGTTTCCGTGAACGGCGTGTGCCTGACGGCGGTCGACGTGGAGGGCGGCGTCCTGGCTTTCGACGCGGTGCCCGAGACCCTCCGCCGCAGCTCGCTCTCGCGCCTGACCGAAGGCGGCTCGGTGAACGTCGAGCCGGCGGTGCGTGTCGGCGAGCCCCTGGGAGGCCACCTCGTCCAGGGCCACGTCGACGGTGTCGGGCGCGTGCTCCAGCTCGAACCCGAGGGCGAGGGCGCCAGGCTTACAGTCGAGGCGCCCCAGGAGCTCCTCCGCTACATCGTCGAGAAAGGCTCGATCACCGTCGAGGGCGTCAGTCTCACCGTCGCAGCGCTCGCGCCCGACGGCTTCGAGATCGCGCTCGTCCCGCACACGCTGCAAGCGACGACGCTCGGATCGCTCGCGCCCGATGACGAGGTGAACCTCGAGGTCGATGTGCTCGCGAAGTACGTCGAGCGGCTGTTGGGAGCCAGGAATGCGACTTGAGCCCCTCTACCGCGTCAGGTTCAGCTACCCCGAGGCCTGGTTCGTCGAGCTAGACGGGGAGCGGGGGACAGAGAGCCAGCACTTCTTCATCGCCGAGGGACGCTGCGAGGGCGGGATCTCCGGTCGCTTCCGGGGCGCGAACCACCCGCGCCGTCGCACGGACCTCACCTACCTCCCGGACTTCCAGGGGGTGATCGAGACGGACGACGGTTCCAAGGTGATGTTCGACTACCGCGGCTACGGGCGCGCCTACCCGGAGCAGAGCCGTCCGTTCGTCGGGACCGGCATGCACGTCTCCGGCGACGAGCCCTATAGCCGTCTGAACGACGTCGTCTGCGTCATCTGCGGCGAGGCTCGCCCGCTTCCGGAGGGAGCAGGCTTTTCGATCGTGCTCGACGTGCAGGAGCTTGTCTGGGAGCCACCCGGCGACTAGGAGTCTGCCGCCGGATACGATTTCCCGGATGGCACAGCACGCGCCCGAGCTCGAGACCGCTTCCCCCTTCGCCACGATCGAAGAGGCGATCGAGGACATCCGCCTCGGCAAGTTCGTGGTCGTCGTCGATGCGCCCGACCGGGAGAACGAGGGTGACCTCACGATCGCGGCCGAGCACATCACCCCTGCCGCGATCAACTTTATGGCTACGCACGCTCGTGGCCTCATCTGCCTGTGCCTTACCGAGGAGCGTTGTGACGAGCTAGGCCTCCGGCCGATGACCTACAACAACCAGACGCCGTTCGAGACGGCATTTACCGTTGCGATCGAGGCCCGCGAGGGCGTCACCACGGGAATCTCGGCTGCAGACCGGGCGCACACGATCCAGGTCGCCATCGACCCGTCGAAGGGGCCCGACGATCTCGTTCAGCCCGGCCACATCTTTCCGCTTCGAGCCCGCCCCGGGGGAGTCCTCCAGCGCACCGGCCAGACGGAGGCATCCGTTGACCTTGCGCGCCTGGCCGGTCTGAACCCGGCCGGGGTCGTCTGCGAGATCGCGAACGAGGACGGCTCGATGGCACGGGTCCCTGATCTCGTCCCTTACTGCGAGCAGCATGGGCTCAAGATGATCACGGTCTCCGATCTGATCGAGTACCGCCGGCGGCACGAGAAGCTGGTCGAGCGGATGACGAGCGTGCGGCTCCCAACCGCCTACGGCGAGTTCATCGCTGTTGCGTTCCGCGAGACGCTGACCGGGAAGCACCACGTCGCCCTCGTCAAGGGCGAGGTCGAGGGCCGCGAGAATGTGCTCGTTCGCGTCCATTCAGAATGCCTGACCGGCGACGTGTTCCACTCTCTTCGCTGCGACTGTGGTGAGCAACTCGAGCAGGCCCTCGCGCGAATCGGCGACGAGGAGAGGGGCGTTCTCCTCTACATGGCGCAGGAGGGCAGGGGCATCGGCCTTCTCAACAAGCTGAAGGCGTACGAGCTCCAAGAGAACGGGCTCGACACCGTCGAGGCGAACCTCGAGCTCGGCTTCCCGCCGGACGCGCGCGAGTGGGGGATCGGCAACCAGATCCTCGGCGACCTCGGGCTCACCACGATCCGGATCCTCACGAACAACCCGCGCAAGTCGGCGGGGATGGAAGGGTTCGGGCTGACGGTGGTCGAGCAGGTGCCGATCGAAGTGGCGCCGAACGCCGAGAACGAGCGTTACCTCGCGACGAAGCGCGAAAAGATGGGGCACCGCCTGCACCATCAGGGCGTTCGACTCGGGCGTGAGGAGTCGTGAGCGACCGCTACCCCGGCGAGTGGCCCGACCGCTCCTCGTCGTCCGAGAGCGTCGTCACGCCGGAGCCGGAGCCGGAGCCGGCGCTCGAGCCGGAGCCCGCCGTCGAGCCTGCGCCTGCGCGCGAGGTGGAGCCCGTCCCCGAGCCGGAGCCCGAGGCGGAGCCCGCGGCAGCTGAGGAGCGGTCGCCTGCCGAGCAGCACGCCGCCGGCGATATCGATATCCCCGACGACGTCGACGTGCTGGAGGGAGAGGCCGGTCCGACGCGCCGCCTCGTCGCGATCGTCGTCGCGAAGTTCAACGGCGAGATCACGACCCGACTCCTCGAGTCCGCGCTCGCCGAGTTCGAGCGGATCGGCGTCGAACGCTCGCAGCTGACGATCGTCCCGGTGCCGGGCGCGTTCGAGCTCCCGCTTGCGGCGATCGCTCTCGCGAAGACGCGGCGCTACGTCTGCGTCGTCGCGCTGGGCTGCGTGATTCGGGGCGAGACGCCTCATTTCGACTATGTCGCATCGGAGGCCGCGAGCGGCCTCCAGCTCGCAGCGCTCGAGACGGGCATCCCGGTGTCGTTCGGCGTTCTGACCTGCGAGACGAAGGAGCAGGCCGAGGCCCGCGTCGACAAGGGCGCCGACGCGGTGCGAGCGGCGCTCGAGATGGCGGATCTCTTCTCGCAGCTCCGTCAGACCGCCGGCGCGCAGGCCTGATTCGGCTACACTGGCGCGCCGATGTCCAAGGTCTGCGCAATCTGCAGTAAGAAGCCGTCGTTCGGCAACAACCGGAGCCACTCGATGGTGGCGACCAAGCGGCGCTTCGACCCGAACCTCCAGCGCGTTCGCGTGCTCCTCGCCGGCAAGCCGACGCGCGCGTATGTCTGCACGCGCTGCCTGAAGGCCGGCAAGGTCACCAAGGCCATCACCTAGGCACCTCGCGGCCGGGGCGTGCCGGGTCGCCGCGCAACCGACAGCCGTCCGTTGCGGTCTAATGAGGTCGTGGAAGCGGGATCGAGCCTCGCGTCGCCGCTCGGTCGCATCTCGATCGCGAGCGAGGCGATTTCTCAGATCGTGGGTCACGTGACGGCCGAGGCGTACGGCGTCGTCGGGATGTCGCCGCGCGGACTCGGGCGCCTGCTGCCCGGCGATCGGGCCAGACGGGGAATCGAGATCGGGCGTGACGGGGACGCTGTGCGCATAGATCTGCGTGTGGTCGTCGAGTACGGGCTCAACCTCGCCGAGGTCGCGTCGACCCTGCGCAACCGGGTCACGTACGAGGTGGAGCGACTGACCGGTCTCCGTGTGGCGAGCGTCGAGGTACACATCGAGAAAGCCAAGCAGAGCGCGTGAGCGAGAACGGCGCGGCAGCGGACCTCGTACGCGCCCGAGAGCTGGCGCGGGGCGCGCTGCTCGCGCTCGAGCGCAACCGCCGGCGCATCGACGACCTGAACGTCTATCCCGTGCCCGACGGCGACACCGGCACGAATCTCACGCTGACCGTGCGCGCCGCGGTCGAGCACCTCGACGCGACGACGGCGCGCGACCTCGCGACGCTCGCGAACGAGCTGACGCGGGCTGCCCTGATGGGCGCGCGCGGCAACTCTGGGGTGATCTTCTCCCAGATCCTGCGCGGCTTCGCGGATGTGGTCGGGCAGGCCGAGCGGCTCGACGCGCCCACGCTTGCACGCGCGTTCCGCGGCGCGAGCGACGCGGCTTACCGCGCGGTTCGGAAGCCGGTCGAAGGGACGATGCTGACCGTGATCCGCGAGATGGCGGAGGAGGCCGAAGCTCATGTCGACGAGACCGCGCGGGAGCTGCTTGCGGCCGTCGTCCTGCGTGGCGCCGACGCTGTCGAGCGAACGCCCGAGCTGCTCGACGTCCTCCGCACGGCCGGCGTCGTCGACGCAGGCGGCGCGGGGCTGCTCGAGATCGTGCGCGGGATCGCGGCTGCGCTGGCCGGCGAGGCGATTCCCGAGGCGCCGCAGGAGCAGGAGCTGACCGTCGAGGCGATCCACCAGGAGCTCTCGCGGTTCCGCTACTGCACGGTCTTCGTCGTCGAGGGAGACGGCCTCGACCGGGAAGAGCTCGAGGAGAGCCTCGAAGAGCTCGGCGACTCGCTGCTCGTGGTCGGCGACGCGACGGCGCTCAAGGTGCACGTGCACACTGACGAGCCTGGAACAGCGCTCGCTCTCGGCACCGCGGTCGGCACGCTCGAGCAGG
>DATLQD010000028.1:0-24346 GCA_035535315.1 Gaiellaceae bacterium
CGGCCGAATGCCTGCGGAGTGAGGGCGATCTCGGGGACGAGCACGATCGCGCTCTGCCCCAGTTCGAGGGCGGCCTCGCAGGCCCTCAGGTAGACCTCCGTCTTCCCGCTCCCGGTCTCGCCGTAGAGAAGGTAGTGCGCCGGCCGGCCAAGCGCCCCGACCACCTGCGCGAGGACGCGTTCCTGTGCCTCGGTAAGCGCGTCGGGACGCGCTTCGCCAACGAGATCCTCTGCGCGCGGCCGCCGCTTTGCACCGGCGCGCCTCTTGCGGGCCGGCGGGGCGACGAGCGCGAGTGTCCTCGCCGGGGTGGAGCCGTAGTAATCCGCGAGCCAGAGCGCGAGGTCGACGAGCGACTCCGGGACCGACCCCAGCACCTCCGAGACGGCGACCGGCTCGACGTCCTCGGGTACCTCGTCCTCGAGCGCGACGACGACGCCGCGGCGCTTGGAGCGCCCGAATGCGATCGAGACGATCGACCCTCGCTGGAGTCCGTCAGCCAGGTACGTGAAGGGCCGTGCGAGAGCGCGGGCGGTGACGAGCGGATAGACGGATGCGTATCGAGGCACGGGTAGAATCGTCGCATGGCCCAGGGACATTCCACGGACGAGTACCTGGAGACCATTTACTTCCTCGCCTTCCCGGTCGGCGAGTACCAACCGGCCACCAAAGGCTCCAGGACCGTAGCCGTCCGGGTCGCGGACATGCTCGGCGTCTCACGCGCCTCGGCGAGCGAGATGCTGAAGCGGCTCGAAGCCGACGGCCTCGTCGAGCGCGGCAAGCACAAGGAGGCGATCCTGACACCGCAGGGCCGCAAGCTCGCCGAGCGCGCCGTCCGGCGCCACAGGATCATCGAGCGCCTGCTCACGGACTTCATGGGCTACACGCCCGGTGAGGCACACGAGCAGGCCGATCTACTGGGCGACACGTTTACGGATGAGATGATCGAGCGGATCGCGAAACAGCTCGGGGACCCGGAGCGCTGCCCGCACGGGTGGCCCGTCAATACCGAGTTCGAGCAGGCCGAGAACCGCGACCTGGCTGCCCTTTCTGATCTGGCCCCCGGCACGCGCGCCGAGATCGTCCGACTCGCCGAGCACGACGGCGAGCTCCTCCACTGGTACTACGACGAGGGCCTCGTTCCCGGCGCGACCATCGAGCTGCGCGAGTCACAGCCGGACGAGGGCCCGATCACGGTCAAGCTGAACGGCGGCGAGCGCGAGATCGGCGAGCGCGCCGCGGCCGGCCTCTTCGTCCGCGCGGCCTAGCTACTCAAAGCGAACGGTGACGCGCGTAAAGCCGAGCGAGCCCAGCAGCGACGTGAGGGTGGCGCGCGTGTTCTCCTCGGCGCGCGCCGTCAGGCCCGACGTGCCTCCCGCTGCCTGGGTGAGCTTGCGCTCTGCGACGAGATAGAGCTCGCGCTCGGAGCCGCTCCCGTCGGAAAAAGCGTCGCCGATCGCGTTGAAGAGCCCGCGGTCGCGGTCAAAGACGAAGCTCTGCGAGAGGTCGAGCTCCGCCGGGTAGAGCACTGCGTGAGGAAGCGTGATCGTCGCCGCCCGGCGATCGGCCGAGAGCTGAACGTCGTCGGCACTGACGGCCCGGAGGTCGACGCCCGCGTCGACCGAGCCCTTGGCGACGAAGAGCGTTTTCTCTCCCAGGAGCTCGGACGGGAGCTTGGTGTCCTTCTCTTGGGCGACGATGACCTGGTAATTGCCTACGGCGGCGCGGAACTCGCCCAGGTCCTGGATCGACCGCAGCACGGGCGGGGGCGAGCGGTCGATCGTCTCCGAGGCGAACGGGTTGTCGAAGGATGGCAGCAGGTCGCGCACCCAGTTGAACCCTGCGATAAGCGAGACGATCACGAGCACGAGCGCGACGAGGCCCCATGGCATCCCGCGCTGCGGCGGTGGCGCCTGCGGCGGCAGCGGTGGCTGGTGCTCTGGCGAGTGCGGCGACTCGGTGCCGCGCTCGGGACTGACGACCCCCATGACGAGGCCGAGAGTAGCACGGAAAGAGAACGATCTAGGCCGGGGCGCCGGCGGCGAGGCCTGCGGATTGGCGAAGCGCATCGACCTTGTCGGTGCGCTCCCACGTGAAGTCGTGATCGAGACGTCCGAAGTGGCCGTATGCCGCCGTCTTCTGGTAGATCGGGCGCATCAGGTCGAGGTCTCGGATGATCGCTGCCGGTCGGAGGTCGAAGTGGTCGCGAATCAGCTCCTCGATGCGCCTCGTCGGCAGCTCCTCGGTGCCGAAGCACTCGACCTCGATCGAGACCGGGTGAGCGACGCCGATCGCATAGGCGACCTGGAGCTCGCAGCGGTCGGCTAGGCCGGCGGCGACGATGTTCTTCGCGACGTAGCGGGCCGCATAGGCCGCGGACCGGTCGACCTTCGTGGGGTCTTTCCCCGAGAAGGCGCCGCCGCCGTGGCGCGCCGAGCCGCCGTAGGAGTCAACGATGATCTTCCGACCGGTCAGGCCGGTGTCGCCCATCGGGCCTCCGACCACGAACTTTCCGGTCGGGTTCACGAGGACGAAATCGCGTTCCTCGAAACGCTTCTCGTCGTACAGGTCTTTGGGGAGGATCGGATGCAGGACGTGCTCGATCAGATCCGGCTTGATGAGCGTATCCGCGTCGAGGCCTTCGCGATGCTGGGTGGAGACGAGGACTCTGACGACCTCGGCAGCGCGCTGACGCCCGTGCTCGTCGACCTCGTAGCGAACAGTCACCTGGGCCTTACCGTCCGGACGCAGGTAGGGCAGGACATCAGCCTTCCGGACCTCGGCGAGCCGCTTCGTGATCCGATGCGCGAGCATGATCGGGAGCGGCATGAGCTCTTCGGTCTCGTTGCAGGCGTAGCCGAACATCATCCCCTGGTCGCCCGCACCCTCGCGGTCGAGCGGGTCCGTCTCGCCGGGGTCGTGCTGCACCTCGTAGGAGGCCTCGACGCCCTGGGCGATGTCCGGGGACTGCTCGTCGAGGGCGACGATGACGCCGCATGTGTCGGCGTCGAACCCGTACTTGGCGCGGTCGTAGCCGATATCGCGGATCGTGCGACGGACCAGTCGCGGGATGTCCACGTAGGTCGACGTCGTCACCTCACCCGCAACGACCACCAGCCCGGTGGTGACAAGCGTCTCGCAGGCGACTCTTCCACCCGGGTCGTCGGCGAGCACCGCGTCGAGGACGGCGTCGGAGACCTGGTCGGCAACCTTGTCGGGATGCCCCTCGGTGACCGATTCGGACGTGAAGAGGTACTCGCGCTCCGGCACGGCGGCGAAGGCTACTCGATTGCGAGGAAGCCGGACACTGTCACACGACCGTCATCCGCAGTCGAGTAGAGCAGGAACGAATCCAACGGCTCGACGTTCTCCTGGACCTGCGGAGGCTGCTCCGACAGCGATTGGACGACGTCGAAGGCGGAGTTCAGATTCACGTAGAAGATGCCGCTCGTCTCGCCGGGGACGTCCGCGTTCTCTCGCGCACTCGTGTAGGTCTGGTCGTCCGAGAGCTTCTCGCCACTCCCCTGCATCGCCTCGATCGTGTCGGCCGCATTCGTGATCACCAGCTTCCCGTCGAAGCCCGCATAGATGATCGTCGTGCCCTGATACTCGACGGCCTTCGCCTTCACTCCCCCGATGTCGATCGACCGCGGGGTGGGGATTCCGGGCAAGAACTGGGCCGCGCGGGCCAGGACCTTGTCGATTGTGCCGACCGCCTGCTCCTGGTCGTCGACCTTCACGACGAGCTGGATGCCCGGGAAGCCGGAGCCGCTCGCCGCCGGGTACACGGCGATCGCACCCTCCTGCTCGAAGAGCGGCAGCACGTCGCGGTCGATCGAGAGCCCGAGCACGAGTTCGATCTGCCCCAACTGCTGGTCGAACTGATCGTTCGCCTCGCCGGCGCTCTTGAGGCTTTCCCGCACGCCCTTGGCAAGGTTGTTGAAACCGACGTAGGCGAGGGCCCCGGCCGGGAGCTCGTCGGGAAGCGAAGCCTCGAAGGTGTCAGTCGGCTGGGTCGTCTTACCCGTCGCCTGGAAGCGAAGCCCGCCCTCCTCGGCGCTGACTGTGGCGCCGACCGACGGGACGCCGTTCGGGAACAGCTGGTCGAAGGCCTGCGCGCTGAGCGGAGCGCTGGTCTCCTGGTACGACTTGACGATCGCGTCGGCGTTCACATAGGCACGGGCGAGTGCGTCGTCGGGAAGGCCCTCCATCGCGTCGGCGAACCTGCCGCTGTCGGTGAGCGTGCCGCCCGAGCGCATCTCCTTGAAGCGGTCGATAGAGGCCTGACTCTCCGCAAGAACGGTCCAGCCGTCGACTTCCTCCTTGACGGTGGGCGTCCCATCCGTGTCCTTCTCGAGCAGCGCGTCGAGCTTGGCGGGATCGTTCGGCTGGAGCAGGGCGACTACCTCGGGATTGGAAGTTTCTCCGCCCTGTCCCAGATCGAGAAGCACGATGTCGAGCTCCGGGCCGAGGGCGGGCTTCACGTCTTGCTCGAAGTCGACGTCCTTCTGCTCGAGCTCGGCGAGCGCCATCCGGAGGAGGCCGTCGCTCCCCGGAAACTTGTCGAGCAGCGTCCGGAACGTCGTGATCTGGTCGCCCTCGAGATCGGTGTTGACGGAGATGAAGAGCGGCGACGACGCCGGCGCAATGTCCGCGCCGCCCGCGCTCGAAGCACCTCCGCTACCTCCCCCACAGCCCGCGGCGACGACAGCCAGGCCGGTGACGAGCGCGACCGCGAGGGCTCGGAGTCTCACCCTGATCAGTCTAGACATCCCTCTCCTCGGTGCATTTACTCCCCCGTGGGCTTCCGCCCCATCAGCCCGGACGCCAGCTCGGTCAGGCTCGCGCCGCTGAGGATCTGACAGACGGCCTCCGTGATCGGAAGCTCGACCTCGAGTCCACGCGCGAGGTCCCGAAGGATGGGCGCGGTGGTGAGGCCTTCGACCGCCATCGCGATCTCGGCGACTGCTTCTTCGGGCGAGGCGCCTCTGGCAATCAGCTCGCCTGCCCTCCGGTTACGGCTGTGCCGGCTCCAGCATGTGACGACGAGGTCCCCCATGCCGGCAAGCCCCGAGAACGTCTCTGGGCGGCCACCCGCGGCCTCTCCGAGCCGCGCCATCTCCGCCAGGCCTCGCGTGATGATCGCTGCCTTCGCGTTGTCTCCGACTCCGAGCCCGTCGACGGCCCCGGCTGCGAGGGCGATCACGTTCTTCGTCGCAGCGCAGAGCTCGACCCCGACCACGTCCGTGTTCACGTAGATCCGGAACCTCGGCGACATGAGCTCCTTCTGGAGCCTGAGGCCCAGCTCCTCGTCTTCGGATGCGATCACTGCGGCTGCTGGGAGCCCCGCCGCGATCTCCTCGGCGTGGTTCGGGCCCGAGAGGACAGCCACCGGCCGCCTCCGAACTGCGGTCGAGAGCCGCCGCCCCGTGGACGGATCCAGTCCCTTGGCCAAGGAGAGGACCGGGGCTGTCCCCGGGAGCGCCCGCGCAACCTCGCCGAAGGCGCCGCTCGGGACGGCGAGGCAGACGAGCTCTGCGTCCGCAACCGGCGCGTCCTCGACGGTCGTGGCTGAGACGGCGGAGAGGTCGGCGTCCCGGACGTAGCGCGGGTTCCGTCCCGTCTCGGCGATAGCGAGGGCCTGCATCGGATCGCGGCACGCGAGCGTCACCTCGTGGCCGCGCTCGGCGACGAACGCTGCAAACACGGAGCCCCAGGACCCGCCTCCGACGACGACGACCCTCACGAGCGGCGGGCAAAGTCGATGATGACCGGAACACCGGAGAGCCCGAATTCGTCTCGCACCTGGTTCTCGACCCAGTAGCCGTAGTCGCGGGTGAGGAGCCCGGGGTCGTTCACGAAGAATTTGAAGCGCGGCGGTCTGACGCCGACCTGCGTCCCGTAGAGGAGGTTCAGGCGTCGCCCGTTTCGCTGCGGGCCCGGCCGCCGGGCGCGGAGCTCCTGCAAGAATCGGTTCAGCTCTCCCGTCGGCACGCGGGCCGTGTGCTTGGCATGGAGCTCCTCGACCCGATCAAGCAGCTTGCCGAGCCCGCGCTTGCTCTCCGCCGAGACGGCAACCAGGGGCGGGCGCTGCCGCAGCCGGTCCTGGAGGCGCGGGCGAACATCCTCGATCCCTACAGTCGCGATGTCCCATTTCGAAAGGACGACTAGTGTCGAGCACCCCGCCGCCCGCGCGACGTCGGCGACGGCGAGGTCCTGGTCGACGAGCCCCTGGCTCGAGTCCACGAGGACGAGGGCGACATCCGCGCGCTCTGCGGCCTGGAGCGTGCGGAGCTCTGAGTAGTACTCGATGCCCTGACGCTGTCTCCGCTTACGCCGCATCCCGGCCGTGTCCACGAGCACGAAGGTCGTGTCGCCTCGCTTCAGCACCGTGTCGATCGAGTCGCGCGTCGTGCCGGGCACCTCCGAGACCATGACACGGTCCGCACCGACCAACGCGTTCAGGAGGCTCGACTTCCCGACGTTCGGCCGGCCGAGGATGGCCACCCCGATCGCGTCCTCGCCGACCTCCGAGGGGCCACCGCCGGGCAGTTCGTCGACGATCCGGTCGAGCAGGTCGCCGGTCCCGTGGCCGTGAAGAGCGGAGACCGGAATCGGGTCACCAAGGCCGAGTCGGTGGAACTCGAGCGCCTCGTCGTCCCGCCTGGGGTCGTCGACCTTGTTCGCGAGCACGAGGACCGCCTTTCGCGCGCGACGGAGGATCTCGGCCACCTCTTCGTCGCCGGGCGTGACGCCGTTCTTCGCGTCGACGATGAAGAGGACGAGGTCGGCTTCCTCCACAGCGCGACGGGCCTGGTCCACGATGGCGCGTGTGATCGGCGAAGGATCCACGACGTCGACGCCGCCCGTGTCCACGAGGATGAACCGCTTGCCGTTCCACTCGCAGACGATCTCCTTGCGGTCGCGCGTGACGCCCGGCGTCTCGAAGACGACGGCCTGGCGCGTTGCCGACAGGCGGTTCACAAGCGTCGACTTGCCGACGTTCGGAAAGCCGACGACTGCAACTGTCCCGAGCAGCGGGGCCGTCATCCGCTCTTGGAAGGAACGGCCGCACGCCTGGGCGGCACGCCTTCCGGCCAACCCGCTCGTTCCATGCGCTTCAAGAACTCCCAGAGGCGCCGGATCTCCGTTTGGATCTCCTCGGTGGCCTTGCGATACCCCTTCGAGTTCCTCGGGTACTCGCTGAACCGCATCGGCTCGCCCCAGGCGAGCCCGACCATGGGCCGTGGCACGCCGACCCGCCAGTTCTGCGTCCCGTAGATCGCGGCGGGGACGACGGGAACTCCCTCCTGGATTGCGACCATCGCGGCACCAGGCTTTGCCTCCCCGGGCCGGCCGCCACGCTGCCGCGTCCCCTCGACAAACATGCCGAGGAGCAGGTTGTTCCGAACCGCCTCGCGCGCAAGCCTGACGGCCTCCCGGTCCGATTCGCCGCGGCGCACGAAGAGCGTCCCGAAGGATCGAATGAAGGCGCCCGCGAGCGGCACTGCATCGACCTCTGCTTTCGCCAGGTATGAGATGCGCCGCGGGCAAGTCGCGCCGATCACCGGGATGTCGATCCAGTGGATGTGGTTGACGGCGAGGACAGCCCCACCCTCGCGCGGGATACGCTCGGCTCCGTACACCTTGATGGAGGTGGTGGCGCGCGTCAGACCGGCGAGAAGCGTGCGACCGACGCCCCACCACATGACGGCGTGCAGGTTCATGCGCGGCTGTGAGCCGTGACAGCGTCCTCGATCTGCTCGACGACCTCGTCGATCGAGAGCTCGGTCGTATCAATCGTCTGCGCGTCCGGCGCCGGCCGGAGCTGGTGTGCGTCGCGCTCGTCGCGGAGACGGAGGTCTGTGGCGAGCGCGTCCGCGCCGATCCCGGGTCGCTCGGCCTCGCGGCGGCGCGCGCGGACCTCAGCGTCGGCGACCAGGTAGACCTTCACGTCCGCGTCGGGGACGACGACGGAGCCGATGTCTCGGCCCTCCATGACGGCATTCCCCTCTTCGGCGAGGATCCGCTGGCGCTCGCGGAGGACGACGCGAACGGATGGGTGGCGGGCGACCGAGGAGACGACCCGGTCGATCTCGGCGGTTCGAATCAAGTCCGTGACGTCACGGCCCGCGATGCTGATCCGTTCCTGGGCGAAGCGGGTCTCGCTCTCCCGTGCGAGCGAGGCCATCGCCTCCTCGTCATCGAGGTCGACGCCGCGCTCGAGCGCGAGCCAGGTCAGCGCCCTGTACATCGCTCCAGTGTCGAGATAACGAAAGCCGAGACGCTCCGCGAGCCGGCGAGCGACAGTGCTCTTGCCGGTCCCGGCCGGGCCGTCGATCGCAACGATCACGGCACGCGAACGCCGGCGAGGCGTGCCTCGCCCCGGCTGCGACGGAAGGGGGCCGGTATCGGTCGAATCACCTGACAGCGAGCGAGTCGAGGATCTCGAAGAAGTCGGGGAAGCTTACAGCGACGCTTTCTGCGCCCTTGATCTCGGCGCCCTCCCGGGACACAAGCCCGGCCACCGCCCCGAGCATCGCGATCCGGTGGTCGCCGCGAGTGTCAATCTCGCCCCCGCCCCTGGGGCGGGAGGGTATGCCACGAACCCGGAGCCCATCCTGCATCGTCTCGATCCGGATTCCAAGTGGTCGTAACGCTTCCCTGACACTCTCGAGACGGTCAGACTCCTTCACGCGCAGCTCCTCCGCGCCCCGCACGACGCTCTCCCCGTGGGCCATGCCGGCGACGAGAGCGAAGAGCGGAAGCTCGTCGACCAGAAGCGGCACCTCCTCCGGTGGCACCTCAGTCGCGTCCAGCTCTGCGTGCCCGACCTCCAAATCGGCAACGGGCTCCCCACCTTGAAGACGCCGGTTGAAGACGGCGATCCGCGCGCCCATACGCTCGAGCACGGAGAGGAAGCCAGTTCGCGTGGGATTGACACCGACCCCACGGACGACCAGCTGCGAGTCCGGCAGGAGCGTCGCCGCCGCGATGAAGGGAGCGGCAGAGGAAAAGTCCCCGGGAATCTCGATCGTCAGCGGCTGGAGCCGATCGGCCGGCCAAATGCTCTTCGCGGGGCCACCGCGAATGCGGGCCCCTGCGGCCTCGAGGAGACGCTCGGTGTGGTCTCGCGTCGGCACGGGCTCGACGACTACGGTCGGCCCGCCGGACGCGTAGAGCCCAGCAAGCAGAACGCACGACTTGACTTGGGCGCTCGCCACGGGCAGCTCGTAGCGGATCGAATCGAGCCGGCCGCCCGCGATCGTGAGGGGTGCATGACCGTCGGTCGTCTTGATCCGCGCTCCCATCTGGCGAAGCGGCTCGGCGATCCGCTCGAGCGGCCGGCGCGAGAGGGACTCGTCTCCGGTCAGGACGAAATGCCCCTCCTGGCCGGCCAGGATTCCTGCCAGGAGCCGCATCAACGTGCCCGCATTGGCGCAGTCGATCGCCTCGTCCGGCTCGACGAGGCCACGCAGCCCGACGCCGTCCACGTTGACGCGGTGACCGTCGACCTCGATTCCGACTCCGAGGTGCCGGAGGGCAGCGGCCGTCGCCAGCGTGTCTGTGGAGCTGCCGAAGCCCGTGGCCGCAGTCTCGCCGTCCGCAATGGCGCCGAGTAAAAGAGTCCGGTGTGAGATCGACTTGTCGCCCGGGACCTGGAGGGCTCCCCGGATCGACACGCCGGGCGAAACGAACACGGGCTAGACCTCGATCGCGGGCGAGACGATCACCGAGTACCCCTGCGCCGCGAGCAACTCGGCCGCACGCCCGGCTTCGGTCTCGCCGGAGACCAGCACCGTGAGCGTCCCGCCGCGCTCGGGCGACATGTGCTGGAGCTCGAAGTCCTCGATGTTGATCTTCTCGGCCCCGAGCGCCTGCGTGATCCCGGAGAGGACGCCCGGCCGGTCGGGCACGTGGATGCGAAGGCGCTGAAGTCCACCGGCATCCGGATAGGCCTCGGTCAGGAGGCGGCGCCGGTGACCCGCCGCCTCGCCGATCCAGCGCGCCAGGAAGCCCGCGTCCTTCGAGTCGAGCGCATGCTCGAGCTCCTCGATCCGACGCCGGTGCTCGCCGAGTGCGCTTCGGAGTTCGGTCGCGTTGTCGAGGAAGATGTCGACCCAGATCCGCGGGTTGGCTCCAGCCACCCTCGTCATGTCTCGGAGCGAGCCGCCCGCAGCGGCAAGCGGCTCGTGCCCATCGATCCGGACCGAACCGGCGTGGTTGAGAAGGAGGTTGGCAAGCGCGTGCGGGAGGTGGCTCGTGAGAGCAACGAGCCGGTCGTGGGCCCGCGGATCCACCGCGACTGGAAAGGCTCCCAGCGATGCGACGAACCCGTGCAGGCTCCGATAGCGCTCAGGGTCGGTCTCTGCGACCGGCGTCAGGAACCAGGTCGCACCGCGGAAGAGCTCGCCGCTCGCATGCTCAGGACCGTGGGCCTCAGACCCGCACACCGGGTGACCGCCGATGAACCGCGTCCGTTCGGCGACCGCTGCGCACACCGCTCTCTTCGTGGAGCCGACGTCTGAGATCGTGCAGTCGCCGGTCGCAGCAAGCGCAACTCCGACCTGGTGCACGAGGGTGGCGACTGGAGTTGCGACGAAGGCCAGCTCTGCACCCGAGACGGCTTCCTCCACGCTCGCCGCCTGCTCGTCCAGGGCCCCTCGCTCGCTTGCGACCCGAAGTGACTCCGGATCCTGGTCGAAGCCAACAACCATCTCGACGCCTGCACTCTTGGAGGCGAGACCGATCGAGGCCCCGATCAGCCCAGTTCCCACGATTGCGACCCGCACGGGCTAACCGATGACTTTGCCCATGAGCGAGGCCAGGGCCCGAATCTCGTCCGCGAAGGCCCCGAACTCGGCCGTCGGAATGAGCTGCGGCCCGTCGCAGAGAGCCTCCTCGGGCACCGGGTGCGCCTCGACGATGATGCCGTCCGCTCCCGCCGCAACCGCCGCGCGCGCCAGGGCCGGCACGAGCTCCCGCTTACCGGCCGCATGGGACGGATCCACGATTACGGGCAAGTGGGTCTCCTGCTTCAGCACGGGGATGGCGCCGATGTCGAGCGTGTAGCGCGTCGAGCGCTCGAAGGTTCGGATTCCGCGCTCGCAGAGGATGACCTGCTGATTCCCCTCCCTCAGGATGTACTCGGCAGCCATGAGCAGCTCTTCCACCGACGCCGAAGGGCCGCGCTTGAGCAGGACGGGCTTGTCGGAGCGCCCCACCTCGGACAGGAGACTGAAGTTCTGCATGTTCCGGGCGCCGATCTGGATTACGTCCGTGGTCCCGACCACGGCCTCGACGTCGCGCGGATCCATGAGCTCGGTGACGAGTGGAAGGCCTGTGAGCTCGCGCGCCTCCGAGAGGATCTCGAGGGCCTCGACCCCAAGCCCCTGAAACGCGTAGGGCGACGTGCGGGGCTTGAAAGCGCCGCCGCGAAGCATCGTCGCGCCGGCGTCGTTCACGACGCGGGCTGTCTCGAGTGTCTGCTCGCGATACTCGACCGTGCAGGGGCCGGCGATGAGCCCGAAGAATCCGCCACCTATACGGCGCCCACGGGCCTCGACTACGGTCACGTCGGGCGAGATCTCGCGCGAGACGAGCTTGTACGGCTTCAGGATCGGCAAGACCTGCTCCACGCCGGGAAAACCTTCGAGCGGCAGGCTGGCGAGCAGGTCTCGCTCGCCGATCGCACCGATCACCGTGGCGTCCTTGCCCGGAGTGACGTGGGCGTGCGCCCCGGCCTCGGCCAGGCGGGCGACGACCTCGTCTACCTGCGCGGGGGTCGCGTGACCGCTCATCACGATGAGGAGCTCCGGGGAGCCGAGGACTGCCATGCGCTCAGTCTAGTTCGCGATAATCAGGCGGCTCATGCGAATCTTCTCGGGCATCCAGCCGACCGGCGCCAAGCACCTCGGCAACTTCAGCGGCGGCTTTCGCCAGTACGCGCTGACGCAGGAGCGCGGAGACGGGTTCTTCTGCATCGTCGATCTGCACTCGATCACGCTCCCGTACGAGCCCGAGGATCTCCGTGAGCGAACCCTCGATCTGGCCGCCATGCTCTTCGCCACGGGACTGGACCCGGACCGCTCCACGGTCTTCATCCAGAGCCACGTGCCCGCCCATGCTGAAGCTGCGTGGCTCCTGAGCTCGGTCGCGACGATGGGCGAACTGCGCCGCATGACGCAGTTCAAGGAGAAGTCCGACAAGCAGGAGTCCGTGAGCGCAGGGCTCTTCACGTATCCGGTGCTCATGGCCGGCGACATCCTGCTCTACCAGACCGACCAGGTGCCGATCGGAGATGACCAACGCCAGCATCTCGAGCTCGCCAGGGACATCGCCGAGCGGTTCAACACCCGCTTCGGGGAGACGTTCAAGCTGCCGGAGGGGGTGTATCCAGAGGTCGGTGCGCGCATCATGGATCTTCAGGACCCGGAGAAAAAGATGTCCACCACGGGCGGCACGCCGCAGGGGACGGTACTCCTGCTAGACGCGCCTGACACGATCAGAAAGAAGTTCAAGACGGCAATGACCGACTCGGGTCGGGAGGTTCGGCGGGCGCCCGACAAGCCGGGGATCGCAAACCTCATCGACATCATGTCCGTTGCGACCGGAGAAGCGCCGGAGGCGATCGAGGCGCGGTACGACGGCGCAGGCTACGGCTCGTTCAAGGGGGATGTCGCCGAGGCAGTGGTCGAGCTCCTCGAGCCC
The DNA here is from genome assembly GCA_035535315.1 of Gaiellaceae bacterium. Classification (GTDB taxonomy): domain Bacteria; phylum Actinomycetota; class Thermoleophilia; order Gaiellales; family Gaiellaceae; genus DASQGA01. The sequence continues at coordinate 12,709 of DATLQD010000028.1, forward strand.
GTCCAGATGCGCTACAAGGCGCTCCGCTCGGACACGCGCGAGCTCGAGCGGCTGCTCGCGGTAGGCGCGGAGAAGGCACGTGAGGCATCGGCCCCGACCCTGACGGCCATGTTCGATCGGATGGGGTTTGTCCGCTCGGAGTCGGGGCGCCTCTTCGGCGCAGCGCGACCTCGCGGGCTCTAGCCTCGTGCGCTAGCGCTTGAAGAACGTGGCGCTACCCACCATCCCCCCGTAGCGACCACGCTCGCGATCGCCAAACCCGGCCAGACGTACCACTGGTAGGTGCCGTCGCGAAGGGTGCGGACGCCTCCGCCGTAGCGCCAGCGCATTCTCAGCTCGTACGCGGGGCGCGTCGGCCACCGGCTCAGGATCTTCCGACCGTTTCGCCAGAGCTGAACGTTGTAAAACGTGGCCCTGGTGACCTTGGCCCACTCCAGGACGGGAGCAACACGGATCACTCCCCCGTCGCGCGGGCTCGAGAGCCTGCCGCGCGGCTTCACCCTGACCGACGTGGCGGTCGAGATGTTCCCGGCCAAGTCGACCGCGGTGAACCGGTAGGTATAGACAGTCCCGTTGAAGAGGCCCCTGTCGACGAGGCTTTCCGCACGACCCTGGTAGACGATCCCCGTCCCGCGCCGGACGACCACCCGGAGAAAGTCCGAATCGGATGGGTTCTTCCAGGTGAGGAGCACACGGTGGTCCCCGGGGCGGGGGGTCAGCAACACCACACGTGCGGGCGCATTGTCGACGACGACGTTCACCGTCGCCGAGGTTCGCGTGTTCCCTGCGAGGTCGGTGGTGACGTCGCGCAGGTCGTAGCTGCCGTCGGCAACCGAGCCGGTCGCCCAGCCGACCGAATAGGGAGCGCTCGTGTCGGTATCGATCGCCGTCCAGGTTCCGGAGCCTGCGGGCGAACGCTGGAAGACAACCTGCTGGACGCCCGAGCCCGCGTCGGCGGAGTCGGACGAGACGGCGGTCAGACCGCGGACGACGGCAGCGGCGGCGGGCGCGGTGATATGACAGGTCGGCGAAGCGGAAGCACCGAAAGCTGGCTCACCATCATCGTGATCTGCAGGATCGGAGCGAGGCTTTGCCGGCTGGATCGAAGTGGCAGCGAGCCCGAAACGACGCACTGGCGTCCGCGCTGACGCTGCCGGCCGGCGCTTCCGAGGCGGTGGTCGTCCAGGCGACGGTATCGCCACGCGCCTCGTCCGCGCCCTTGCTAGCCGCGGCGCTCGCCGCCGCCCTAGCGACTCTTCTACTCGCAGCCATTCCCTCGTACGCGCTCAATGCGAGCCCGATCCTCCGTCCCGTGCAAGAGCGGCGCTTCGAGCTTGCCATAATCGGCGTCTGCATCCTGGTCGGTATTACCGTCGCAAACGGGCTTCCCGCATGACCGGCCGGCTGGTCTCGGCGACTGTGCTTGCGTGCGCTGCCTCGCTTCTCATCGCGGGAAGCGCGGTGGGCATCGATCCTGCCGTCACGATCGTCGATCCGGCCGCGGGTGCTGCTCTCGACAACCCCACGCCCCAGATCTCGGGCACCGCGACGGATGGCGGAGGGGATGTCACCGTGGAGGTCCGTGATGCTGGCGACGGAGTCGTCGCGAGCTTCGTGGAGGCGACCGCTGGGGGGAATTGGCTCGTCGACGACGCCGACTGGGCTGCGACGCCGATAAGCCAACTTGGGGACGGGAGCTACACGGTGAAGGCGATGCAGAGCGGGGACTCGGCGGGCCCGCAGCCCTTTATGGTCGACACCGCCAACCCGACGGGCTCTCCGGCTTGGCAGTGCTCGAGGCGACAGATCCGCTTGCCTGCGTGCTCGATGGTGACGAGCTCGAACTCAACGCTGAAGAAGAGCTCGGAGCTGGGGCGGTCTCAGGAGGGCTCGGCTGAGGCTCAGGTGGCGCCGGGGGCGGGTCGGGGGTGTGAGCCGTCTCGGTCGGGGGAGGATCGGGCGTCGGGTCGGCGGCAAACACGGGCGCCGCGCACACGAGGACGGCCGAGGCGCCGACGCCGGCGATCACGGCAATGAGGATGCGTTCTCGCCGATCCACGTGTGCGGATGCCACCTGACTCCCCTCCTCATGATTTCCTGTCCCGCGGAGGAAACTCAGGTTAAGACTTGTTCGCGGGGAGTTCAAATGCGGGTCAGACGTCCCGCATCGCGCGCTTGAGTCCCGCGACTTCCGCTGCGGACAGCTCACGCCATCTGCCTGCTTCGAGTCCAGCTAGATCAAGTCCTGCGTATCGGCTGCGATGGAGTCGCCGAACCGGGTGACCAACTGCCTCGAGCATCCGCTTGACCTGGTGCTTCCGGCCCTCGTGGATCGTGAGCTCGACCCTGTCCGCGGCCACGAGACGCGCCCGGGCCGGCGCTGTCCGGCCGTCTTCGAGCTTGATTCCCTCGGCGAGGCAACGAAGCGTCTCGGCTGTGGGCCTGCCCTCCACCTCCGCGACGTACACCTTGTCCATCCCGAAGCGCGGATGCATGAGCCGGTGGGCGAGCTCGCCGTCGTTGGTGAGGAGCAGGGCTCCAGTCGTGTCTGCGTCGAGTCTGCCCACTGGGACGAGGCGCCGTGAGTGGCCGACCAGGCCGACTACAGTCGCACGCCCGTGGGGATCGCGCGTCGTCGTCACGACGCCTGCCGGCTTGTGGAGGAGGACGTACGTCGGCGGGTCAGGCTCGACGAGCTCGCCGTCTAGCTCGACCCGGTCCTCCGGCTCGATGCGCGTTGCAAGGGCCGCGGTCATGCCGTTGACCGTGACGCGCCCGGCGCGGATGAGCTCCTCGGAGGCCCGGCGCGAGGCGATCCCTGCCCTCGCCAGATATGCGTTCAGGCGCACGAACAGTCATTATCCGGGCGTGCCGGTTTACATCTCGCTGATGAAGTGGACGTCGCAGGGAATGGGCGGCCTCCCGGCCTGGCGAGATCGCATCGAGGAGGGCGAACGTGCGATTCACGAGCGCGGAGGCAAGCTCCTCGACGCCTACGTGACGCTCGGCCGCTTCGACGTGGTAGAGATCTTCGAGGCTCCCGACGACGAGACGGCGTACCAGTGCCTGGTCGCTGTGGCGCGACACGGGACGGTGACCACCGAGACCCTGCGTGCGTTCACCCGCGAGGAAGCCGAGGAGATCATCAAGAACGTCTAGCCGGGACGTCGGAAGACGGCGCCGTGTCGAGCGCCGATCATCGCGACACACTTGGCACATCTGATCACACACCTGCGCGCACTGGGCTGTTACCGTCAGAGCCGGTGGGTGGCCTGGGGGCCGGCCCCTTCGCGAGAGCCCGAATCGACGCGTCCGGATCAGGCCCCGCGGCGTTCGGCGACCGACTCGAGACGCGCGCGCAGATCCTCCGCGTCTCTGCCGTTGTCGTCGAGCCGAGGCAGTTCTGCCAGGCTTCCCAGACCGAAGATGCGCTCAAAGAGCGGCGTCGGGGCATAGCGGACCGCCCCGCCTTCGCCAGGCCGCCCAGCCTCCGAGATCAGGCCACGCTCCACGAGCCCGGCAACGGCCGAATCCGCTGCGACGCCCCTGATCCGGGCGATTTCAGGACGGCTGACGGGCCCGAGATAAGCGATCACGGCCAGCGTCTCCAGCGCGGCCTGCGAGAGCCCCCGCTGCGCCGGCCGCTCAACCAGCCGGGCACAGGCCTCCGCGGCTTCGCGCGTGGCCCGAAATGCGAACCCGCCGGCGACCTGCTCCAGCACGATCCCGCTTCGTCCTTCCCGATAACGCGACGCAAGCAAGCCGATCGCGGTCTCGACTCGATCCGGGTTGTCGTCGCACGCGCTGGCAAGGTCGTCGGCAGAGAGAGGCTGCGTCGCGATCACGAGCAGCGCTTCGATCGTCCGCGCAAGGCGGTCGACCGGGTTGTCGATGAGCCTTAGGTTCCGTTCCATACCGTGATCGGCTCGAAAGGCGCTGACTGCCCGATCCGGACTTCGCCGGCTTTCCGAAGCTCGAGAAGCGCAAGAAAAGCCACCGCTTGCTCGATACGCGACAACTGCTCGGTCTCCTCGTCGAAGACGAACCCTCGTCGTCTTCGCAGCACCGCCCTGAACCGTTCCAGGAAGAGCGTCACGGGAGGAAAGCGGAGCGCCAGGTGACGAAGCGACGGCTCCGGAGGCTCGGCTGCCAGTCCTCTGAGGGCTGCCACCAGGCACTCCGGGTCCTGGGGCGCCAAAGACCGCAGGGGCGGGGGCGCGAGCGGCGCCGGGCCGATCCGGAAGAACCGATCCGACTCGGTCTCGAGCCGCTCCTCGAGCCAGTCCGCGGCAGACCTGAAACGACGATAGACAGCCAGCCTCTCCGCGAGCTCTTCGACGGCCTCGTCCGGATCCAGCTCCTCGAAGACCTCCTCGTCGGGAAAAAGATCGCGCGCTTTCAGCTCGAGCAGCGACGAAACGAGAACGAGGAACTCGCCGCAGGCATCGAGATCGAGCGGCGAGTGCTCCAGCAGGCGCTCGACGAAGGTCACCACGATCTCGGCGACCTCGACGTCCGCGAGATCGAGCTCCTGCTTCAAGACGAGCGTCAGCAGCAGATCGAAGGGTCCCTCGAAAGCGTCCAGGTCCAAGTCAAGCTCGCGAACCGCCACCGCGCTCATGCGGCTGACACTAACGTCCGCGGCGGACGCGGCCTTTGGGTACCGCCATCTTCGGTCCGAGCGGGACAGCGGGCTCCGCGCGGCGGCCCGGCAGCTTCGGTTCGACGTCGCGGCGCTGCGTCCAGACGAACGCCGCCACTGCGCAGACGAACACGACGATCGAGACCCACGCGTTCAGACGCAGAGGGCCGAATTCCTTCGCCGGATCGACTCGCAGCAATTCGAGGAAGAACCGAGCGAACGTGTACCACGCCACGTACAGACAGAAGAGCCCCGGCGCCCGGATCCGGAAGCGCCGCCCGGCCCAGATCAGAACCAGGACGCCGAGGAAGTTCCAGAGCGACTCGTAGAGGAACGTCGGATGGAATGTGTCGGATGCTAGCGCGTTGTCGGGCCGGTTCTCGGGGTCGATCTCGAGCCCCCACGGCAGGTCGGTGGGCTTTCCGTAGAGCTCCTGGTTGAACCAGTTCCCCCACCGCCCGATCGCCTGGGCGAGCAGAAGCGCAGGTGCGGCCGCGTCCAGAAAAAGCGCAGCCGACTCTCCCGCCCGATGGACAACCCACCACCCCGCGAGGACGCCGCCGGCAATACCGCCCCAGATGCCCAATCCCCCCTTCCAGATCGCCAAGGCTCCCCACCACTCGTCCGGCACCTCGCTCCAGCTCGTGGCGAGGTGGTAAAGACGAGCACCGACGATGCCTCCGCCGACCCCCCACATGGCGACCCGCAGCACGAGATCCCAATCGCCCCCTAGCCGCGTCCACCTGAGTCCGCAAAGCACGGTCGCGGCGACGATGCCGAGGAGCAGCATGAGCCCATAAGCGTGAAGCGTGAGTGGGCCGAGTTCGAGCGCCCCACTCGATGGGCTGGGGATCGAGGCCTGGATCACGCTCTGATTCTGTCGAGAACCCGCAGCGCCCGCGTCAGACCATGGTGCGGCGCCGTAAACGTCCGAACGCGGGGTCTCGAGCTAGAGGAGAATGTCGAGCGCGATCTCGGAGGAGCAGCCGCGGCGCCTGAGATCGACCGCGAAATGGAGGTCGACGTCGATTCGTTCGGCCAGCCGTCGTGCATCGCCGCGGTCGTATCCGGCCCGCTCCAGCTCGGCGCGGCGCCAGTCGACGACGCGCTCTACCTCTGGGTCTCGTGTGAGTGTTGCTTCTGCCGCAGCCATGTCTCTCTTTACTTCGTACGAAACGGGCCTGTGGTTTCTCCCCGTTATGGGGGATCCCACACAACTGATCTTACGCACGATCGGCGAAACGTCTAGGGAACGGTGCGTGCGAGTTCGAGCGCACGATCCTTCCCGAAGCCACCTTCTAGCCGAAGTGTCAGGTCGTTTCGCTCCCACAGAAGCGCGTTTCGGGAGAGTCGAATTGTCTCTTCCTGGATCTCGCCGTCGCGATCCAGGTAGTAAATGACGTGGTTCGCGCCGGCCACCCAGAACCCCGGTGCTCCCCCCTGCACGTTGACCGGCTCGATCGTCGTCTCGGGTCCCGCCTGCTTGCCGATGAGTTCGGGGTTGAGGTCGCCGCGGAACTCGGAAAGAAGCACCTGCGCGCGAGCTTCGGTTCCCCAGAGGAAGAACACCTGCCCGCCCGGGGTCGCTCGGTCAACGTAGATCGAGTCGGGGCGGCCCAGGCCCGGAAGCTCCGGCTGGGCGACCTCGAACGAGACCGCCTCGCGAGCCTCGTCGAGACTGACGGGCTCCCCCAGATCCAGGCCGGAGCCCGAGATCGACGGGAGCGTCGGAACTTTCTCCACGCTCGCACCCCTGATGTGCAGAAATTCGAGGATGGCCGTACGGGCCTGGGGAACTGCCATTGCTGCAGCGAGTGCCAGGCCGAGCACCGCGATCGCGAGCACGAGGGAGCGACGCACTCGACGCCGGGGCTCACGCTCCTCCGCGATGCGGGCGCGAACCACGTCTACGAGGTCCGGTGCAGCAGGCAGCTCGAGCGCGTTGCCGAGCTCCCTGAGTTGACGCTCCAGCTCAGGCATGGGCCTCCTCGAGGTCGCCTCGGAGGCGTGTCAGCGCTCGCGAGAGCCTGGATTTGACCGTTCCACGACGCAGGCCAAGCGTCTGCGCGGTCTCATCCTCGGAGAGGTCCAGGAAATAGCGGCAGACGACGACGAGTTGCTCCTCCTCGCGCAAGGTCGAGACTGCCTGCAAGAGTCGGTGTCGCTCGTCCGAGGCGAGAAGCGTTGCCTCGGGGGACGGGGCCGCGCCCCCCGAGGGCTCAGCAGCCGCGAGGCGCAGCGTCAACGTCGCGCGCCGGCCAGCAGAGCGGCGGCGGTTTCTGGCTTCGTTGGCGACGATTTGAAGGAGCCAGGGTCGGAACGGGGCTCCGTGCCGAAAGCGCCCGAGCGCGCGATAGGCCTTCACGAAGCCCTCCTGCGCGGCGTCCCGTGCCTCGTCCGCGGATCCCGCGACGAGATAGGCGGTCCTGAATGCGATTCCTTGATAGGTGCGCACAAGCTCCTCGTAGGCGCGGACATCCCCGCGCTTCGCCTGCTCGACGAGGTCGTTTTCCTCTTCCAGTGGCCGGCCCTCCACTGCTCGTACTACACCGCGGCGCGGGGCGAGGTTCCGCTGCGAAGATGTTGGCCTGGTGACACGTGCACGGCTGATCGGACTAAACCACGTGGCGCTCGAGGTCGGTGACGTCGAGGAGGCGCTCGCGTTCTATGGGCAGATCTTCGAGTTCGAACTCCGCGGGCGCAGCGCGCGCATGGCGTTCATCGACCTGGGCGATCAATTCGTCGCACTGGCGGCGGGCCGGGCGCAAGCGCCTGACGAACGCAGGCACGTTGGGCTGGTGGTCGACTCGAAGCAGGCTGCGCGCGAAGCCCTCGCCGAGGCCGGCGTAGAGGTGCTCCCGGGTCGTGGGCTCGATTTCCGGGATCCCTGGGGCAACGTGATCGAAGTCGTCGAGTACTCGGAAATCCAGTTCACCAAGGAGCCCCGGGTGCTGGCTGGTATGGACCTCGCCGGGCTCGGCAAGTCGGAGCAGGCGCTCGAGGAACTGCGGGCCAAGGGCCTAGCAGACTGAACGAGCCGCCAAGTCAGTTGTACGTCCCGGGGGGAACCCCTTGGTTACCCCTGCGGCCAGCGTACTGCGTGCTCTTGGACTGAGGCATACAGGACCCGGCACGATCCGCGCTCGCGCGTGCCCCCTCGTCGTCGGTCTCTTAGTTAGTCAGCTCGCGCGCGCCTGCGGCTGGTGCGCAGACCCGCGCGGCGCCACCGACGGGGCGTCATCCGGCCGGCGGAACGTTTACATCAGACCTCTAGGTGACGGCCGCCTCGCCGAGTAGCGATTTTGCCTCGGCGAAGAAGTCGGCCTCGGGCCGGACCTTGAAGTCGGGCCCGAACGCGTATGTACGCGGCCCCTCCGATGTCTCGATCGCAACGACCACCGGAGCCTCTCCGGGATATTCCCGCACGAGCTCGGCCAGGTTGCGCAAAAGCCCGGCAGGCGCCTTTCGAGCATCGACCTTGAGTCTCACCTCAGAGCGCTCGGGCGTCGCTTCGAAGGGAGCAACTTCCATCGCGATCAGTTTCGTCTCCCCCTCCTGCTTGTGGTCGACGCGACCCTTGATCACGAGGACGCGATCCGCCTCGAGCAGATCGCGCGACGACGCGTAGACGGAGTTGAAGACCACGGTTTCGATCGACCCCGAAAGATCGTCGAGCCGGAGGAACACCATCGGATCGCCCTTCTTCGTCGTCAGAGGCTTGACCGCGCCGACGATGCCTCCAACCGTGATGATCTCGCCGTCTCGCCGGCGCTCGACCTCGGCAAGCTGGCAGTCGACCTTTCTACGCAGGGATTCCTTCGCGCCCTGAAGGGGGTGCTCCGAGACGTAGAGACCGAGGGACTCCTTCTCGAACGCGAGCCGTTCGTTCTTCTCCCACTCCTCGGGTGAGATAGGCGGATGGTGCCTGCGGGCGGCCGGTGCCTCTTCGCCACCACCACCGCCCAGGTCGAAGATCGAGCTCTGACCCGCCAGGCGGTCGGCCTGCTGCCGACCGCCAGCTCCAACAGCTTGCTCGAGGACGTTCCAGATCCCCATTCGAGCCGCGCCGGTCGAGTCGAACGCCCCACACTTGACGAGGGATTCCAGCGCGCGCTTGTTAACAACCTGGGGATCGACCCGCTCGCAGAAGTCCCAGATCGACTCGAACGGCCCGTCGGCCTCCCGCGCGGCGACGATTGCCCGAACGGCGTTCTCCCCCACGTTCTTCACGGCATTGAGACCAAACCGGATCTTCCCCTCCACCACCGCGAAGTCGGACGCCGAGCAGTTGACATCCGGGGGCTCGACCTTGATCCCCATCTCCTCGCACGCGGCCACGTAGAGCGGCACCCGATCCTTCGTGTTCATGACCGACGAGATGAGCGCGGCCATGTACTCGGCCGGCCAATTGGCCTTCAGGTAGGCCGTCCGGTAAGCGATCAGCGCGTAACACGCTGCATGTGACTTGTTGAAGGAGTAGTCCTGTGCCTGCTCCATGTCCTTCCAGAGCTGGTTCGCGACCGACGGCGTTACGCCCTTCTGGGCGGCTCCCTCCAGGAACTTGTCCTTCAGGGAGGCCATCAGCGCGTGGATCTTCTTGCCGATGGCCTTCCGGAGATCGTCCGCCTCAGCCGGTGAGAAGCCGGCCAGCTGCTTGGCGATCTCCATGTACTGCTCCTGGTAGATGCAGATCCCATAGGTCGGCTCGGTGATCGGCTTCAAGCGCTCGTCGAGGAAGTGAGGCTGCTCTATCCCTGCCTTGCGCTTCGCATAGACCGGGATATACCCCATGGGGCCCGGCCGGTACAGCGCGACGAGCGCGATCAAATCCTCGAACTCGGTCGGCCGTACCTGCCGCAGCGCCTCCCGCATCCCCGATGACTCGAACTGGAAGACGCCGGACGATTCTCCACGCTGCAGCATCGCGTAGGTCTTCGGATCGTCAAGCGGGATCGAGACGATGTCGACGCCGCCGACGAGCTCGATTGCCTTGTCGATGACGTCGAGATTTCGGAGACCGAGGAAGTCCATCTTCAGGAGCCCCAGCGCCTCCACGTCGCCCATCGGGAACTGCGTCACGACCTCCTGATCTGCCCCTTTCTGCTGGAGCGGGATGTACTCGGTGAGCGGCCGGTCGCCGATCACGACGCCCGCCGCATGGATCGAGTCCTGGCGGACGAGGCCTTCGAGCGGCTTCGCAAGGTCGACGATCTGACGCACCGTCTCGTCCTGGTCGTAGGCGGCCTTGAGATCAGCGCCTTTCTTCAGGCAGTCGCCAAGGTAGACCTTCGGTCCCTCCGGGATGAGCTTCGCGATCCGGTCGACCGTCCCGTACGGGATGTCGAGAACGCGACCCGCGTCCCGCACCGCGGCACGAGCCATCATCGTGCCGAAGGTGATGATCTGCGCAACGCGGTCCCGGCCGTACTTCTCGGCCACGTAGTTGATGACCTGGTCGCGGCCGTGGACCGAGAAGTCGATGTCGATGTCCGGCATCGACTTGCGGCCCGGGTTCAGGAAGCGCTCGAAGAGAAGGTCGTACTTGATGGGATCGATGTCGGTGATTTCGAGGCTGTACGCAACGAGGCTTCCCGCCGCCGAGCCGCGACCGGGCCCGACGCCGATACCGTTTCGCTTCGCGAAGGAGATGAAGTCCCAGACGATCAGGAAGTAGTCCGCGAAGCCCATCTCCCGGATCGTCTTCAACTCGAACTTGAGTCGCTCCTGGAGTTCCGGTGTGACTTTTTCGTAGCGTTTTTGCAGGCCTTTTTCGCAAAGCTCAACGAGATAGTCAAAAGCGTCGCGACCTTCCGGCGTCGGGAACGACGGCAGTAGGATCCGCCCGAGCTCCATCGTCACCGTGCAGCGCTCGGCGATCTCGAGCGTGCGCGCCACCGCCTCCGGGTACGCCGCGAAGTCCTGCTGCATCTCCTCCGGGGTTTTGAAGAAGAACTGGTCGGTGTCGAAGCGCCAATGGTTCGGGTTGGCGAGCGAGTCTCCGGACTGGATGCACAGAAGCGCCTCATGGGCGCGCGCGTCCTCGTGGCGCAGGTAGTGGACGTCGCCGGTCGCGACGAGCGGAAGCCCAGTCGAGACCGCGATCTCCGCAAGCTGGGCGTTGATCTTCGGCTGCACCTCGAGCCCGGCGTCCTGGATTTCGAGGTACGTCGAGTCACGGCCGAAAATGTCGGTCAGGCGCGTTAGCTCCTCCTCTGCCTCGCCGCGATTCCCGTTCTCGAGCGCCTTGCAGACCCGGCCCGAGAGGCACCCGGAGAGCGCGATCAGCCCCGGCGAGCGGGAGGAGAGGAGCTCCCAGTCGACTCGCGGCTTGTAGTAGTAGCCCTCGAGGAATCCGGCCGATGCGAGCTTGATCAGGTTCGCGTAGCCCTCGTTCGACTCGGCGAGGAGCGTCAGGTGGGCATACCCCTTCGATTGTGTCCTCCGGTCGTCGGCGACGTAGACCTCGCAGCCAAGAATCGGCTTGACGCCATGTTTTCCGGCTTCGCGGTAGAGCTCGACCGCGCCGGCGAGGGAGCCGTGGTCGGTGAGCGTGACAGCGGGCATTTCGAGCTCGGCTGCACGTGCGGCGAGGTCAGGGATGCGGCACGCCCCGTCGAGGATCGAGTACTCGGAGTGGACGTGAAGGTGAACAAAAGGCGCCTCGGGCACGGGCAGTCGATTCTAGTCCGGGGGGTGGACCGCACCCGATTTCCGGTTTACACTTTCCCGTGAGAAAGGAGGTGGTCCGATAGCAACAAAGGAGGAAAAGCTCGAGATGGAGGGGGAGGTCGTCGAGGCCTTTCCGAACGGCATGTTCAAGATCCAGCTCGACAACGGCCACGAGGCGCTGGGCTACACGGCCGGCAAGATGCGCCGCTACCGCATCAAGATCTTTCCGGGCGATCGGGTCAAGGTCGAGCTGAGCCCGTACGACCTGAGCCGCGGACGCATCGTCTACCGGCATCGCTAGCGCGGGCCGGCCGGCGGAGACGTTGG
>DATLQD010000029.1:0-5533 GCA_035535315.1 Gaiellaceae bacterium
TTGCCGCCACCGTGCCCGTTTTCGTCCTTCTTGCCGTCACCGTGGCCTTCGCCATCCTTCTCGCCTTCACAGTTCCCTTCGTCGTCCTTCTTGCCGTGATCGTCCTTGTCGCCCTTCCTTCCGGCTCCTTTGCCGGACTCACTGTTGCGCGTGTCGCCTGATCCGTCTGGCGCCAACGACGTAGGAGTCGTGACGGGTGGCGGCGCAGGAGGCTCGACGGGCGAGGTCGGCTCGACGGGCGAGGTCGGCTCGGTCGGCTCGGTCGGCGCCGGACTATTTCCATCACCACTCCCGTTCCCGCTTCCGCCAGGGCTCGCTCCACCGTCGTTTTCGGGCTGATCGAAGCCCTCGGAGGGAGAACTCGATGGGGAAGGCGCAAGGGACGCGGTCGAGCCGCTGGCGGCGGGCCCACCCTCCGTCTCATCCTGCGAGGGGCTCGTCGATGGGAGGGCCTGCACCTCGATGACCGGCGTGTTTCCCTGATTCCGGCCGCTTGGAGGGCGGAGGTCGGCGATGATGTCGACATCGGTGATGATCCTCGCAGCGAGGAGCAGCACGGCGAAGACGCCTCCGACCGCGAGGCCCCATACAACTACTCCGATCGCCTTCCTCATTGACCCGCAATCACTCCTCTTGTCCGGGCCGCAGAGTCCCCCAACTTCATTCGACCGGCACGCCTGCTTCCTTTAGCACTTCCCTCAGCATAAGCGCATTTTCAGGGGCTTGGGCAGTCCAGCCGCTACCGTCAGGTTCTTGGCTGCGGCCATTGTTGTTGAAGAACGCAAAGGCCTGTTCGGCTTCCTCTGCAAGCATCCCGAGCGGGCCCGCCCATTCGCGGAGCTCATCCTCAGAGTAAAGATAATTGAACCGCTCGGCGGCGCTTTTGCCCCGCACGTTCCAGGTTGATGCGTTGCGTCCGTGGAAGCGGACATAGGACGTCGGGCTCGTCAAGGCGACGACGGTCGGCACGAGGTTCTTCGCCTCGGTCTTGGGTGCGTCCACGATCACGTTGGTCGCTCCCAGGCTCTCGAGGAACGCGAGCGTGTCCGTGCGGTGTTCCTCGTCGAGCCAGCTCCGGTGCCGGAACTCGACGAGCACGTCATGCCCCTCGAGCCGTTCGCGGGCCCATGTGAGGTAGGCGAGCGACGAATCGCGGTAGACGATGTACGACGGGAACTGGAGCAGGATCCCGCCGAGCTTGCCGGCTGCACGCAGGGGCTCGAGCCCGGAGAGAAACCGTGCGAACACCTCAGCGCGAAACTCCCTCGGCGGTCGGTCGACCCGTCCACGCTCATCAGTCTGAGCGGCGCCTCGGAGGTCGGGCGGAAGCTGCTCGGCCCTGACGGGATGGCGTGTCATGATCCCGAACGCCTTCACGTGGAAGATGAACCCCTCCGGGGTCCGCTCGGCCCAACGTGCGGCCATCTCAGGTTCGGGCAACCGGTAGTAGGTGGAATCGACCTCGACCGCGCTGAAGTGCTCGGCGTAGAACCGAAGACGCGCCTCCGCCCCCTTTACCTCGCGCGGGTACCAGTGCTCTACGAGCGACTTGTCCGCCCAGGAGCAGGTGCCGACGCGGATCGGAGTCGCCATGCGTGCAGCTTACGAGCGTGCCCGGGGACGGGCGGATAGGCTGAAAGCCCGCATCCGTTCCCCCGGGACAAGGGACCGTCCCCGAGCAATGTCGACCTTAACGCTCGGAGCGCTCGAGGCAAAATCGGGCGACAGCCCCTGCCCTAGATCTCGACCCCGATTGTCCGGAAGAAGCAGAGCGCGCTCGAGTACCAGACACCGACGAGCACGGCGAAGAGGAGGCCTCCGGCACTCGGCGCGACGTTTCTGCGTCTCGTGCGAAGCGGTAGACGATCTAGACTGGCGGCTCGGCCTTGCTCGCCTCCGCCGGCGGCCCGTCGCGGGCCACCACCCGGTCGTAGTTGAGTCGCAGCAACTGGATCACGTCTCGGACGTCAGCCTGATCCTCGATTCTGCGCGCGGCCGGACCCGGCTTATCGGGGAAGACGGGGTGGTGCACCACCCGACCCTGCTCGAAGAGGTCGGCCCAGACCTGCTTCGGGAAGAAGAAGTGGGCGGCGTGGTCGCCGTGCAGGTGCCCGATCTCCCGGCGACCAACTTTGAAGGCGAACTCGCCGCGCCGGCCGGCGCCTGCCTCCACTCCCGGCCAGGAGGCGACTTCCTCGGTGATCTGCTCGCTTGCTGTTGGTGGCTTCGTGATCGTGGTCCTCAATGTCCGAGACCTGGCCCAGATCATCATGCACCTTCCACTGCAGCTGAAGTCGAGTTTTCCCGCGCGGTCTACATGTCGCAGACCTCCCGCCCGGGCTCTTCGAACCCCCTAGCGCAACTTCGCGGGCATCGCAGTGCGTACTGCCTGAGCCACGACTGGAGGAAGCCAGCCTTGTACCGCGGCGGCCACCGCCTGGAGGTCCGTCCTCAAGCTGTGATCGCCAGACACCTGCACCACCATGCGACGCGCGGTGGCTGGCGGAATGCCGAACCGGTCGCGCGCACCCTGCACGACCAACGTCGGGACCGTCACTTCGTCGAGCTCGTGTAGACGGCTCGGTGTTGCGGACGCCCCTGAGCGGCGTGGCGGCTGCAGTGGGAACGCGAGGCAAAGCACCGCCACGGCGCCGGTCGCCTCCGCGGTGCGGCAGGCCACCCGCGCGCCCAAGGAGCGACCCCCGACGACGAGCGCCAACCCACTCAGCTCGTTCGCGAGCAGATGGTCGACCACCGCCATCCAGGCGGCGTCCAGGTGGTGGGCCGGAGCGGGAGCGCGTCGCCCGGAGACGCGGTAGGGCTGCTCGACGAGCGCGACGCTCAGCCCTTCCGAGCGCGCGACGCCCGCCACCGCCACCAGATCTAGCGAAGTTACTCCTCCAGCGGCTCCATGACCGAGGACAAGCGCGGCGCTCGGCTCGTCCGCGGAATCCAGATGGACGTTCGCCCGACCGTGTGGGGTGTCCACTTCGAGGATTGTCACCAGGTGATGCTGGCAGACTCGATCCGTTCGTGTCGGCGAGCGTGGCAGCATCCGCCTTCGCGTGACGAGGCTGCGGATCCCTCCCTCCGATCCGTGGAGGGGGGTTGAAAAGCTTCGGTACGGGGAGGAAAATGGCCAAGCGAGGATTGCGGCGACTGCGGCTTCTCTCCTCGTAGGCGTAAGGGGAGGTGTATGTCAGACTCAGACGACCTGAACGCGTCCGCCGAGGATGGGGGCTGGAGAAATGTCGGGGCGGAGGCTTTCGCCTCCCGATCGGATGTTCTGAAGCGAGCCGCCGCTGCGGGGGGCGCCGTCGTCGCAGGCGGCCTGCTCATCGCCGGCCTTCCGAAAGTGGCAGCTTCGGCTCGCTCCCAGGAGCAAGACGTTCGCATCCTCAACTACTTGCTTCGGCTCGAGTACGTAATGGCGGCCTTCTACGAGACGGCAGCTGCTGAGGGGCAGTTGACCGGCGAAATCCAGCAATTCGTCTCAGTCGTGGGGGAACACGAGCGGAAGCACATTGCCCTTCTCCTGGGCATTCTCGGAGATGATGCCGATCCGGAGCCCTCAGTCGATTTCGGCCCTGGGACCAGTAGTCCCAGCGAGGTGGGAGCGACGGCGCACATGCTCGAGGAAACGGCTTCAGCCGCGTACATTGGCCAGGGGGCCAACCTCACGAAAGGCGTAATGATCGACGCTGCAAGAATCACGTCGGTTGAGGCTCGCCACGCCGCTTGGATCGCTGACATCCTCCAAAGGGACCCTGCTCCGGCCCCCGCCGATCCGGCGAAATCTCCGAAACAGGTGTCCGCGGCGCTTCGAAGAGCCGGAGTCTCGATCTCGGACTAGAGCTCAATGGAACGCCGTCGTCCTACACCAAGAGAAAAGAGGGAGTCATGTCCGACCTAACCCTCGAAGAGCTCGACCAAGACGGCGCGATCCAGGAGGGGATCGCCGGGTTGTACGGGCACTCGCGCGCGGATTTCCTGCGCAAGGCGGTGGTTGGCGGAGGCGTTCTCATGGCGGCGCTCTCGGTGCCGCCTCGGGTGGAAGGGGCGGCGTCGAGCGACGTGCGGATCTTCCAGTTCGCTCTCAACTTCGAATATCTGCAATCCACCTTCTATACCGAGACCGAACGCCTCGGCACGATCGCCAAGATGGCGGCCAGGAAGGCCCTCTGGGCGCGGACGCTCGGCGCGCACGAGCGAGCACACGTCGCGATCATCAAGAAGGTGCTCGGACCGGCAGCCGGCAAGAGACCTTTCTTCAACTTCCGCGGGAACACGGAGAGCGAGGACCGCTTCACGAGAACCGCCGTGGCCATGGAGGACCTGACGACGGCGCTTCTGACCGGCTTGACTCCGAAATTGAAAGATCAGGGGCTCACGGCCGCCGCCTTCTCGCTCATGACTGTGGAAGCACGGCACGCGGCCTGGGCCCGCCACCTCGTTGGCGTCCTGCCGGTCGCGAGCGCGTTCGATGAGCCGAAGTCGCTCAACGGAGTCGATCGAATTGTGGCATCAACCCGTTTCATCAGCACGCTCAGACCTCGGACGACGACAAGCCGCAACCCTCGATTCACCGGATAGTCGACATCTCACCGCCCGCCGTAGCCTCCCTGCTCGTTGCCTCGGCTCTGTTAGTCGGCGCCTACACCCTTCGCTCCCCGGCCCCGCGGGCGTCGCCTTCGGCCGCGACTCCTCTCCCGTCAGGGGGGGCCGGCCTCGACTCGATCCACGGAGTCGCCGTTCCGGCACCGGTCAAACCCGCGTTTACCCCGTCGACGCCGGTCCTTCTGCCCACATCCGACAAGCTCGCGCGCTGGGCGCTCGTGCGGTTCGCCGTCCGGGCCCGCAGCGAGCCCAGGACGGACGCTCACGTCGTCGCCACCGTGGCGAGACGAACTCCGGAGGGGACGTCGAACATCGTCCTCGTCCTGGGACGCAAGACCGACGAGACGGGACGACTCTGGGTTCACATCCGTCTGCCCGTTCTGCCGAACAACTTGACGGCGTGGATTCCCCGCTCGGCACTCGGCGGTTACGGGGTCGTCCGGACGCACCTCGTGGTCGACCTCGAACGGCTGACGGCCACGCTCTATCGCAACCGGCGCGAGATCTTCCGCGCGGACGTTGGTGGAGGACAGGGCGCGTGGCCTACGCCCAGAGGTGAATTCTATATCCGTAACAAGTTGACCGGCTACTCGAGTCCGATGTATGGACCGCTTGCGTTCGGGACGAGCGCACGCTCAGATGTGCTTACCGACTGGCCGGCCGGCGGCTACATCGGGATTCATGGCACAGATCGGCCGGAGCTCCTTCCCGGGCGCGTCTCTCACGGGTGCATCCGCCTCCGCAACCCGGACATTCTGAGGCTTGCCGAGCTGATGCCGGTCGGGACACCGCTCACGATCCGATGATGAAGATGGGAAAAACACCGACGGGCGTCCGGCTCGTAATCGTCTACATCGGACTCCTCCTCGTTACTGCACTCGCCTATCCCGCAGTTGCGGGCGCCCAGACGAGCAGC
>DATLQD010000030.1:0-27567 GCA_035535315.1 Gaiellaceae bacterium
AGCCCGAACCCCCCGAGACTGGCGGCTAGTCGTTGTCGACGATCGTTCCCTTACCTCTGGCGTCGGCGATTGTCGCGTTCACAGCCCTCGAGAGCCTCAGGAAGAAGGTCTCGTTCGCCTCGTTTCGCCGGTCACCCTTGACGATGACGGAGACCTTCTTCAGCACCTGACCAGGACGGAAGGTGAGCATGCCGCTCTTGGCCGCGTAGTCTGACGGCGCCCGCGCAGTGCCGTTCGCCGTCGCGAAGCGAACCGTGATCCTCTTGCCGCTCGCACGGTTGAGCCTTACCTTGAAGACAGCGAGCTTCGAGCCGGAGTTGCCCTCGGTAACGGCTACATTGCTTACACGGAGCGCAGGCCGGAGCCTGAACGTGGCTGTGACGAACGTGTCGGCGCTCATCGTCACGACACACGAGCCAGTTCCGCTGCATGCTCCCGACCAACCCGCGAAGGTCGAGTTGGCGGCGCGTGTTGCCGTCAGGGCCACGGTCGTGCCGTCGGCGTACCCTTCGCTGCAGTCGGCGCCGCAGGAGATTCCGGGCCCCGTCACCGTTCCTGAGCCGGACCCGGCCTTGGCGACGGTGAGGGTCCGGGTCGTGGGGGCAAGGTGTGCCTCAACGAAGGCGTAGGCCTCTCCGTCTCCCGGGTCACGCTTGTCCGACCAGACGGGGATCGCAACACCTTGCGTGGCGTCGATTCCCGTGTAGTCGCCGTAGTCGTTGCCGAAGGTGCAACACGTGTTGTTGCTGTAGTCGGACGGCTGGCTCGACACCTTGTTCAGGGCGCCGAGCGTGTGGCCGCTCACGGCGGGAGTGACCGTGCGCACGTAGAAGTTCGTCTTGTCGCGAGTCGCATCGTCACGGGTGGAGTAGAAGTCCGCCCATGCCTGTCCGGTCGTCTGATCCACGGCGAGCCAGGCGAACCAGTCGTCGGAGTTGGCCTGTCCGCCGCCCTCGCCGTCGGTCAACAGTCGCGTCCCGACGTTCGGCGACGGGTTCGCGCTCCCGGGAAGCGCACTCGCCGCAGAGGCGACGAAGCTGTCCCACGTCAGGTGCGTGCTCGCAGGTGCAGTCGAGCCCGCGCAACGGGTCGCTCCGCTTCCAGTCCGCAGATCGCTCCAGGTCACGTAGACGCGCCCATTTTGGGGGCCGAGGGAGCGGTCGACGTCGACCTGTGGCGAGGTGGAGGCGCGTCCACCGGGCTGCGCAAGGATGGGGCAGGCGAACGGGACCGCGACGGCCCCGGTGGCATCCAGCGTGGCGATGGTCTGGGGTGTCCCCCAGCCCAACGTGGTCGCGCAGTTCTGGGTGGCGGGCGCGCACACGTCGCCGCGAATCGCGTTTGCGGCCGAGTAGTCCCACCAAACCGCGTAAACCCTTCCGTCGGGACCGACGGCGACATCCGCGTAGATGTAGCTGCCCGTGGACGGAGTTACGGACACCGGTGTCGTCCAGCTGTCAGCGTTGTCGCAATTCGCCGCGTTGAGAACGCCGCCCGGGCGAGTGTCGCATTGCGAGATCACGATGTTGATGCCGCCGCCGGACGGCTCGTCCCAGATGACGTAGAGGCGGCCGAAGGTCCCGCTCCCCGGCGCGTTGTCGATCGTCATCATCGGCTTGTCCTGCGTGCCCGCCGTGCGCTGCCGCAGCCCGACGGTCTGCGGCTGGAACGTCGTCAGCCCCGGCGCGACGCGGTTGACCACGATCCGGCTTGGGTTCCCCGCCCCGTTCGAAGTCGAGAGCCCCCCGTACCAGATGTTTCCCGCGGTGTCCGCGACGGACATCGGGTCGCAGCACAGAGCGGTCGCCTCTGGCGAGGCCTCGCCCGGAGCGTCGAGCGCCGTGGGCATCGAAGCCTTGGTGAAGGACTGGCCACCGTTGTTCGTGACCCAGGCGTTGAAGCCGGCGCCGTTGGCGCCGACGAGGAAGCGGTTTTTGTCGCCCGGGACCATGCTGACGAACGTCTCCGACTCGGTGGCGGCGTCGTTGGTGACGTTGAACTCGAGCCCGGGAGCGGCCAGCCTGGATAAAGCCGAGACGGGCTCGCCGGCTTCTCGGACCGGGGCATAGAAGATCACCTTGGCGATGCCTTTCTCCTTGGCGGTCCCGTCCTCTCGCCAGCTGTAGGGCAGCTCGTACGTGCCCGCGGGGAGGCCGATGTCGCGGATCGCGAAGCTCGCCGAATCGCCCGCGCTGGCGTTCGAGAACGACAACTTGACGCTCCTGTCCTGCCGACTCGCGGCCGCGCGCCCCGGAGTGCCGCGACCGGTATCGGCCACGTGTGCGAAGCGCAGCCCGCTGATCTTCGATCGTTCAATCCACCGTTCGGGGAGCGTGATCGTGAGGGTCGCGCGGCGCACATCGCGGCTGAGCGTCACGGAGAGCGCAAGCCGCTCCAGCCTGGCCGCCACGAGCTCGGAGGCGGACAGCCGGAGCTCGCCGCCCGAGACTTCGAAGCGAGTAGGCGGACGATCCTCCTCCGCCCCAGCTTCCTCCCGTGCCTGCTCGAGGGGCGTCTCGTGCGCCTCTTCCTCACCGCGCTCCTTGACAGGGCTTTCTTCTGTCTGCGCGCCGGCCGTCGTCGCAAGGAGGAAAGCGATGCCCGCGAGACCACCGAAAACGATGAGGCGCAGGCCGCGGATGCGCACCTTCGGACCAAGCTTCCTTCTCGGACTCAACGGCCCCTCCTGATCTCGACGGACTGGCAGCTTCGAGTGTGACCCCGAAGCTCAGCACGCCTGCGAGGAGTCAAGCACGCATATCGGACTGCTGCAATAGGCCGGACGACCTCTGCGAGAAGCGTCTCAGACGCGGTCCGCCACGCGAGCGGCTACCGTAGCTCCCGGCCGGAGCGGCGCGGTCGCGCGCGCCGGATCCGTCGGCTAGTCGACCTCGGACAGAAGCGTGCCCAGCACTGCTCCGAAGATGGCGTGCACGAAAACCTCGTAGGCGAACACGCGGCCGTTGAAGAGCAGGGGCGGCCACTCACCGCTCCGCCGGTCGGGATGGAGCCGGTCGATCACGGCCATGCCGGGCCAGAGGAGGGCGCTCTCGGCTTCCGCGGCGAGCATGCCCTGCTTCCAACCCCGCCCTCCCAGCCTTGCGAAGACGGCTCCGAACGAGGCGCCGTTCGCCAGGTGGACGGCGATCCCGAGCTGGCGCCAGAGCGGCCCTACCGTGAGCGTCCGGCCGAGGAGCCTCGCATCGGAATACCAGGCAACGCCAAGGGCGCGCCCGACGAGCGGCTCGGCGGCGGCCCAGACAGCGGCCGCAGCGATGCCCGGAATCATCCCTCGTCGCATCGCACCACACTATGCTCGACGGGTGGCCACGCTAAGCCTCGAAACGCGGCGGCGCCTGACCCTCGTGGCGACGATCCTCGGGTCATCGCTAGCGTTCATCGACGCGAGCGTCGTCATCGTGGCGCTGCCCACGATCGAACGGGATCTCGATCTCGGTCTGACCGGGGAGCAGTGGATCTTCCTCTCCTACTCCCTCGCCCTCGCCGCGCTCTATCTCGTCGGCGGCGCCCTGGGCGACCGCTTCGGACGCCGGCGAGTCTTCTTCTGGGGTGTCATCGGCTTTGCGGCCGCCTCGGTGCTTGCCGGGGCCGCACCTAACGGGGCGACACTGATCGTGGCTCGCGTCCTCCAGGGTGTCGCGGGCGCCTTCCTGACCACGAACTCCTTGGCCCTCCTGCGCGCCGTCTACGCCGAGAACGCAGGACGGGCGATCGGCCTCTGGACGTCATTCACGAGCGTGGCCGTGCTGCTCGGTCCGCCGGCGGGCGGCGCACTCGTCGAGTGGGTGTCGTGGCGCTGGATCTTCTTCCTGAACCTGCCCGTGGCGGCACTGACGCTCGCGGCGGCGGTGGCGGGCCGCTGCGATGAGCGAAGCATGCGGCGCGAGGGGCGGCTCGACCTTCCGGGCGCCGCCCTGTCCGCAGTCGGGTTCGGGGCGCTCACGTATGCACTGGTAGAGGGGGCGGACAAGGGGTTCGCCAACGTCTGGTGGGCAGGTGTGTTCGCGGTGGCGGCGCTCGCCGCCTTCGTCTGGGTAGAGCGCCGGGTCGCGGAGCCGATGCTGGACTTCAAGCTCTTCCGCCGGCGGAACTTCGCGGCAGCCAACCTGGAGACGTTTCTCGTCTACGGCGCCCTCTACGGGCAGCTCGTCTACGTCCAGCTCTACCTGCAGTTCCTGGGTTTCAGCCCCTTCGAAGCGTCGCTCCTCGGGATTCCGGCCAGCGTGATCATGATCGTGCTCGCCTCCCGCTTCGGCGCGCTGGCCGACCGGCAGGGGCCGCGCCTCTACCTGACCGCCGGGCCGGCGCTGATCGGCTGCTCCCTCCTCCTCCTGCTGCTCGTCCGGACCAGGGAGGACTTCTGGTACTTCGGCGTGCCCTCGCTGCTTCTGTTCGCCCTGGGGCTCTCGATGCTGGTCGCGCCGATCACGGCGACGGCGCTCAAGTCTGCTCCGCAGGAGGCTGCGGGGATCGCCTCGGGCATCAACTCCACCGTCTCACGGCTCGGCAGCCTCATCACCGTGGCGGTCATCGGGGCGGTCATCTCCGTCGTCTTCGAGCACCGGGTGGGAGACACCGGCGCGGTGCCCCTGGCGCGTGGTCAGACCGACGAGGCGCTTCGCGACGCGTCCATTGTCGCGTTCCACACAGGCATCCTGCTCGCGGCCTTGCTCGCTTTCGCGGGCGCAGGCGCCGCGGCGCTCTGGATCTCGGATCGGGAGGCGCGCGGCGAGCTCAGCGAACAGGCACCGGCGCCAGCCGGAAGTTGAGCGCCGCAGCACGCTGCCGGCAGCGCTCGACGGCTTCCTCGCGGGTCTCCCCGAACCCGTGGAGAATCGCCAGACGATAGCTCTGGGCGTCGTTGACGCCCTGCTCCGAGAGGAAGAGCCCTGGTCGAACGAGGAGCTCCACGTCCTCTTCCGGGTCCGGTACGCCCTCGACGAACGCGTCGGTGAAGACTCGCACGCACCAGCTGACGCCGACTCCATCGGGAATGCCGGTCTGCCACTGTGGATCCGCCCCGACCGCGAGCTCGAAGAGGGCGTCGTACGTCGACCGCCCGTGAAGCCCAGCGACCAGAGGAGCGAACTGCGAGGCGAGGCGGCCGTTCACCTCGATGATCTGCGCCGGCCCCGACTCCGGAACGAAGAACTCCACGTTGAAGAAGGCCGTGTCGAACCCGAGCGCCGGTAACACTCGCTCCGCGATGTCGGACAGCTCGGTCTGCCGCTCCGGCGAAAGGATGCTCGGATATTCGAAGCGCTCAAACGAGAGGGTGCCCGGATACTTGACCGAGTCAGTGACACCGATTGTGACAACACGCCCGTTGTGGACGTAGCCTTCGAGCGTCACCTCCGCCCCGGTCAGGAGCTCCTCGACGAGGAACCCGTGTGCCGACTCCCTGGGTGCGCCCGCGAGCGCGGCGATCTCCGCATACCGGTTGGTGTAGCGGTCGGCTTCATGAAGCTGCAGGAGGTCCTCCGGCTCGTCGATCCGGTACGCGTTCTGCGAGAGTCGCCCGACGACGGGCTTCACGAACACCGGCAGCGGGAACGGGAGCCGGCCGTCGAGAATGGCGAAACGAGGAGTCGACTCCGGCGCCGCACGCTCCTGAATGGCGCGGGAAATCGGCTTGTGCTGACAGGCGATGAGCGCAGCTGAGCTGGGTCCGGCGAGCCCTCGACGCTCGGCCAGGAGGGCCGCCAGGAGGGCGGACTGGTCCTTGGTCGCGACGATTCCGTCCGCGGGCACCTGTGCGTACTCGGCGAGAAACGCTTCCGGGTCGAAAGTCTCGAGTTGATCAAGGTCCGATCCCACGTAGCGCACGCGGAAGCGCTGCTCGAGCTCGGCAGCTTCGATGTTCCTGATGTCCCGCTCCTGCGGGCAGACGACAAGAATGTCTTTCATGAGGTCCGTCCCCGCTCGGCGGAGCGCAAATCGTACCGGAAGGGTCCTGCGCCGCTGCTCGGGCCAAGAACGTAGATTGCGCCCGTGATCGAGGCGCGCGCGGACGTCGTCGGCAGCCTCCTGCGTCCGCCCGAGTTGCTCGAAGCTCGCGAGCGCATGGAGAGCGGCGAGCTGCCGGTACCGGAGTTCAAGGCGGTTGAGGACGCCGCTGTCGACCACGTGCTCGCGCTCCAGGAAGAAGCGGGGATGGACGTCGTTACGGACGGCGAGGTTCGCCGGCTCTCCTTCCAGAGCCAGCTCACGGCGGCCGTCGACGGATTCGCCGAGTGGGGCCTCGACGCCTTCCTCTGGGGAAACTGGCAGAGCGACGAGCTCGGCCCGATGAACGTCGAGCGGCCGCCGATCGCGGTGGTCGAAAAGCTACGCCGCCGCCGCTCGCTCTCGGGCGAGGAGCTCGTTTATGCACGGCGGCGGACGACGAAGACACTCAAGGTCACGCTCCCCAGCCCTAGCCTCTTCGCAAACTTCTGGGACCCCGAGCGCTCCACGTCGGCCTACGCGACGCTCGAGGAGTTCCTCGGCGACGTGGCCGAGATCCTGCGCGAGGAGGCAGACGAGCTCACCGCGCTCGGCGCTACGTATCTGCAGCTCGACGCGCCGCAGTACCCGCTACTCGTGGACGAGGGCTACAAGGCCTTCTACGAAAGCCGGGGCTGGCCCGCGAAGCGATGGCTCGAGCTCGGCCTCGAGCTCGACAACCACGTGATCGCCGACCGGCCCGGCGTCACCTTCGGATTCCACCTTTGCCGCGGCAACCAGGCAAGCCGCTGGCTCGTCTCAGGCGGATACGACTGGCTCGCCGAGCGCATCTTCCCCGCCGTGCATGCAGGGCGGCTCCTGCTCGAGTACGACGACGAGCGCTCCGGAGGCTTCGAACCGCTCGCCGCGGTTCCCGAGGACAAGATCGTGGTGCTCGGGCTCGTGACGACGAAGACGCCGAGGCGCGAGAGTGTCGACGAGCTTGCGAAGCGGATCGAGGAGGCGTCGCGCTTCGTCCCACTCGAGCGCCTGGCCCTCTCACCGCAGTGCGGCTTCGCCACGTCGGTGGTCGGGAACGCGATCTCCGAGGACGACGAGCGCGGGAAGCTCCGCACGATCGCCGAGACAGCCAGGGTGGTCTGGGGATGACCGTCATCCTCGACGGATCAAGCCTGACCGCCGACGAGCTCGTTCGGGTTGCACGCGAGCGTGAGCCGGTCGAGCTCGCCCCTGCAGCGGTGGTGGGCATGCGCTCCGCGCGCGAGCTCGTCGAGCGCGTGATCGAGCGCGGGGACACGGTCTACGGCCTCACGACGGGCGTCGGCGTCCGAAAGCGAGTTTTGGTGAACGCTGAGGACCTCGACGAGTTCAACCGCAAGCTGATCCTGAACCACCTGGTCGCCTCCGGCCCCAACGCCCCAGATGAGGTTGTCCGCGGGGCCATGCTTCATCTTGCGAACGGCTTCGCGCGCGGGTCCGCCGGAGTCCGACCCGAGCTCGCCGAACGTGTCCTCGCGAGGCTGAACGAGGACACGATTCCCCCAGTCCGCATGCTCGGCTCGATCGGGCAGGCCGATCTCGCCTCCATGGCCGACCTCGCGCACGGGCTTCTCGACGGGTTCCAACCCGCGGCGAAGGAAGGCCTCGCGCTCCTGAACAGCAACTCCTTCTCGACGGCGATCGCGACGCTCGCCGTCTCTGACACACGCAGGCTCCTGGACACGCTCGACGTCGCAGGGGCGCTCGATCTCGAGGCGTTTGCCGCCAACCTGACCATCCTCAACCCGAGAATCGGCGAGGTGCGGCCGTACCCGGGCCTCCGGGAGACGATCGAGCGGTTGCGTACGCTGCTCACGGACAGCTACCTCTGGGACGAGGGCGCGGCGCGCAACCTCCAGGACCCGCTCACGTTCCGATGCGTCCCGCAGGTCCACGGGGCCGGGCGCGACGCGCTCCATTTCGTAGAGAGGCAGATCGCGATCGAGCTGAACGCCTCGCAGGAGAACCCGCTGATCATCCCCGACGAGGACCGGATCGTCTCCGTCGGGAACTTCGACGTCCTGCCGCTCGCCGCCGCGATCGACTTCCTGCGACTCACGCTCGCCTCCGTTCTGACGGCCGCGAACGAGCGCCTCGTGAAGCTGCTCGAATATCCGCTCTCGGGGCTTCCCGAAGGACTCGCAACCGAACGTGGTCTTGCCGAAGACTCGTTGGCGGAGTTCGGCGTGTCGAGCCAGGCGCTCACCGCGGAGGCGCGGCTCCTGGCGCTGCCGGTGTCGTTCGAGGTGGCGAGCACGTCACACGCCGAGGGAATCGAGGACCGGATGACGATGGCCCCGCTCGGCGCACGCCGGCTCCGCGAGATGGTCGAGTTGGGTGAGCGGATCGCGACGATCGAGCTCGTTGTGGCCGCCCAGGCAGTCGACCTCCGTGGAGGCGGGCTTGGTCAGGGTACGCGCCGCGCGCGGGAGATCATCCGGGAGGGGATCGCCTTTTCCGGCCGCGGCGACCCCGTCCCGCCTGACCTCGGCGCCGTGAGTGATGCGATCCGGTCGGGCCGCTTTGCCGAGCTGGCTCGGTGAGCGACCCGAGCACGCCAGAGCCCACCGAGCTCTGGCGGATGCGTCGGACGCTGGAGAACGATGTGCCGAGACCGGCATGGCCCGAAGGGATTAGCGTCCGGAGCTTTCGTCCCGAGGACGCGCCAGCCGTCCACGCCCTGCTCGAGCACGCGTACCGCAGCGGAGGCGGCTCGGTCGACCAGTTCGAGACGTGGCTGCCGGCGATGACGTCGGATGCGGAGTTCGATCCGGAGCTCTGGTTCCTGGCCGAGGCCGACGGCGGCTCGCTCGCCGGTGCGGCCCTTTGCTGGACCAGTGCGTTTCTCAAGGATCTCGTGGTTCACGAGTCGTGGCGCGGGCGGGGGCTGGGAGCGGCGCTCGTCCATCACGTTCTGGGCGAGTTCCGGCGGCGCGATGCGGTGGCGGTCGACCTGAAGGTCGAGTCAGAAAACCCCTCCGGCGCGCAGCGACTCTACGAGCGGCTCGGCTTCGTCGTCGTGGAGCGATTGCGGCCCGGCTAGGGATCGCTCACGGCTCAGCCTCCCGGCGCCGGTCGTTATCGTAGTCCCATGGCCGCAGATCGCCGTGCAGCTGGACTCGGTCTCCTCGAGCGACTCGAGCAGGGCCCGGTCATCTGCGCCGAGGGGTACCTCTTCGAGTTCGAACGGCGTGGCTATCTCCAGGCTGGGGCATTCGTGCCGGAGGTCGTCCTCGAGCATCCGGAGCTGGTCTCTCAGCTCCACCGCGAGTTCGTCCATGCCGGCTCGGACGTCGTCGAGGCGTTTACGTACTACGGCCACCGCGAGAAGTTACGGATCATCGGCAAGGAGGAGCTGCTCGAGCCCCTGAACCGGCAGGCGCTCATGCTCGCGAAGGAGGTCGCGGACGAAACGGGAACCCTCGTCGCCGGCGACATTTGCAACACCAACGTTTTCGAGCCGGATGACGACGACTCCATTCGCGCCGTGCGGATGATGTTCGAAGAGCAGGTCGGGTGGGCCGCTGAGGCCGGCGTCGACTTCGTGATCGCCGAGACGATCTCGCATGTCGGAGAAGCCTTGCTTGCGCTCGAGACGATCAAGGCCGCTCGACTGCCGGCCGTCGTCACGATGGCGGTGCATCGTGACCCGATCACCCGTGACGGCTGGACGATTGCAGAAGCGTGCAAGCGCCTCGAGGACGCGGGCGCCGACGTCGTCGGCGTGAACTGCATCCGGGGCCCGAGGACCATGCTGTCGCTGCTCGGGCCGATCCGGGACGCCGTCGACGGGCACATCGCGGCACTACCCGTCCCGTACCGGACACACGAGGAGGAGCCGACGTTCCAGGCTCTCCGGGATCCTGGCGCGCAGGACCTACCCGACGGCCGGCCGTTCCCGACGGCACTCGACCCGCTCGCGTGCAACCGCTACGAAATCGCCGAGTTCGGGCGGGCGGCCTTCGAGCTCGGGGTCCGCTACCTCGGCGTCTGCTGCGGGAACGCCCCGCACTACACCCGCAGTCTCGCCGAGGCGCTCGGCCGCACCCCGCCGGCCAGCCGGTACAGCCCGGACATGTCCAAGCATGCGTACTTCGGGAGCGACGAGCGACTGAAGGAGTCGAACCGGGAGTTCGCCCGCGAGCTCTGACGCGCGTAAGTCGAGCACGATGCCGTGCCCGGCAGCGGCCGGGCGGAGCGGGATACGGTGGGACTGTGAAGGTCGTCGTGATCGGCTCGGGCATAGTCGGGCTCTGCTGCGCGTACGAGCTCAGCCGGGGCGGGGCCGATGTCTGTGTGCTCGAGCGCGGACGCCTGGGTCAAGGCGCCTCGCGTGGCAACACGGGCTGGGTCTGCCCGAGCTTCACCTACCCACTCCCGGCGCCCGGGATCATCGGCGAGGGGCTGCGAGGAATGCTCCGAGGTGGGGGGCCACTGGTCATTCACCCGAGCCTGGACCCGACGTTCCTGCGTTGGCTCCTCGGGTTCCGCCGGAGCGCGACACGCGAGCGGTGGGAGCACGGAGTGCGGGCACTTCTCGCCCTCAATGCTTGCACGCTAGAGCTCTTCGACATCTATGCGGACGACGGCGTCCGGTTCGAGATGCATCGCTCGGGGCTCCTGCTCGTCGCGACGACCTCAGCCGGGCTCACCTCGTATACCGACCTCTTTCGCCGGCTCCGGTCGATCGGCTTCACGGGCGAGATCGTCGAGCTCGGGCCGGAGGAGGCGCGCGCACTTGAGCCAGAGCTGGCCGCCGAAGGGCTTGTGGGCGGCGTGCGCGCGGTCATCGACCGGTACGTACGGCCTGAAAGCCTCACCCACGGGCTCTCCAGGTATCTGGCAGAGCACGGCGTCGACATGCGGGAGGAGATCGAGGTCCTCGACCTCGCGGCCGCCAATGGGGGCATCCGAATCACGACGGCCGCTGAGCCGGTGAAAGCCGACCGTGTCGTCGTCGCTGCCGGAGCCACTTCGAGCCCGCTTTTAGCGCGACTCGGCGTCCGCATGCCGCTTGTCGGTGCGCGGGGCTACAGCGTAACGTTGGCAGGCGGTGACACCCGCCCGAACCATGCCCTCTACCTCGCCGAGGCGAAGGTCGGCATCAGTTCCTACGACGATTCGGTCCGGATCGCCGGCGTCTTCGAGCTCGGCTCCTCGAGCGACCGGGTCGACGGGCGACGGCTTGCGGCGATGCTCTCGACGGTCGACCCATACTTCGAAGACTGGCGTCCAGGCTCGGAGCCGGCGCTGCTCGAGTGGGCAGGTCTCCGGCCGATGACAGCCGACGGGCTACCACTCATCGGTCGCGCACCGGCGCTCGACAACGCCTATGTCGCAACCGGTCACGGCATGCTCGGCGTCACGCTCGCCCCCGCGTCGGCCGCGGCGCTCGCACCCCTCGTCCTGGAAGGGCGCAGTGCGCCGGAGCTCCTACCCTTCGACCCCGCGCGCGCGGCCTGACATGGTCAAGTCGGTGGCGCGGCCATCTCCTGGCGTCGGCGGCTAAACCGTGGACGGGATACCCGTGCTCATCGATTGCGACCCCGGTCAGGACGACGCGATCGCGCTCCTGCTCGCGCTCGCGAGCCCGGAGCTCGAGCTTCTCGGCGTCACGACGGTGGCCGGGAACCAGACGCTGGACAAGACGACGCTCAACGCGCTCAAGGTGCTCGAGCTTGCCGGACGAAGCGACGTGCCGGTGGCCGCGGGGGCGGATCGCCCCCTCGTCGCCAAGCTCGTGACCGCCGGCGACGCGCACGGTGAGACCGGCCTTGACGGACCGGCACTGCCGATGCCCAGCAGCCAACCGCTCGAGCAGCACGCAGTCGACTTCGTCGCCGAGCGGGTGCTGGCGTCGGAACGTCCGGTGACGCTCGTGCCGCTCGGTCCGCTCACCAACGTCGCCCTCTTTCTCGCCCAGCGGCCGGAAGCGGCGGCGAAGCTTGATCGGATCGTGCTCATGGGCGGCGCGATCGCTGAGGGGAACATGACGCCTTCGGCCGAGTTCAACATCTGGGTCGACCCCGAGGCGGCTGCCCGCGTCTTCGAGAGCGGCCACGACATCACCATGGTCGGCCTCGACGTCACCGACCGGGCAGTGCTGACCGCCGAGCATGCCGACGGCCTTCGGAGCGCCGGCGGGGTCGGTACCGCCGTCGCCGAGATGCTCGACTTCTACGGGAGCTTCTATCGCGAGGTGTACGACCACGGCGGCTGTCCCGTCCACGACGCTGTCGCCGTCGCCCACGTGATTCGCCCGGGGCTCGTGGAGACAGTCGCACGCCACGTCGCCGTCGAGCTCGGGTCAGGGCTGTGCCGGGGCCGCACCGTCGTCGACATGCGGCGCCGCCTCGCCGCCCCGGAGCCGACCGCCCGCGTCGCGGTCGACATCGACGTGGGCGGATTCCGAGAGCTTCTACTCGGCCGGCTGCGCTCCCTCGCCGGCGCTGCGGCGTGAGATAGACCGCTCCCTGCGCAAGCGCCTCGTCCACCAGACAACTTCCAGACCTTGAACGCGTCTGACTCGCTGGAGCGGCGTGTTGGGAGCGGCGTGCGTCGTTGACCCTGTCAGCGGTATCAGCTATACCAACCCCTCCAACGGGGAGCCGCCGAGCTTCTGGGAAGGAGAGGCGACATGGATGAGACGCAGCGCCGAGTCGACGAGGTTCGACGGGAACGCAGCGAGGTCGAGAACCACCTGATCGACGAGTACGGGGCCGGGAAGATCAGCAGACGGGAGTTCGTCCGCCGCGGCACGGTCGTCGGTATGTCGATTCCCCTCCTTGGGTTCCTTGCGGCCGCCTGCGGTGGCAGCGACGGCGAAACCGGAGGCACGACCACCGGGGCCGAACCAACCGGCGACCTCAAGAAGGGCGGCACGGTCCGGGTCGCGCTGATCCAGCCCACGACCGCGCCCAACCCGCTCCTCGTGCAGGACGAGGGCGGAGCCGGCATCCTCGGCGCCACAGGCGAGTTCCTCTCTTTCTCCGACGACAAGCTCGAACTGCAGCCGCGCATTGCAGAGAGCTGGGAGCCGAACGAGGACGGGTCGGTCTGGACGTTCAAGATCCGGCAAGGCGTCAAGTTCCACGACGGCACACCCTTGACGGCGAACGACGTCGTCACCACATTCGATAAGCTCATCAACCCCGACGGAGGCTCGGCAAACGCCCAGTCGGCCCTCGGAGGCGTCCTGTCGCCGGGAAACATCGAGGCACCGGACGACGCGAGCGTCGTCTTCAACCTCGACGCCCCGAACGGCAACTTCCCCACGCTCGTCAGCTCCGCGAACTACAACGCCATCATCATCCCGGCGGACCTGGATCCGGGCGACTGGGGGAAGACGTTCCAGGGCACCGGCCCGTTCAAGCTCGAGAAGTTCACGCCGAAGGTCGGGCTGACGGTCGTCCGCAACGACGACTACTGGGGCCCGAAGCCGAACGTCGACAAGCTCGACATCAAGTTCTACGACGAGGAAGCGCCGATGATCCTCGCCCTCCAGGGCGACGAGGTCGACTTCGTCGAGCACTTCTCCGTCTCCGGCGGCAAGGCGCTCCTGGGCGACGACAACGTCCAGGTCATCGCCGTCAAGGCGGCCACGCACCGAGAGCTCCACATGCGAACCGACAAGGAGCCGTTCACGGACAAGCGCGTCCGCCAGGCGATCGCGCTCTCGATCGATCGCCAGGCGCTCGTCGACGGCCTCTGGGAGGGTCAGGCGGACATCGGGAACGACAGCCCCTTCGGGCCGCTCTACCCGTCGACCGACACGTCGGTGCCGCAGCGTGAGCAGGACATCGACCAGGCGAAGCAGCTGCTCGCGGACGCGGGTAAGGGCGACGGCTTCACCGTACAACTCGACACCTGGAACGGCTTCGAAATCCCCGACCTGGCGCAGCTCGTGAAGAACTACGCCGAGCAGATCGGGGTCACGATCAACCTCAAGATCACGGACGGGGCCACGTACTACGGCGACGGCGTGTTCGGGAAGTCGACCTGGCTCGACTCGGTGATGGGCATCACCGACTACGGCCATCGACCGGTCCCGAACGTCTATCTGACCGCTCCGCTCTCGGGCGATCCGAAGATCGGTGTTTGGAACTCGGCGCACTTCAAGAACGACACGTATGACGGGCTTGTGCGGGACTACGTGGCCGCGCTCGATCTCGATTCCCAGCGGGGTGTCGCGAAGCAGATCGAGGAGCTCCTGCTCGACGAGACGCCGATCATCTTCCCGTACTTCTACTACTTCCTGGCTGCGGCCAAGCCGAGCCTGAAGGGAGCGGTGTCTGCTGCGACCGGACAGTTCGACCTCTCGAAGGCCGGTTTCACGGCCTGAGAGGAACACCAAACGCGCTGGCGGAGCCGACCGGCTCTGCCAGCCCTAAGGCGTAGGAGCAGCGATGGGACGGTTCCTCCTCAAGCGGCTCGGCCTCGCGACCATCACGCTCTTCCTCCTCAGCGTGATCGTCTTCTTCGGGGCACAGGTCCTCCCGGGGAACGTCGCGCGGAGGATCCTTGGCCCCTTCGCGGATCAGGCAGCCGTCGACGCGCTCAACAAGAACCTCGGCACCGACCGTCCGCTCCTGACGCAGTACTGGGACTGGATCTCGAGCTTCTTCCGGGGCGACTTCGGCGATTCCTTCTCGTACGGCGTTCCCGTGAGCGACCTGATCGGAGACGCCCTCCTCCACTCGCTCAAGCTGGCGGCGTTCGCGTTTGTAATGGTCGTTCCGCTCGCCATCCTCGGAGGCGTGATCGCCGCGCTGAAGCGCGACCGGCTGATCGATCGCGTGATCACGATCGGGGGACTCTCGCTCGCCGTCGTGCCCGAGTTCGTCAGCGGGATCATCCTGATCCTCGTCTTCGGGCTCTGGCTCGACCTGCTGCCGGTCAGCGCCAACGCGCCCGAGGGGAGCAGCTTCTTCACGCAGCTCAAGTACCTCCTCCTTCCCGCCCTGACGCTCGTCATCCTCCTCTTCGGGTACATCGCGCGCATCACGCGGGCCGGCACGATCGAGTCGCTCGATGCCGACTACACGCGAACTGCGTACCTCAAAGGGTTACCGCGTCAGGTCGTGCTCCGCCGCCACGTCCTACGTAACTCGCTCCTCCCGACCATCGCAGTCGTCGCGACCCAAACCGGTTTCCTGGTCGGCGGCCTTGTCGTCATCGAGACGCTTTTCAACTACCCGGGGATGGGTAAGCTGATCTTCACGGCCGCCTCACAGAAGGACTTTCCGCTCCTGGAGAGCGCCGTCCTGATCAGCGGCATCGGCTTCCTTTGTGCCACGCTCGTCGCCGATCTCTCCTACTCACTCCTGAACCCGCGCATTCGCTACGCGCGCGCCGAATGACGACGATCGAAGACCCAGCCGCTCCGATCGCGATTCCGATACGCCCGGACGAGGCGAGCGTAGCTCGGCGGGAGCGCCTCCGTCTCCTGCTGCGCTCGCCGACTTTCATCATCGGCTGTGTTCTCTTGGGGGTCTGGGTTGTCTGCGCCATCTTCGGGACGCTGATCGCGCCGCAGAACCCGCAGGCCGACGACATCCTGAACAAGCTGGTGGCGCCTTCGGGAGATCATCTTTTCGGCTCCGATCGGCTCGGCCGCGACGTCCTCTCCCGCGTGATGGTCGGCGCGCGCGAGATCCTGATCATGGCCCCGATCGCAACGATTCTCGGCACCGTCCTTGGAACGGCAATCGGGCTCGTGACCGGCTACTACCGGGGGCTCGTGGACGAGGCGATCATGCGGCTCGTCGATGCGGTGCTCGCGATCCCACTTATCATCACCGCGCTGCTTGCGATCGTTGCGCTAGGACCGTCGCGGATCACGATCATCCTCGTGATCGGATTCGTGTTCGCACCGATCATCGCCAAGACGGTCCGGGCGGCAGTTCTCAGCGAGCGCGAGCTCGACTACGTCCAGGCAGCGCGACTGCGGAACGAGCGATCTCCGTACATCATGTTCGCAGAGATTCTCCCGAACGTGATGGGACCGATCATCGTCGAGTTCACGGTGCGCCTCGGCTATGCGATCTTCACCATCGCAACGCTCTCCTTCCTCGGCTTCGGCGCCGACCCGTCGATTCCCGACTGGGGCAAGGACATCGCCGAGCACTACCAGTTCATCAGCGCCGACGTCTGGTGGCCGGTGCTCTTTCCTTCGATCGCAATCGCGACGCTCATCATCGGCATCAACCTGATCGCCGACGCGATCGCCCAGACCTTCGAGCGATGAGCGAGCCGGCGATCGAGCTGCAGGATCTCGAGGTCGTCTACCGCGTTCGCGGAGTCGACCGGCGAGTGCTTCGCGGCGTCACCCTCACGATCGACAAGGGCGAGTCCTATGGGCTCGTGGGCGAGTCCGGCTGCGGCAAGACGACGGCGGCGTTCGCGATCATGCGCTCCCTGCCTCGGAACGGGCGAGTGGTCTCGGGCTCAATTCGCGCCGACGGCGAGGACCTCTTGGCGATGGGCGAAGCTGATGTCCGCCGGCTCCGCGCCAGGACCATCTCGATGGTCTACCAGAACCCGGCGGCGGCGCTGAACCCGGCTATTCGCGTCGGCTCGCAGGTCGCTGAGGTCTTCCGGCTCCTCGGTGCCGAGAAGGACGAGTCGGTCGAGCGTACGCGCGCGATGCTCGAGAAGGTTCAGATCTCCGACCCGGAACGCGTCATGCGCCGCTACCCGCACCAGCTGTCCGGGGGGATGCAGCAGCGGGTCGTGATTGCGATGGCGCTGGCGTCCGACCCGACGCTTCTCATCCTCGACGAGCCGACGACGGGCCTCGACGCGACCGTCGAAGCCGAGGTCCTCGACATCGTCGCGGCCCTTCGGCTCGAGTTCGGCACCAGCATCCTCTTCATCGGCCACAACCTGGGCGTGATCCGGAGGATGTGCGAGCAGGTCGGGGTTCTCTACGCCGGGCGACTGGTCGAGGAGGGAGCGACCAAGGAGGTCCTGGCCAACCCCCGGCACCCGTACACCGTCGGTCTCCTGCGCTGTATCCCGCGAGGAGGGCTGAGCAAGGATCGCGATCGCCTCGACACGATCCCGGGCTACCTGCCGCAACTCGGCGCCGATCTCCCCGCTTGCGTCTTCGTCGGGCGCTGCACGCTCGCGCGGGACGTCTGCCACACGGACGAGCCCCCCCTTCACGCCCTCGGAGGCGGCCACTCGAGCCGCTGCCACTTCCATGAGGAGGCGGCCGCGCTGGCGCGGGCGACGCCGCCCCGCGCGGAGCGCGCAGCAGATGCGCCCACCGGGAACGGCCCGGTCGTGCGGCTCGACCATGTGAACAAGACCTTCCTGCAGGAGGGGCAGCAGGTTGCGGCGCTCGTCGACATCAACCTGGCCGTCGAGCGTGGTGAGACGCTCGGCCTGGTCGGCGAGTCTGGAAGCGGCAAGACGACGCTCGCCCGCGTGCTGCTCGGCCTAACCTCGCCCGACCAGGACTCGACGATCGAGCTCTCCGGCCAGCCGCTCGAGGCCAAGATCGTCAACCGCGACCCGAAGCAGGTGCAGGCGCTCCAGATCGTCTTCCAGAATCCGGACTCGGCGCTCAACCGCCGCTTTTCCGTGCGTCGGATCATCGGTCGCGCCCTAAAGAAACTGCTCGGCATGGAGGGGGAAACACGCGAAAAGCGTCTGCGGGAGATCGCCGAGTCGGTGCGCTTCGATGCGGCTCTGCTGAGCGCGCGGCCCGTGCAGCTTTCGGGCGGGCTCAAGCAGCGGGTCGCCATCGGGCGAGCCTTCGCGGGCGAGCCGCAGGTCGTCGTCTGCGACGAGCCGACCTCAGCACTGGACGCCTCGGTCCAGGCCGCAATCCTCAACCTCCTCGCGGACTTGCAGGCCGACGAGGGAGTCACCTACATCTTCATCTCGCACGACCTGGGCGTCGTCCGCTTCCTCTCCGATCGGATCGCCGTTCTCTACCTCGGGCGAATCATGGAGCTCGGGGGCGCGGAAGTTGTCTTCAACCCGCCGCACCATCCCTATACGGAGGCGCTCCTCTCCGCAGTCCCGACCCTCGAAGGGGAGGAGCGGCCCCGGATCAAGCTGGCAGGAGAGACCCCGAGCGCGGCCGACCCGCCGTCGGGGTGCGTCTTCAACACGCGCTGCCCCCGCAAGATCGGAGCAATCTGCGAGACCGAGGAGCCGCCGCTCGCCGAGGTGGAGCCCGGCCACTTCATGCGCTGTCACATTCCGATCGAGGAGCTCCGGCAGCTTCAGGCGACTGTGCCGCCGCAACGGGCTACTCCGACTCCCGGCTGAGTGCGAAAACTTTGACTCACGGCCCGACCGCGAGCACATGGGCCTGAGCGAGAACGAACGGCGCGCGGTCGAGGAGATCGAGCGGCGCTCGGACGAGCTCGTGAAGCTCACAACCGACCTGATCAGCTTCAACACGACCGCACGTGAGCCCGACGTGCCGGCTCGTGACGAGGCGCTCCTCCAGGAGTACCTGGCAACTCGACTGCGCACGGCCGGCGCGGAGGTCGACATCTGGGAGCCCGCCCCCGAGGATGTCGCCGGCAGCCCGCTCGCCCCTCCCGGCGTGCGCTTCGACGGGAGGCCGCAGCTCGCCGCCCGCTTTCCCGGCGAAGGCGGAGGCCGAAGCCTCCTCCTGAATGGCCACATCGACGTCGTCTCCATCGAGCCACGCGAACGCTGGACGAGCGACCCGCACCGCGCGGAGATCAGGGATGGGAGGCTCTACGGCCGGGGCTCTTGCGACATGAAAGGCGGCGTCGCGGCAATGACGTTCGCCGCCGAGATCCTGGCTTCGCTTGGACTTCGGCTCGCGGGCAACCTGACCGTCTGCACGGTCACCGACGAGGAGTCGACCGGAATCGGCGGGCTCGCCGCCGTCGCCCACGGGGTCTGCGCCGATGCTGGGATCGTCACCGAGCCTTCAGGCCTGGACGCCTGGGTGGCGTGCCGCGGCAGCCTCATGCCGACGATCACCGTGTCCGGCCGGCCGGGACACGCCGGCGTCGGACAGCCCCACTGGCGGGAAGGGGGCGCTGTCAACGCGATCGAGAAGGCTCAGATCGTGATGAACGCCCTGCACCGGTTCGAGGAGGACTGGCGAGCCCGTCCCGACCACCACCATCCTCATCTCTCCCCCGGAGACGTCGTTCCGACCATGATCTCGGGTGGGGAGTGGATGGTGAGCTACCCGAGCTCCTGCCGGATCGTCTACCACGTCGCCTACCTGCCCGTGCACGCCGACGAGCATGGCTGGGGCACGAAGGTGGAGCGCGAGATCGTGGAATGGCTCGAGCGCGCCGCCCGTGAGGACGATTGGCTCGCCGAGAACCCCCTCATGCTCGAGTGGGCTCCCGAGGTGCCTTCCTCCGAGGTGGCGCCCGACCACCCGATCGTCGAGACGGCGCTCGGCGCAGGCGCCGACATCGGAAGGCCCGGCCGAGCGACAGGGATGGACTCGTGGCACGACGGCGCCACGTTCACCCGCTTCGCCGGGACACCGTCGATCTGCTTCGGCCCCGGGGAGCTCGAGCGGGCGCACACGATCGACGAGAGCGTGCCTGTCGCGGACCTCGTTGCCGCCTCCCAGGCGCTCGCCGTGGCCGCGCTCCGCTTCTGCGGCGAGAGCTAGCCCCCTAACCTGCCGGGTCGTGGCACACGGCCTCGATGTTATTGCCGTCGGGGTCGTGGACGAATGCACCGTAGTAGCTCGGGTGGTACTGCGGCCGGAGCCCTGGGGGACCGTTGTCGGTGCCGCCCCCGGCCAGGGCGGCTGCGTGGAACTCGTCCACCACGCTCCTGGTGTCGGCCCGAATTGCGACGTGTGCCGTCGTGGAGGATCCCTCCGCCTGCGCCAGCCAGAAGTTCGGGAAATCGCGGCCCATGCCCACGATGCCCGGAGCCGGCTCGAGCAGGACGCGATATCCGAGCGGTTGAAACGCGAGCTCGTAAAACGCCTTGCTCCGGTCGACGTCTGATACGAAGAGCTTTATGTGGTCAAGCATCCGGGCGCTCCTCCGGGGCGAAGACTACGAGCTGGCGGCCGACGCCTCCCGCTCGCAGGCGGTCGAAAGCGTCCGGCAACTCGTCCAGGGTCAATCGACGGCTGACGAGCTCGTCGAGCTGGAGGCTGCCGTTCGCGTAGTAGTCGAGCAGGCGAGGGATGTCGTCCTCGATCCGGGCTGACCCGAGAAACGAACCCTTGATTGTCTTCTCATTGATGAAGCCCCAAGGATCGATCGTCAGCGTGCTCCCCTTCGGCATGAGACCGAGGACGACCACGGTCCCCCCGGGACGAACCGCTTCCCAGGCAGCCTGGATCGTCGGCTCGAGGCCGATCGCCTCGAAGGCGTAGTCGGAACCCCCATCCGTCAGGTCGCGCACTGCTGCCGCCGTGTCGACGCCGTGGCCGGCCTGAACGGTCTCGGTGGCGCCGAGCTTCCGAGCGAGCTCCAGCTTCTCCGCGCGAGTATCCACGGCCACGATCGTCGCGGCTCCGGCCAAGCGCGCACCCTGGACGACATTCAGTCCGACGCCGCCGCAGCCCCAGATGGCCACATTCGCCTCGGGCTCGACCTGGGCCGTGTGAACGACCGCTCCGTAGCCCGTGATGACCGCACAGCCACAGAGAGCCGCCACCTCGAGGGCAACGTCGCGGCGGATCCGGACCGCGGCGGAGGCCGGGACAACAGCGTGCTCGGCGAACGACGAGATCGAGTTGAAATGGTGCAGCTGCGTCCCATTGAGGGAGACGCGGCTCGTCCCGTCGGCAAGCGTTCCCGTCGTGGACATCTGCCCTGCGAGCCGGCAAAAGTTTCGCCGCCCTTCACGGCAGGGCCGGCAGACGCCACACGACGGCACGAGCGCGAGCACGACGTGATCGCCGCGTTCGAGCTGCTCGACGCCCGGGCCGACCTCGACGACCACTCCGGCCGCTTCGTGGCCGAGGACGAGCGGCAGGGGCTCGGGCAGGTCGCCGTCAACTACGTGGAGATCCGACGCGCAGACACCGCACGCCGCGATCTTGACAAGGATCTCCTGTGCCTTCGGCGGAGCGAGATCGACCTCGAGGATCTCGACCCGCTCACCGGCCTGCCAGAGCACTGCTGCTCTCGTCTTCACAGCGGCGAGCCTACAAGCACGAGCGGCGTACAATCGCGCGGTGCGAGCTGCCGTCCTCAAGGCCGTCAACGAGCCCCTCACGATCGAGGATCTAGACCTCGCCTCGCCCGGGCCGGGCGAGGTGAGCATCCGGCTCGCGGCGAGCGGCGTCTGCCACTCCGACTGGAACGTGATCTCGGGTGCGACCCCGAATCCGCTCCCGGTCGTGCTCGGCCACGAGGGGGCCGGCATCGTCGAAGAGACCGGCGATGGAGTGATGACGCTCGGCAAGGGAGACCACGTGGTCCTCTCCTGGCTCCCCTCCTGCGGCCGCTGCTTCTACTGCTCGATCGGGAGGCCCGTTCTCTGCGAGTGGTCGACCCCGGCGATGCTCGCCGGCACGATGCCCGACGGCACCACCCGCCTCTCGTCGAATGGCGACCGGCATCACCACTACTCCTTCCTCTCGACGTTCGCGGAGCGGTGCGTCGTCCCCGAAGCAAGCTGCGTACCGATCCGCAGCGACGCGCCGCTCGCCGTCGCAGCCCTGGTGGGGTGCGCGGTCATGACCGGGGTCGGTGCGGTCATCAACCGGGCGCGCGTAGAGCCGGGGAGCGTGGTCGCCGTGTTCGGCGCGGGCGGGGTGGGCCTCTCGGCGGTCCTCGGGGCTCGGCTCGCAGGGGCCGGCACGATCGTCGCGGTCGACCCGATTCCGTTCAAGCGAGAGCTTGCCGCAGAGCTCGGCGCGACGCATGCGCTCGACCCGGTGGCCGGCGACGTCGCATCCGAAATCCGGAGGCTGGCCGGCGGGCGCGGAGCGGACTATGCCTTCGACACCGCAGGCGCCCCCGGGCTCGTGGCAACTGCGTACGACTCGGTGCGCCCCGGTGGCACCGTGGTGGCGGTCGGAATACCGCCGGAAGGCGCCGAAGCACGGCTTCCGGCCTCGCGGCTCCCGCGGGAGGAGAAGGTCGTCATGGGAAGCCTCTACGGATCGTGCCGTCCACACATCGACATGCCGCGTGTGCTCGACCTTTACATGGCTGGACAGCTCGACCTCGACCGGCTCGTGACGAGGACGTACGGGCTCGACGAGGTCAATGAAGCCTTCGCGGCCATGAACGCGGGCCAGGTGGCCCGGGGAGTGATCGAGCTCTGAACGGCACCGGGGAGTGCCAGATCGGCGAGGCGTTCGTGGGCGAGGGAGCGAACGCGGCGCACGTGAACACCGTGCTCGGACGCAAGGGCGGTCCAGTTGAGACTGCCTGGGCGACGGCGCTCGCCACTCCGCGCCAGGGTCACGCCGCCTTCGTGGTTGCCCACCAGCCGAGCCTCGCCGTGAAGCCGGC
Organism: Gaiellaceae bacterium; assembly: GCA_035535315.1. GTDB lineage: Bacteria > Actinomycetota > Thermoleophilia > Gaiellales > Gaiellaceae > DASQGA01. Next base: position 22,455 of record DATLQD010000030.1, read on the forward strand.
CACGCTCTTCGTGAACAAGGCTGAAATCCGCGGCGACCGCCATGCCGAGCTCACTTGGGGCGCAGCCCAGGCAGGCGTCGCTCGCGGCGTCACCAGGGCCGTCTCGGACGGCACTATCCCCGCCGGCGAGGCGGACGCGCTTCTCCTGATCGCGGCCGTCTGGGTGAACTGGGAAGCTGATGACGACGCCTCCGTGTACGAGCACAACGCGGAAGCGACGCGGCTCGCCCTCGAGGCCGGTGCGCGCGGGCTCCCCCACGTGGATGACGTCCTCGGGGCCGGCGAGCCGTGGAATGCATTCTTCCGACCGTAGATGGTCGATCGGCAATTACCACACCCTCGGATGGTGGCCCCGACACGGCGCCAGACCATCTCCTAGATGCGGATCAAGGCCATCCGGCTGCGACGGGTCGAGCACGAGCTCGATCCACCGTTCTGCGCCGCGTGGGATCCCGTTCCACGCCGCCGGTTCGAGGCGACGATCGTTCTCGTGGAGACAGACGAAGGGCTCATCGGCATCGGCTCGGGCGACACGATGGACGGTTTCGAGGCGTACGAGCACCTCTTCGTCGGCCGCGATCCCCTCGACGTCGAGCACCACGCGCGCGTCCTCGAGACGATCGCCTTCCACGCCGGCCGCTACTGGCCGCTCGAGGCGGCGCTCTGGGATCTCCTCGGCAAGGCACGGGGCAAGCCCGTAGCCAGGCTCCTCGAGGGAGCGGCAGATCGGCTGCCGCTCTACGCGTCGACGGGCGCGATCCGCTCGCCGGAGGAGCGAGCCGAGCTCGCACTGCGCCTCCGTGAGGAGGGCTTCCGGGCACTCAAGATCCGGGTGGAGCCCGAAGGTCTCGAAGAGGGAATTGCCTCCGTGGCTGCGATCCGGGACGCCATTGGGGACGCGATGGAGATCATGGTCGACTTGAACCAGGGCTGGCGCATGCCGGGAGACGTCCGGGACCCCCTCCCCTACGAGGCAGTCCGCCGTTTCGCGGACGAGATCGGCGCATACGGCGTGCATTGGCTCGAGGAACCTCTTGCAGGTGAGGATGTGGCGGGTCTGGCGCGGCTCCGACGCGAGTCCGACATCCCCGTCGCGGGCGGCGAGATGGCGCGCACTCCGGCGCTCCTCGACGCGTATCTCGAAGCGGACGCGCTCGACGTCTACCAGCCTGACGCCGTCCTCGCGGTCGGCCTCACACGCGCAGGGCAGCTCGGGCGGCGGGTGCTCTCGCGGGGGCTCGCGTTCACGCCACACACCTGGACGAACGGGATCGGGCTCCTCGCGAACTTGCACCTCTCCGCCGGGATCGGTGGCGGCCCCTATCTCGAGTTCCCGTACGACCCACCAGGCTGGACGCCGGAGCGGCGCGACTTCATGCTCGCCGAGCCGATCGGCCCCGACGCGAACGGTTGCCTGGCCGTCCCGACGGCGCCCGGACTCGGAATCAAGCTAGATGGTTGATCGACAATTACCGCACCCACGGATGGCGGCCCAGACGCGGCGCCAGGCCGCACCCTCGCCCTTGCAGCCAAGGCTTCTAGCCTTGCCTGCGGAAGATGCCGCACCCTGGCTTGGTCTGGCCCGTCCCCGCAGGCACGCCAATTACCGACCAACCATCTATGCCTAGCTTCGACGTGCACCAACACCTGTGGCCGGAAGAGCTCATCGCGGCGCTGGCAAACCGCCGGGAGATGCCTCGCATTCGCGGCTCGATGCTGGAACTGGCCGAGGGCCGCTTCGAGATCGATCTTGACGCCCATCGGCTCGACCGGCGGCTCGAGCAACTCGACCGAGACGGGGTCGACGTGGCGATCGTCTCCTTTCCGCCCACCATGGGCTGGGAGTCCGCGCGCGAGCTCGCCGTTGCCTTCCATGAGGGGATCGAGCGGCTGGCGGGAGAGTCCCGGGGGCGCCTGCGGGCATTCGCCTGCGGCGAGTGCCGCCCGGGGTATGCCGGCGCGTGCGTCTCCGGCCGGCGGCTCATCGCAGGCGTGGCCGGGCTCGCGTCGGAGCTCGCCGACGCCGGCCAGGCGCTCTTCATCCACCCGGGCCCGCCCGAGCCCGTGCCGACCGACGCACCGCCCTGGTGGACGGCCGTTGTCGACTACACGGCTCAGATGCAGGCCGCGTTCGCGTGGTGGATCAACCAGGGGCCGGAAGCGGCACCGGGCGTGCCGGTCGTGTTCGCGATTCTGGGCGGCGGTGCACCGTTCCAGCTCGAGCGGCTCCGAGGGCGAGGTGGGCCGGAGGCGCAAAGTCTCCTCGACACGAACGTCTTCCTGGACACCGCGTCATACGGCCACCGCGCGCTCGAACTTTGCCTCTCGACCTACGGCGTTCGCGCGCTTCTCTACGGGAGCGATGTTCCCGTGGTCGACCCCCGGCCCACCCTGCAGGCGCTCATCGGATTCGGCGATGCTGTCAAAGACGTGGTCATGACCGAGAACCCGACGGCTCTGTTCGGGTGAACCCAACACCGCTCGAGCTGGCTCCCGAGAGCCTCGCGCCCGGCAGAAAGCTCTTCCTGAAACGCGAGGACGTGCACGAGCTCGGAGCGTTCAAGTGGCGCGGGGCGCTCCCCACGCTCGAGGAGTACCGGGAGGGCGGCGCGAAAACCGTCGTCACCGCGTCGACCGGGAACCACGGCGCTGCGACGGCCTGGGCGGCGGAGAGGCTCGGGCTGCGCGCGATCGTCTACGTGCCCGCGTCGGCGAGTCGTGAAAAGCTTGCGATCATCGAGCGCTTCGGCGCCGACGTACGCGCTACGGGGAGCGATCTCGACCAGGCCAAGCTCGCAGGCACGGAGTACGCAGCCGAGAACCACCTGCCCTTCTTTGAGGACGGGGCCGAGCAGTCCCAGTACGAGGGCTACGGCGCGATCGGAGCCGAGATCCTGGAGCAGCTGGAAGAGCCCCCGGCCGCCGTCGTCGTACCGGTGGGGAACGGCGCCCTCCTCGGCGGGATCGGCATCGAGCTCTGCCGAAGGTGCCCGCAGGGGCTCAGGATCGGAGTGGCCGCGAAGGAGGCGCCGGTGATGGCCGAGAGCTGGGAGGCCGGCGGCCCGGTCGAGTCGGACCGCTCCGCCACGTTCGCAGACGGGATGGCGGTGCGCGTCGCGATCCCATTCGCGGTCTCGGTTCTCGGCGAGGTCGCAAGCCGCATGCTCCTCGTCTCGGAGCGAGCGATCGCGAGAGCCGTCGGGGCCTTCGACCGCGCCGGGATCCGCGTCGAAGGGTCCCCGGCGGCAGCCCTGGCCTCGCTCGGCCAAATCGAGGAGCTCGACGGCCCCGTGGTGCTCGTCGTGACCGGAAGGAATATCGACGACCAACTCCACCGGCGGGCCGTGGACGATCCGGACAGCTTTCCGGACTGACCCTCGTATTGTGGGCGATCGTTACACCGTCCCCACCACCCGGTAAACACCATCCGCGTGCGCCGCCAGCCCGGCCAGCTCGAGCTCCACGAGGGCTGCCGCGACTTCCCCACTCTCGCGTCCCGACTTCCGCGTTAGGTCGTCCGTGCCGCGCGCACCGTCCGCGAGCAGCCGCAGCACCGCTGAGGCAGCCGAGGAGACTGCGGTGCCGGAGGGTGGCCGGGACGCCAACTCGAGGCCCAGCACGTCGAGCACGTCCCGCGCTGAGAGAAGCGGAACTGCGCCCTGCCTCAGGAGGTCGTTGGTGCCGGCCGAGAGGGCGGACGTGATTTCGCCGGGAACAGCGAAGACCTCTCGGTGGAGCTCCAACGCGAAGTCGGCAGTGATCAAGGCGCCCGACTTCGTGCGCGCCTCGACGACCACGGTCGCGAGCGTCAGCCCTGCGACGATCCTGTTCCGCGCCGGGAAGCGCCACGGGGCCGGCTCGATGCCCGGCTCGTACTCCGAGACGATCTCGCCGGCCTCCACGATGCGGGCAGCCAACTCCGCATGGCGGGCGGGATAGTCTCGGTCGACTCCGCACCCGAGCACGGCCACCGTGACCCCTCCGGCTGCGAGGGCGCCCCGGTGAGCCTCGCCGTCTATGCCACGGGCAAGCCCGCTGACGACCACGAGGCCCGCCCCCGCGAGCTCACGACCCAGCATCCGGGCGACCTGAGCGCCGTAGGCGGAGCAGCTCCGGGCGCCCACGATCGCGACCGAAGGGCGTGAGAGGAGCTCAGGCTCACCCTTTCGCAGGTACAGGTGGAAGGGCGCGTCCGTGAGCTCGCGGAGGAGCGTTGGGTACGCCGTGCTCCGTCGGCTGATCGAGACCGAGCTCACGCCGCGACCGCGACCTCCGTGGGTGTCCTGTAGGACAGAGCCTCGGCGAGGTGTACCGGCGCTACCTCTGCGTCGCCGGCGAGTGCAGCGACGGTCCGTGCCACACGGCGGACTCGCGATCGACCTCGTGCCGAGAGGGGAAGCGTGTCGACCGCACGTGCGAGGAGCTCGTCGGAGGCAGGCTGGAAGCGCGGACGTCTCTCCACCAAGCGGGCCGCCGCCTTCTCGACCCGCACCCGGACGTCCGCCGACGACTCGCCCCGTCCCTGCTCGAACTCCCGCGCGGGGGCGCGCGGAAGATGCACTACGAGGTCGAAGCGGTCGAGAAGCGCGCGAGACACCTTTTCCCGGTAGGCGGAGAGCCGCTGCGGAGAGCAGCCACACTCGACACCCGGATCCCCCCGCGCCCCACAAGGGCACAGATTCATCTTCTCGCCTTGCTAGTTCGCTCAGGCGGGAACCCGCATGGTTAGGCGCTCTCACGTCTGCCGGGTTCTCTCAGGTTCTCTCAGGTCGGTAGAAAGTTCGGTAGAAAGTTCTCCGCCCAGGAGCCTGTGCTCGAGTGCCGCCGCCTCGTCGCGGAAGACGACGCCGGCCAGGTGCAGGTACCGCTTCGTTGTCGTCATGGTCGCGTGGCCCGCTTTCGCCATGACGGCGATCGGGCTCGAGCCCGCCGCCGCGTCGTTTGTGATTGCCGTGTGGCGGAGGTCATGGAAGGGCCGCACGTACCCCTCCACCTTCGCGGCGGCCAGGGCGGCTCTCAGAGCCTCCGTGAAGTGCTCCTCCCGATACCTCCCGCCCGTCTTTTGGTTGCAGAAGACGCGCTCCGCCTCACCCTGGAAACAGGTCCTCCGCCG
>DATLQD010000031.1:0-11529 GCA_035535315.1 Gaiellaceae bacterium
GGGACGCGTCGAGGGGATCGTCTATGAGCCGGAGCTCACGGTGACGCTCCCGATCGCGGAGACCGTCGGAACGGCGATGAACGCCCTCGCACACTGCGCCGAGGCGCTCTATGTCGAGGGCCGGAACGCAGGCGCCGACGAGGAGGCGCTCGCCGGAGCGAGCCTCATCACGCGGGCGCTGCCGACCGTCGTTGCGGACGGAGAGGACAGGGACGCGCGGCGCGAGCTTCTCGAGGGGGCCATGCACGCCGGGGCGGCGCTCGCCGGTGCGGGGCTCGGGCTCGGCCATGCGATGGCGCAGGCGCTCGGCGGCCGCTACGGGATCGCGCACGGCGCGGCGAACGCCGTCTGCCTTCCGGCGGCGCTCCGCTTCAATCAGCCTGTCGCCGCAGCAGAGATCGCTCGTTTCGGCACGGCGATCGGAAATGACGACCCGGCATCTCGCCTCCAGGAGTTGGCCGCCCTTGGTGGCCTCCGAAGGCTACGCCAGCTCGGTGTTCGTGAGGAGGACCTGGGCGAGGTTGGCGCCGAGGCGGCCGGGCGGGCCGGAGCGCGGGCGAATCCCCGTCCCGCGACCGGCGCGGAGATCACCGAGCTCTTGCGGGATCTGTGGTGACCGGTCGCGCCACGAGCGTGACCGTCTTCACGCCGAGCTCCTCGAGCGAGTAGCGCCCTTTGAAGCGCGGCCCAAGCGGGATTGCGCGCAACGTCTCGAGATCCTCTGCGGACGGGCGCGACAAGGTCTCGGATACGACCTCGAGGCCGGCTTCCCGAGCCAACCGGACGTAATTGGGGTAACGGAGTCGGTTCTGGAAATGGACGGATGAGTTCGCAAGCCGCCAGGCCCGCTCGGAGAAGCGGAGGTAGTTGTACCGGGAGACGCTCCGGTCGACGTAGGAGTAATGGTCCTGGAGGTCGATCCGGGCGCTCATGATCCCGTCGGGCCGCAGGAGCCTTCTGCACTCCGCGAGTACGAGGCCCACGTCCACCTCGGGGATGTGCTCGAAGGTGTTCGTGCTGGAGATGAAGTCGAACGACTCGGGCGGGAGCCCGGTGCCACGCGCGTCGCATGGAGCGAGGTAGCGGATGCCGAAGCGGTGCTCGAGATCCGCCACGGCCGTCAGGCCCGCGGACTCGGGGAGGCGGACGGGCCGGCCCGCGATTCGCTCGAGCTCAGGCTTCTCAGAGCGGAATTGTTCTAGGACGTGGCCTACCAGCTCGAGGCGAACGTTCGTGTGGATGTCGACAAGTGTCTGTCGGTCGACTCCGAGCGCGTAGTAGGAAAGCGGGACAGCCAGGTCCCAGCCGGCTCCGAACTCGTAGAACGTGGCTTCGGGCTTCCCCGACCCGCCGTGCGCGAGAAAAGCGTCGTGGTGAGCCTTTGCCCGCGTGAACTTGCGGAGCAGAGAGGCCCGGCCGCCCGGGAGCGTCCGCATCACTCTTCGCTGGAGCACGTAGTTGAGCTCGTGCGACGCGGGCAACGAGCTCAGCGCCTTCTGGAAGCTCGCTTTCAGAAGCCAGCGCATCGGGGTTCGCGAGGATAGCGGCTCCACGGTCGAGGGTACGCCGCTAGATTCTCGACATGGCTGATGACTGGCGACTCACCGTCGAGCTGGCCGAAGCGGGGAACGCGGTCGGGCTGGTGAACGCCCTCAGCGAGCTCGAGCTCGAGGACGCACATCGCGCTCGGGTCGGCGAGCGGGTCGTCGTCAGCCAAGACGAGGGGAACGTCTTCCTCTACGCGGACACGGAGGAGCGGGCGCGCGAGGTGAACGCGCTCGTCCAGGAGCGTCTCGCGGAGCTGGGCTTCGACGCGGACGTGTCGCTGACCCGCTGGCATCCCGTCGAGCAACGCTGGGAGGACGCGTCCGTTCCGCTCCCGACGTCGGATGAGGAGTGGCAGGCAGAGCACGAGCGGCTCCAGGCCGACGAGGCGGCTGAGTCGGCTGCGACCGGGCATGCCGCCTGGGAGGTGCGGGCTGTGCTTCCATCCCACGAGGACACCGTGAGGCTGGCCGAGCGGCTCGAGCGGGAAGGCACCCCGGTCATCCGCCGCTCGAGCTTCCTCCTCGTCGGCGCGGTCAACGAGGACGAGGCGCGCGCGCTGGCAGAGCGCCTCCGGAGCGAGACGCCTGCCGGAAGCCGCATCGAGGTCGAGCCTGGTGGCCAGATGGCCTGGGAAGTGGCTCCGCAGAATCCGTTTGCGTTCTTCGGGGGCCTCGGGGGCTGACAACGGGCCGGGCCGTCCGCTAGGCTGAATACGTACGGAACGAACGACACCAGTACGACGAGAGGAGGCCGAACAGATGGACGCTGACGCGCATCGACCGAGTAGCGGCCTCCGCATGCTCACCTAGCGGCTTCTCCCGTTATCTGAACCGCCAGGGCTGCGCAGGCCGCGTCGAACCACGACCTGCGAACCCAAGGAGATCCGCTTGAACTCTGGAACAGACGCTCTTTTCGACCTTGCCCGCCTCGGCTGGGACGACGATCGCGAGGTGGAATTCGCGCCTCACGCAGCGGCCGGCCTCGTACCCGGTCGCGTCAGCACGCAGCTCCGCGGGGTTCACCTCGTCGCCACCACCGAGGGCGAGGTTCGCGCCGAGGCGGCCGGGCGGCTTTGGCGCGAGTCCGGTGCCGCAGGCCACCCGGTTGTAGGTGACTGGGTCGCGCTCGAGCCCGGGACGGGAACCGTCACTATTCAGGCCGTGCTCGAACGGAGGACGGCGGTCACTCGCAAGGCGGCCGGCCGAGCCACCGTGGAGCAGGTGCTTGCCGCCAACGTCGACATCCTCTTCGTCGTCGCCGGCCTCGACGGCGAGCCCAACCTGCGCCGGTTGGAACGGTTCCTGGCGGCGGCCTGGGACAGCGGTGCCCAGCCGGTCGTCGTCCTCACGAAGGCGGACCTCGCCGCACAGGTGGCAGGGGCGGTGGCGGACGCCCAGGCCGTTGCGGCCGGAGTCCCTGTGCACGCGGTCAGCACTGTCACGGGGGAGGGAGTGGAGGAGATCCGCGCCTACCTCGCCGGTGACCGAACCGGGGCGTTCCTGGGGCCGTCCGGGGCCGGGAAGTCGACGCTCGTCAACCGCCTGCTCGGCACCGAGGAGCAGGAGACAAGGGAAGTCCGATCCGACGGCAAGGGCCGCCACACGACGACGCACCGCGAGCTCTTCGTCCTTCCCGGGGGAGGACTCGTCGTCGACACGCCGGGGCTCCGGGAGCTCGGTCTCTGGGGCGACGGCGAGGGCACGGCGTCGGCGTTCGGAGAGATCATGGAGCTCGCGGCGGAGTGCCGCTTCAACGACTGCGCGCACGAGAACGAGCCGGGCTGCGCCGTGCTGGCGGCCGTCGAGAGCGGGACGCTCGACCCCGAGCGGCTCGCGAGCTATCGAAAGCTCGGGAACGAACAGCAGTTCCACGCCAGGAAGCTGGACGCGCGGGCTTCCGCGGACGAGCGTCGCAAGTGGCGCCGCCTAGCGCGGAGCTTCAGGAAGCCCTCGGACGGGCCGTGGACGGAATGAGCACGGGCGAGACTTCCCGCTTTGCGCTCGGCATGCTCCGGCCCCTGGCGATCAGGGACTTCGCCTTGCTCTGGGCCGGGATGACGGTTTCCCTCCTCGGCGACGGCATCTACTTCGTGACGATTGCATGGCAGGTCTACGAGCTCTCCAACGCTCCCACCGCGCTCGCGGTGGTGGGTATCGCCTGGACCCTGCCGCTCTTCCTCTTCCTCCTCGTCGGCGGGGTCGTCAGCGACCGCTTCGACCGTCGGCGCATCATGATCCTCTCGGACCTCGTGCGGGGCTCTGCGATCGGAGCCATCGGAGTCCTGGCGGTCACGGGCGAGCTCTCGCTCGGCCTCCTGCTCCCGCTCGTGGCCGTCTACGGAGCCGGCGAAGCGCTCTTCGCCCCGGCCTTCGGCGCGCTCGTGCCGGACATCGTCCCCAGGAGCCTGCTCGTGCAAGCGAACTCGATCGACATGGTCGTTCGCCCCCTCGCGTCGCAGTTCGCCGGTCCTGCCGTGGGCGGGCTCGCGATTGCCACGATCGGGACCGGCGGAGCCTTCCTGCTGGATGCGGGCACGTTCGCCGTCTCGACCCTCTGCATCCTCGGCATCGCCGCCAGGCCGCTTCCGACGCGGGAGAACCGGAACGTGCTGCGCGAGGTGGCGGAGGGCTTCCGCTTCGTGCGCTCCCAGAAGTGGCTCTGGGGAACGTTGCTCGCGGCCGCGGTGTCGCTGCTCGCCTTCTGGGGCCCCTGGGAGGTGCTCGTCCCGTACATCGTGAAGAACGAACTGGGCGGTAGTGCCGGCGATCTCGGCCTCGTCTTCGCCGCGGGCGGCCTCGGGGCAGTCCTCGCTGCCCTCGTCATGGGGCACCGGAAGATCCCGCGGCGTCACATCACGTTCATGTACCTCGCGTGGACCGGGAGCTCCGGCGCGGTGATGGTGTACGGGCTCGCGACGACGCTCTGGCAGGCGATGGCCGCCGCGTTCTTCTCCGGGGCGGTCGCGACGGCCGGCATGGTGGTCTGGATGACGCTCATGCAGCTCCGCGTCCCGCGCGAGCTCCTCGGCCGCGTCACGTCGCTCGACTGGATGGTGTCGATCGGGCTCATCCCCGTCTCGCTGGCACTCACGGGGCCGATCGCGGACGCGGTCGGAGCAAGGGAGACGCTGGTGGGAGCGGGTGCGCTCTCCGCAGTCATCATCCTCGGCTTCCTCTACCTCCTGCCGGGTCTCCGCGACGGGGAGCGGGCCGAGCTAGCAGGCGCCGGGCAGGACCTGCCCGGTGGGACCGACCTGGTGCTGGACGGCGACGCCGGTGCCGGCCTGGAGACAGTAGGAAACGGCGTCCGCGCGGGCGACCGTGACTCCGTAGCCCGGCGGTAACGTCACTCCGGCATAGGTGCCGTGCTCGGCCAGCCAGTCCTGCAGGACCGGCGCAGCGGCCTGGAAGTTCGTGGCTGCGACGCCGGCGCTGGCCTGAGCCTCGGCCTGTGTGACCACCTCGGAGGTCGGCCCGAACGTCTTCGCCTGCTGGGCGTAGAGGTAGCCGCCGATTGCGAGGGTGATCAGAAGCGAGACGAGTCCGAGGCCTTTGAGTGTCACGAGCCAGATATCGACAGCTCTCCGGTTCCCCTTGAGAGCGGCCGATACGGCTCGCAGCGATCATAAGTTCTTCATATGATTGCGATTAGTGATTTGCTGGTAGGATCCGCTCGTGGCCAACACCGCTCATTTCGACGTGCTCGTAATCGGCAGCGGTGCCTCAGGGCTTGCGGCTGCCGTCTCGGCCGAACGGGCCGGCGCACGCGTCGCTGTTGCGACGAAGGGCGCTCTCCAGTCCTGCAACTCGGCCAAGGCCCAGGGAGGCATTCAGGCGGCCTTCAACGACGACGACTCGCCCGACCTCCACGCGGAGGACGTCTGGCGGAGCTCGCACGAGACCGCCGACCGCGACCTCGTCCGCATCCTGACGACCGAGGCGCCCGGCACGATCCACTGGCTCGAGGCGAACGGCGTCGAGTTCACGCGCCAGAACGGCGGCTACCGCCTGGCCCGCTGCGGCGGAGCCAGCCGCGCCCGCCTGCTCCAGGTTGGTGACCGGACCGGACTTGCCATCACGACCGCCCTTCGAGAGGCCTTCCAGGCCTCGAGCGGCACGGCCCTTCCGCATCATCCCCTCGTCGGGCTCAGGCAGAGCGCGGCGGGCTGGGTGGCGACCTGCCGGCGCAAGGACGATGTGGAGGTCGAGCTCGAGGCCGGCACGATCGTCCTTTCGGCCGGGGGCCGCTGTTACCGCGAGGCCGAGGAGCGCGGAGAGCTCTCGACCAACCATCCGGGAGCGACGGGCGAGGTGACGAGGTTCGCCGTCGAGCTCGATGCGGAAACCCGAGACCTCGACGCGCTCCAGTACCACCCGAACGGAGGCGCGTGGCCCGAAAACACGCAGGGCTACTCGATTCCCGAGACCACGCGCGCCTACGGCGCTGTCCTCCTGAACGCCGACGGCGAGGAGTTCACGGACTCCCTCGGCCCGCGCGATGAGGTCTCCCAGGCGATCTTCGACGAGGTGGAGAAGGGCAAGGGCGTCGAGACGCCGGACGGACGGCCCGCGGTCTGGCTCGACACGACGAGGATCGCCGAGGAAGACGCCGAGGTCTCGCTTCCGTACATGTTGCGCCGATATCGGTCAGCGGGGATCGACCCTCTCACCGACCGGATCCTCACGTACCCGGTCCTCCACTACCAGAACGGCGGGCTCGTGATCGACGAGCACGCCGAGACGACGGTCGACGGCCTCTACGCCTGTGGCGAGATCGCCGGCGGCACGCATGGCCGGAACCGAATGATGGGCAATTCCCTGCTCGAGTGCTGCGTCTTCGGTCGCCGCGCGGGCCGGGCCGCAGCCGAGAAAGCGAGGACATGAACGCCGTAGCCACCGATATCCAGGCGGTCGTCGCCGACGCCGCTGCCTACCTCTACGTCTGGGCGCTCAAGGACATTCCTCAGGATCTGCGCGACGCGCTCGTCGCGGCGCGCGCCCGCGAGACCTCGACGCCGGGCCAGCGGGTGCTCGACACGATCATCAAGAACGTCGCCGTCGCCGACGACGAGAAGAACCTCGTCTGCCAGGACACCGGGATCGCGGTCTACTACTGCCGCGTCGGCGAGCACTTTCCCCTCCATCCGGCTCGAATCTACGAGGCGCTCTACGAGGGCACGGAGCGGGCGACGATCGAGCACCCACTCAGGTCGAACACCGTCCACACGCTGACGCGTGAGAACACCGGCCAGAACGTCGGCTACCGGGTACCCATCGTCCACTGGGACTTCGTCGCCGGCTGGGACGGCCTCGACGTCAAGTGCGTTCCCAAAGGATCCGGCTCCGAGAACATGAGCTTCTTGAAGATGTGCATCCCCGCCGAAGGCGTGAAGGGGATCAAGCGATTCGTCCTCGACTCCATCGTGAACGCGGGCGGAAAGCCCTGTCCGCCCGGGATCGTCGGCGTCGGCATCGGGGGCTCGGCCGATTACGCGATGCACCTCGCGAAGGAGGCGATCGCCCGCCCGGTCGGGACGAGGAATCCCGATCCGGAGGTGGCGAAGCTCGAGGACGAGCTCTACGACCTCCTGAACGAGACCGGGATCGGCCCGATGGGGCTCGGGGGTGACGTCACGGTGCTTCAGTGCCACATCGAGCACGCAGACACCCACATGACGCTCAATCCCGTGGCCGTGAACTACCAGTGCTGGGCGGCCCGGCGGGCGAGCGCCCACATCGGCCCGGACGGCGACGTCGACTACGACCGGGAGGCGTGATGGCCGACCACCGGCTCACGTTCCCGATCGACGAGGCGCAGATCCGCGAGCTCCGTGCCGGCGACGCCGTCACGGTCGACGGGCACATCATCGGCATCCGCGACCGGACCCAGATCCGGATGTTCGACCAGGGACAGCGTCCCGAGATGGACCTGACCGGCGCGCTGCTTCTTCACACGGCACCGGGTGTCCGGAAGCTCACCGACGGGAGCTACGAGAAAATGTGCATCGGGACGACCACGAGCGCCCGCATGGTGCGCTTCACCGAGGCGCTCGGCCAGGACTACGGCGTGCGCGCGATCTGCGGCAAGGGCGGTCTCCCTGACGATGCGATCGAGCCGATGCGGCGATTGGGGATGGTCTACTTCGCGATCGTCGGCGGGGCCGCGGCGCTCGAGACGACCCAGATCGAGGCGATCGAGGAGGTCGAATGGGAGGATCTGATGCCCGAGTGCCTCTGGAAGTTCAGGGTCAAGGACTTCGGTCCGTTGACCGTCGGAATCGACTCACACGGGGGATCGCTCTACCACGACGTCCAGGCGGAGGCTCACCGGCGACTGGAGGACATCTATGCCAAGCTCTAACGGTTCTACCGACTCGAACGGCTTCCTCGACGTGCCGGCCCGCTCCCCGAAGCCGCGGACGCACGGGCTCACGCACGTCATCGATAAGGGGCTCAACCTTCGCGACATCGAAGGCCTCTTCGACACCGGCGGCGAGTACGTCGACGTTGTCAAGTTCGGCTGGGGCACGTCCTACGTCACGAAGAACCTCGAGAAGAAGATCTCCCTCTACCGCTCTTTCGAGACGCCGGTGGTCTGCGGCGGGACGCTCTTCGAGGCCGTGATCGCTCGGAACAAGCTGGATCAGTATCGGAGCTGGCTGACGGAGAACCGGTTCTCGCATGTCGAGGTCTCCGACGGGACGATCGACATCCCGCGCGAGCGAAAGCTGGAGCTGATCGAAGAGCTCGCGCGCGACTTCGTCGTCCTCTCGGAGGTCGGCTCGAAGGACTCCGAGGTCGTCTTCGCCCCCTACCAGTGGGTCCAGTGGATGAAGGAGGAGCTCGAGGCGGGCGCCTGGAAGGTCATCACCGAGGGCCGCGAGGGCGGCACGGCCGGGATCTTCCGCCCGACCGGCGAGATGCGCACCGGCCTGATCGACGAGATCGTCCACGAAATCGACCTCGGCGACATCATCTTCGAAGCTCCCACCAAGGCCTCGCAGGCATATTTTGTGAAGCACTTCGGCCCCGAGGTGAACCTCGGCAACATCCCGCCGGAGGAAGTCATCCCGCTCGAGACGCTCAGGCTCGGGCTCCGGGCCGACACCCTGAAGGAGATCTTGCTCGATGAGCTGCCTGTCGCTGACTGAGCCGCAGATCGAGGCCATGCCGGCGGAAGACGTCCTCCGCTGGGCCAACGACGAGTTCGGAGACCGGCTTTGCCTTACGTGCTCCTGGCAGAAGCAGTCCTCGGTGCTCGTCCACCTCGTGTCCGAGCTCGGGCTCGGGATCGACGTGATCGAGCTCGACACACACCTCTTCTTCAAGGAGACCTACGAAACCCGCGAGGCGCTCGTGGCGCGCTACGACCTGAACCTCATCCGGCCGGAGATCATCACTGTGGCGGAGCAGCACAACCAGGAAGGGCCGAACCTCTGGGAGTCGGATCCCGATCGCTGCTGCCACATCCGCAAGGTCGAGCCGCTCATCCGGGCGCTCGATCCATACGACGCCTGGATCTCTGGCATCCGTCGTGACCAGTCGCCGTCCCGTGCGAACGCGCGGAAGGTCGAGCGCTCGGAGCGCTACGGGGTCTGGAAGATCCAACCGCTGGCTGACTGGGACGAAGAGCGAGTCTGGAGCTATATCGTCGCGAACGACATTCCGTACAACCCGCTGCACGAAGCCGGGTACAGGTCGATCGGGTGCATTCCCTGCACCCGCCCGATCCGGCCTGACGAGGAGGAGCGAGCCGGCCGCTGGGCCGGCTCGGACAAGCTCGAGTGCGGCATCCATATCGAAGAAAGGACAGGATGAGGAACGGATTCACTCTCTGGTTCACGGGCCTTTCGGGCGCGGGGAAGACGACGATCGCCGAGCTCGTCGGCCCCCAGCTCGAGGAAGGCGGACGGCTCGTCGAGTATCTCGACGGTGACGTCGTCCGGACGCGCCTCTCGAAGGGCCTCGGTTTCTCGAAGGAGGACCGCGACACGAATATCGAGCGCATCGGCTGGGTGGCTTCGCGCCTGACGCGTCAGGGTGCCGTCGTTCTCGTTTCGGCGATCTCCCCGTACGAGGAGACGCGCCAGAAAGCCCGAGACATGGTCGAGGAGCACGGGACGTTCGTCGAGGTCTTCGTCGACACGACCGTCGAGGAGTGTGCCCGGCGCGACGTCAAGGGCCTCTACGAGAAGGCGTTCAAGGGTGAGATCAAGGAGTTCACTGGCGTCTCGGATCCGTACGAGGTGCCGTCCAGCCCTGAGATCGTGCTGAAGACAGAGGAGCACGAACCGGAGGAGAGCGCCCGCATCGTGCTGCAGAAGCTCGAGGAGATGGGCCTCTTGTACGCGGAGATGAAGGCGTGACGCGCCCACGCGGAGATTCGCCACGCACCAGGGTGGAAACCGGCACGTCTCCGCACACATGGGCGCGGTCTCTTCCCTTATTTTTTGAGGCGGGAGTGCGGGTCCCCTCCCAGGGCGGGGGTCTTCGGATATGAGCACGACGACCGATCTGCAGCTGATCTGCCCGCACGGCGGCGAGCTCGTCGACGCGACTGGCGAGCGGCCCGACGACCTCGACTCGCTCGAGGTCGTGACGCTCACCTCTCGTGAGGTCTCCGATCTCGACATGCTCGCCTGCGGCGCTCTCTCCCCGCTCACGGGATTCATGGGCCACGAGGACTACGAGCGCGTCGTGGACGAGATGCGCCTGGCCGGCGGGCTGCCGTGGGCGCTCCCCGTCTGCCTTGCTGTTTCCGCGGCGCCCGAAGGCGACCGGGTCGTCCTCGCGAACGAGTCCGGCCGGCAGCTCGCCGTCCTCGATGTCGAGGAGGTTTACGAGTACGACAAGGAGCGTGAGGCCGAGCGCTGCTTCCGGACGACCGAGGAGGACCACCCGGGCGTCGCGCGACTCTATGCCCAGCACGACCGCTACCTGGCTGGGCGCGTGACGGTCTTCGATCGTGTTGAGTCCTCGTTTCCCGAGCTCGCGAAGGATCCCGCCGAGACGCGCGCGGTGTTTGCCGAGCGCGGCTGGAAGCGCGTGGTTGGGTTCCAGACCAGGAATCCCATCCACCGGGCCCACGAGTACCTGACCAAATGCGCGCTCGAGACGGTGGACGGGCTCCTCATTCACCCGCTGGTCGGGGAGACGAAGTCGGACGACGTTCCCGCGGCCACGAGGGTGAAGGCCTACGAGGTGCTGGTCGACGGCTACTACCCGAAGGATCGCGTCGTCGTCTCGGCGTTCCCCGCGGCTATGCGCTACGCCGGACCCCGCGAAGCCGTCTGGCACGCCATCTGCCGCAAGAACTACGGCTGCTCACACTTCATCGTCGGCCGTGACCACGCGGGCGTCGGGAGCTACTACGGCTCCTACGACGCTCAGCTGATCTTCGACGAGTTCGAGCCGCACGAGCTCGACATCGAGCCGATGTTCTTCGAGCACTCCTTCTGGTGCAAGGTGTGCAACCAGATGGCGTCGGCGAAGACCTGCCCCCACTCGGGCGAAGACCACGTCTTCCTCTCGGGGACGAAGGTGCGCGAGATGCTTTCGAACGGGGAGCTTCCCCCGGCCGAGTTCTCCCGCCCGGAGGTCGCCGAGGTCCTGATCGAGGCTTACCGGGGCTCGTAGCAGGGCGGGCCTCCGCTTCCAGGCCCGCTCGATTCGGAGGCGGCGGAGCTAGATGGTCAACCATCTAGGGTTACTCTCCGTGCCTCTCCTGAAAACAGTCTTCTGGGCGAGCGCGGGAGCGCTTGCGTGGACGCACGTGGGCTACCCGCTCGCCGCAACGGTCCTCGCGCGGAAGCGGCCTAAGCCCGTTCGGGCTCGGGACAATGTTCCGGGCGTGACGCTGATCGTCGCGGCTCACGACGAGGAGGCGGTGATCGAGGACCGGCTCCGGAACCTGCTCGAGCTCGACTACCCGCCGGCTCGACTCCAGATCGTCGTCGCCTCTGACGCCTCCACGGACGGCATG
>DATLQD010000032.1:0-2631 GCA_035535315.1 Gaiellaceae bacterium
GCGATGCGAACGCTCGCGGTGCAGGAAGGCGTCCACCAGGAGAACTGGAAGCGGTGGGCCGACCTCACCGACCGCTGGGGCAACGAGCCGGTCCTCGGGTGGCGGACGGAGACCTCAGGAGACAAGGTTCGCGCCTGGGCAGCCGGCCTCGACCTTCCGACCGGCGGCGAGACCGTCCTCTTCGCGGACTGCGAGGCCGCCTTCTACCGGCCCTCGGTTCCTCGCGCGGTGGCGCTCCTCCTCGGCGCCGCGGGAATCGAGTTCGGCCTCATGAGCCAGCAGTGGTGCTGCGGAGGGCCCATGTGGGAGACCGGCTACGTCGACATCGCCCACAAGATGGCCGAGCACAACATGATCGACTGGCGCAAGACGGGGACGAAGCGAATTATCTGCCTCGACCCGCACGACTACATCACGATCATCGAGTACTACCCCACCCTCGACGAGAACTTCGACGAGTTCGAGATCGTCCTCGGCGTCGACCTGATCGCCGAGCTCATCCGTGACGGGAAGCTGAAGCTCACGAACCCGGTCGAGCTCACGGTCACCTACCACGACCCGTGCCGCCTGAACAAGCGCCTCGGCAAATGGCAGTCTCCCCGGGAGATCCTCCGGGCCATCCCCGGGCTCACGTTCGTGGACGTCGACCACGTCACGCAGTGGTCGTACTGCTCCGGCGCCGGCTCGAACCTCGCGACCGAGAAACCGGAGCTCACGGCCGAGATCAGCCGCCGGCGGGTGGAGAAAGCCGCGGCGCTCGAGGGCGTGACCACTCTCGTCTCCGCATGTCCGTGGTCGGAGCGCCCGCTCACGGAGCAGGGCAAGGCGCAGGGAATTGAGGTCTTCGACATCTTCGAGCTCGTGGCCGAAGCGGCCGGATTCGAGGTGTGACATGGCCGTTGCAGCTCTTCCCGACACCCTGGTAGACGAGCTCGTCGCGATCTGCGGCGAGGATCACGTCTTCACCGGGCGCTCCGCGCTCTTCAACCGCGCGCGCGTCCCTTCGCCCTTCCCGAAGCACAAGTGGGTGGACTTCATCCCGCAGGCCGTCGTCCTCCCGACTTCGGCGGAGCAGGTCTCCGAGGTCGTGAAGCTCGCGAACCGCGCGGGGGTCCCCGTCGTCCCACGCGCCGGAGGCACCGGGCTCACCGACGGCGCCGTTCCCCTGAAGCACGGGATCCTCGTCGACGTCAAGCTCATGGACAAGATCCTCGAGATCGACGTCGAGGACCGGACGGTCACCGTCCAGCCGGGGATCAACATGCTGAAGCTCTCGGAGGAGCTGAAGCCCCTCGGCTTCATCTATCCGGACAACCCGGCGTCGTACCCGTGCTCGCTCGTGGGCGGGCGCATCGGCACGAGCGGCTGGTCGCTCATCGGCGGACGCTACGGCCACACGCGCGACCTCGTCATCAGCTTCGAGATCGTCCTCCCGACCGGCGAGATCATCCGGGTCGGGGACGGCGGCGGGAAGAAGGTGCGCAAGTCCTCGAGCGGTTATCAGCTCAAGCACCTGTTCATGGGCCACCAGGGGACGCTCGGGATCGTCACCGAGGCGACACTGGAGCTCGTCAAGCGGCCCGAGACGGAATTCTCGGCCTTCTTCGCGTACCGAAACTACGAGGACGCCTGGAAGGCGACCGGTGACTTCGCTCGCTCGGGCCTCGCGACGCTGGCGGGAGTCGTCCTCTTCGACGAGTGGAAGGTGAAGTACCTCCGCCGCGACGACGAGGCCTACATCCCGCAGCCCGACTGGGTGAACGGCGTCGTCGCCGTCGCGATGTACGGCCAGAAGGACGAGGTGCGGGCGGGCGCGAAGCAGATCATGCGGATCGCGAAGGAGAACGGGAGCCACTACCTCGGCGACGAGATCTCCCAGGGGGACTGGGCCTCGCGCCACGATCGCTACGCGACGCCTCAGCACGGGCGGACCCGGGACGGCCAGGTCGCGCTCATGAGCTGGCACTGCGAGGACGCGTCGATCCTCTATTCCCAGCTCCCGGCCGTTCGCGAGAAGTGGCACGCCGTCGCCGCCGGCCTGCGCGAGCGCTTCGACATGTTCGACGACTGGGGCATGTTCGCCTATACCAACGGGGCCTTCAAATCCTGGGGCGACTACCTCACCGAGATCGACATCGGCATCTGGGAGATGAAGTGGGACGACGAGAGCTGGGCCGCCTGGGTGAATGCGAAGCGGGAGATCGCGCGCATCGCCATCGAGCACGGCGGCTCGATCTCGGCCTGCCACGGCTCGTGTCGCGAGGGCGAGGTCGACCTCGTCCCGCTCGAGCTGGGCGGCGGCTTCGACGTCATGAAGAAGATCAAGCGGACACTCGACCCGAACAACATCATGAACCCGGGCAAGTACCTGCTCGACCAGGCCTACGAGGAGGACGGCGAATGATCGGTTTCAGGCTCTCCGCGCAAAAGCCTCCCGAGGCGAAGCGGATCAAGGAGGACGTCGTGATGCGCTTCGACCACATCTACGAAGTCGACCCTGCGCTCATGACCGAGCACACGCCTCAGCAGGACATCCCCGCCTGGGACACGCACCGCATCGTCGACAGCCGCTGGGAGCATCTCGCCTGGATGCACGATCACTTCGCGGACAGCGTCCTGTCCGGCGAAGAG
>DATLQD010000033.1:0-25236 GCA_035535315.1 Gaiellaceae bacterium
GGCGGCGGGGGAGTACATGCGCGGCTACACCTCCATGATCCGGCGGGAGCCGATCGGCGTCGTGGGACAGATCGCGCCCTGGAACTACCCGTTGATGATGGCAATCTGGAAGGTGGCGCCGGCGCTGGCGGCCGGAAACACCTGCGTCCTCAAGCCGGCGGAGCAGACCCCGCTCACGACGCTCATGTTCGCGCAGTACGCGCGCGAGATCCTGCCGCCCGGTGTCCTCAACGTGATCACCGGCGACGGCGAGCCGGTCGGCGGCGGGATCGTGCGGCACCCGGGTGTTCGGATGGTCTCCTTGACAGGTGACGTCGCGACGGGCAAGGAGGTCGTAAGAGCTGCGGCGGAGACGCTCAAGCGGGTTCACCTCGAGCTCGGTGGCAAGGCGCCGGTTCTCGTCTTCGACGACGCGGATCCGGCCGCGGTGGCCGAGGGCGTGAAGGTCGCCGGGTTCTGGAACTCGGGCCAGGAATGCGCGGCCGCGTGCCGGATTGTGGCCGGCCCCGGCGTCTACCACGCGCTGCTCGACCAGCTTGTGCCGGCCGTCGAGTCCCTCCGGGTCGGTGACCCGAGCGCGGACGACGAGATCGAGATGGGCCCAGTGATCTCCGCCGAGCAGCAGGAGCGAGTGCTCGGTTTCCTCGAGCGAGCCGCAGGCCATGGCAAGGCCCGCGTTCTCACGGGCGGCGACTCGAACGGCGGTCGGGGCTTCTTCGTCACTCCGACGGTCGTTGTCGACGTCGAGCAGACTGACGAGATCGTCCAGCGGGAGGTCTTCGGCCCAGTCGTCACTGTGCAGCGTTTCGAGGACGACGACCAGGCAATTGCTTGGGCGAACGACGTGGAGTACGGGCTGTCGGCCTCGGTCTGGACGCGCGATGTCGGCCGCGCGATGAACGCGGCGCGCAACCTCCAGTTCGGAACAGTCTGGATCAACGATCACTTGCCGCTCGTCTCGGAGATGCCGTGGAGCGGCTTCAAGCAGTCGGGCTCCGGCAGAGACATGTCCCTGTACGGGCTCGAGGATTACACGCAGATCAAGCACGTTATGGCGAAGATCGACCGCTAGGCGGCTCCGGAGGTGGAGCGATGACGGCAGAAGAGCACACGACGGCGCGAGCGCTGACCAGGCGGGAGCTCGTGAAGCTCGGGCTCGTCGCTGCGGGCACGGCCACGGCCGCCGGCTGTGGAGTCGGCGACACGCAAAGCGGGGAGTCGTCCGCAAAGACTTCGAGCCACCCACCGCTGGACAAGGAGCCTGGCGACCTCGAGGTCTTCGAGTGGGCGGGATTTGAGCTCCCGGCCTTCTACCGCCCGTATCTCAGGGAGTTCGAGAAGAAGCCGAAGTTCACGTTCCTCGAGCAGGACGACCAGGCGCTTGGCAAGTGCCTGGGCGGGTACCGACCCGACCTCTGCCACCCGGACATCCCATGGATTCCGGACTGGGTCAAGGGCGATCTGATCCAGCCGTTCGACACGTCGCTGATCACGAACTTCCAGAGCCTGAATCCGTCGCTCGTGAAAGCGGCGCAGTACCAGGGCGTCCAATACCACATACCGACCGACTGGGGCTTCGAGTCCCTGATGTATCGTCGCGACAAGGTCGACATCTCGGAGGAGTCGTGGACGCTTCACTACGACCCGCGGTATGCCGGAAAGATCTCATGGTTCGACGACGCCGTGAACCTCGTGATCGCGGGCTACGTGAACGGCATCGATGACCCTTGGAACATGCCCGACGCCGAGCTCAACGACATGAAGTCGTTCCTGATCGAGAAGAAGAAGGTCGTCCGGCACTTCTGGAGCTCCCAGACCAGCCTCGACCAGGACATCGCGAGCGGCAATATCTGGATCTCCTTCGCCTGGGCCGGCTCCTGGGTCAACGCGAGAAAGAAGAAGCTCGACGTCGTCTACATGAATCCGAAGGAGGGCCGCCTCTCGTGGACGGAGGGGTTCGTACTCCTCAAGGGGACGAAGAACTACCGGCACGCACACAAATATGTCGACGCTTGGGCGAGCCCCGAGAGCGCCGTCTTCCTCGTCAACGAGTATGGCTACGGCCACACCAACACCAAGGTGGACCTCAAGAAGCTCGACCCCGTGCTCGTGAAGGCATTCAACCTCGACGACCCGACCATCCTGGACGAGCCGAAGACACACCCGCGACGCTACCAAGCTCGGCGCCAGGAGTACCTCAAGGCATGGGACGAGGTGAAAGCCGCGTGATCGGGCTCCGGTGACGCTGCCCGAGGATCGCGTCGAGCGAGCACCGGAGGTCGCGAGTTCCACGCATCCCACCGACCCCTTGACCGCCGCGGAGCTCGAGCAGGCCGTCCGCGCGCTCCGCTCGGCGCCCGACCTCACGGACCGGGCGCGCTTCGTTGAGATCTGCCTTCGCGAGCCGACGCGCGAAGAGGTTGTCGGATCCGACGAGACACCGCCTCCGCGCGAGGCGCTCGCGATCGTGCTCGATCCGGTCGCGGGTCACACGTATGAGGGTCTCGTGTCCCTGGCCGAAGGCCGGCTTCTCTCCTGGGAGTTCGTCCCGGACGTCCAGCCGGCGATTACGCCCGAGGAGTTCGCCGCGTGCGAGCGCGCAGTTCGCCGCGACGAGAGGATGCGCGCGGCCTTCGCCGAGCGGGGTGTCACGGATCCCGAGCTCGTCACCGTCGAGGCGTGGGGCATCGGAGCGTTCTCCGGGGACGGAGACGAGGGCAGGCGGCTCGCGTGGACCCCTTGCTGGGTTCGGGATCACCCCGACGGCAACCCATACGCCAGGCCGGTCGAAGGCCTCTACGCGATCGTGGACCTGAACGCGATGGAGGTGGTCCGGATCGAGGACCACGGGTTCGTCCCGCTTCCGCCGACCTCCGGCGACTACCTGCCCGAAAAGGTGGGCGACCTCCGCCCCGATCTGCGTCCGCTCGAGATCGTCCAGTCCGAGGGGCCGAGCTTCGAGGTCGACGGCTGGGCGGTCACCTGGGAGCGCTGGACCTTTCGCATCGGTTTCACAGTCCGCGAGGGGCTCGTCCTCCACGATGTCGCCTACCAGGACCGCGGACGCCGTCGCTCCGTCATCCGCCGCGCCTCGTGCGTCGAGTTGCTCGTGCCCTACGGCGACCCGAGTCCGGGGAGCTACCGTAAGAACGCCTTCGACATCGGCGAGTATGGCCTCGGCCCGCTCACCAACTCACTGGAGCTCGGGTGCGACTGCCTCGGAGAGATCAGGTACTTCGACGTCGAGCTCTGTAATGACCAGGGCGAGCCCTACACGATCCGGAATGCGATCTGCTTGCACGAGGAGGACGCCGGCCTGCTCTGGAAGCACTACGACGCGGGGAGCGACCACGCCGAGGTCCGCCGCTCACGCCGCCTCGTCGTCTCGTTCGTCGTGACCGCCGGAAACTACGACTACGCCCTGTACTGGTACCTCTACCAGGACGCGTCGATCGAGTTCGAGGTCAAGCTCACGGGGATCGTGCTCACGAACGCCTTGCCGGAGGGACAGCGCTCGCCCTTCGGCACGCTCGTCGCGCCCCAGCTCCTAGCTCCGAATCACCAGCACTTCCTATGCATGCGGCTCGACACTGAGATCGACGGGCAGAGGAACAGCGTCTACGAGGTGCATACGGAGCGGACCCGGCGCGGGCCCGAGAATCCGCACGGAATCGCCTTCTCCGCGAGCGCATCGTTGCTCCGCCGCGAGGCCGACGCGCAACAGACCGTCGATCCCGCCTCGGCCCGCTACTGGAAGATCGTGAACCCCTCGGTCTCCAACGCGCTCGGCGACCCGGTCGGCTATCGGCTCGTCCCAGGCGCTAACGTCTCGCCATTCGCGCACCCCGACGCCTCGCTGCTCGAGCGGGCTGCGTTCCTCGGGAAACACCTGTGGGTGACGCCGTTCGATCCGAAAGAGCGGTATCCAGCCGGCGACTACCCGAACCAGCACCGCGGAGGAGATGGGCTACCGCGCTGGACGGAAGCGAATCGATCGGTCGAGGACGAGGACATCGTCCTCTGGTACACGTTCGGAAGCCATCACATCCCGCGGCCGGAAGACTGGCCGGTGATGCCGGTCGAGCGGATCGGGTTCACATTGAAGCCAGACGGGTTCTTCGACCGCAGCCCTGCCCTCGACGTGCCTCCAGCTCGCGCGCATTGTCACGATTGAGACCGCCCAGCCGGGTTCTCGGCTTGTTGCAGGGAAATCTGGGGATGGGCCGTGCAGGGATCGAACCTGCGACCTTGGGATTAAGAGTCCCCTGCTCTACCAGCTGAGCTAACGGCCCGAGGGCAGGGCATTGTAACGATGCCCCTGGGGCCGGCTCAGGCGTCTGGAGACATACCACTGGACGTCGAGCGTCGTCTTGAGCCCGTATGCGGCCAGGGAGAAGCCTGCTCGAAGAAGGTGTCTAGTCATGGGGTGGTTAGTGTTCGCCGCCGCCATGAAAATCCTTTCCGTCGTCGGAAACCGGCCGCAGTTCATCAAGTCGGCTCCCCTGTCCCTCGCACTTCGAAACAAGGTCGACGAGGTTGTCCTCCACACGGGTCAGCACTATGACCCTGAGCTCTCGCAGATCTTCTTCGACGAGCTTGAACTGGGCGAGCCCGAATACCGGCTCGAGGTCGGATCGGGAACGCACGCGGAGCAGACGGGCCGGATGCTGCCCGGCATCGAGCAGGCGCTCCTGGCGGAGGTTCCCGACGCCGCCCTCGTGTACGGGGACACCAACTCGACGCTCGCGGGCGGGCTCGCGGCGGCCAAGCTGGGTGTCCCGGTGGCGCACGTGGAGGCCGGACTTCGCTCATTCGACCGATCGATGCCGGAGGAGCTGAACCGGATGCTGGTCGACGACCTCTCCACACTCCTCTTCTGCCCCAGCGACGCCGCAGTCGAGAATCTCCGCCGGGAGGGGATCATCGAGGGTGTCCGCCAGGTCGGCGACGTGATGATGGACGCGAACCTCCGGCTCACGCCGCTTGCACGCGACCGCTCGAACGCGCTCGCCGGGGCCGGTGTCGAGCCGGGTTCGTACCTCCTCCTCACGCTCCACCGGGAGGCCAACGTGGAGCCGGAGCCCCTGCGCTCGGTCGTCGCGGCGCTGGAGGACATCGACGAGCCCATCGTTTTCCCCGCCCATCCCCGGACCCGGACCGCCCTCGAGAAGGCCGGAGTCCTCCTGCCGGGGCCGGTACGCCTCCTACCCCCGGCCGGATACCTCGATTTCGCGGCACTCGCGTCCCAGGCCCGGCTCGTCCTCACGGACTCTGGCGGCGTCCAGAAAGAAGCGTACTGGTACAGCGTGCCCTGCATCACGCTCCGCACGTCGACGGAATGGGCCGAGACGGTCACGACCGGGTGGAACCGGCTCGTGGGGACCGAGACGGAGGCGATCGTCGCAGCCGTCGCGGGGGCTTCGGCACCCGGCGAGCACCCCCCGCTCTACGGCGACGGGCATGCGTCGGAGCGGATCGTCCAGGCCCTCCTCGATACGATCTCCGGCCGATGACCACCGACGACACCGTTCGAGTCGGCCTGGTCGGGCTCGGCTTCTGGGGGCCGAACCTCGCCCGGAACTTCGACGACCTCCCGGGAGCGACGCTCACCTGGCTGTGCGACAGCGACGAGGAGCACCGGACCGGAGTCGCGGAGCGGTTCCCGGGGGCCCGCACGACCGCCGACCTCGACGAGCTCCTGAATGACCCGGATCTCGAGGCAATCGTGCTCGCAACCCCGGTCGTCACCCACCATGCGCTGTCCAAGCGGGCGCTCGAGGCCGGGAAACACGTCTTCGTCGAGAAGCCGATGGCGCTCGAGGGTGAGGACGCCGAGGAGCTCGTGCGGCTCGCCGAGGAGCGCGACCTCGTGCTCATGCCGGGACATCTCCTGCTCTACCACCCGGGCGTACGCAAGCTGAAGGAACTCGTGGACTCGGGAGAGCTTGGCCGCGTGCTGGTCGTCTACGGAAACCGGCAAAACCTCGGGCAGATACGCAAGGACGAGAACGCGCTTGGATCGCTCGGCGCCCATGATCTCTCGGTCATCCTGCACCTGGTCGGCGAGGAGCCGGTCGAGTGCCACGCGCACGGGGAGTCGCTCCTCGGCGAAGTGGAGGACGTCGTCTTCTGCTACCTCAAATTCCCGTCCGGGATCGTCGCGCATATGCACCTCTCGTGGCTCGACCCCCACAAGATGCGAAAGATGACCGTCGTCGGAGCCGCGAAGATGGCCGTCTTCGACGACATGGAGCTCGACCGGAAGGTCACTGTCTACGACAAGGCTGCGGAGCAGGCCATGGGCACCTACGGCGAGTGGCAGACGCGAACGGGCGACATCTGGATCCCGAAGATTGCGAACGACGAGCCGCTTCGTCTCGAGTGCGAGCACTTCCTCGGACTCGTTCGTGGCGAGGGAGACCGGTTCGAAGCCGCACGGGACGGCGTCGCGGTCGTGCGCGCGCTCACAGAGCTTCAGCGCTCGCTCGAGCGCGAACGCGTATGAGCGTCCCTTGCCTCCGACACGCGCCCAGGCCAAAGGGGGGCATATGAGCGAGATCGCCGGCACGGCGGTCGTTTCTCCCGACACCATCGTTGGAGCCGACGTGACGGTCGAGGACGCAGCGGTCGTGGGGAAGCACCCTTCTTTCGGCAAGCAGTCGACCGCGGCCCGGGCTCACCTTCCCCCGCTCCAGATCGGCGACGGCAGCTCGATCCTCGCGGGCGCGGTTGTCTTCGCGGGAACCACGCTCGGCCGAGGGGTGATCGTCGGCGACCAGGCATGCGTCCGGGAGCGCTGCTGGATTGGCGACGACGTCGTGATCGGGCGGGGCGCGTTCGTCGAGAACGACGTCACGATCGGATCGCGAACGCGAATTCAGGCAAACGCCTACGTGACCGCCTACTCGACGCTCGAGGAGGATGTCTTCATTGCGCCATGCGCGATCACGACGAACGACAACTTCATGGGGCGCACCGAGGAGCGGCACGCACTCAGGCGAGGCCCGACGATTCGCCGTGGGGCTCGCATCGGGGGCGGGGCCGTGCTGCTGCCGGGGATCGAGATCGGCGAGGAGGCCTTCGTCGGCGCCGGGGCGGTCGTGCTTCGAGACGTGCCCGCCCGGGCCGTCGTCGTAGGCAACCCTGCCCGGCAGATCCGGGAGGTCCTTCCGGAGGAGCTCCTGCCCCTTCCCGACTAGGAGGGGTAGTGCTTAACGACGGTCAGGCCGTAGCTCCCGCCGGGCCCCCGTGTGAGCTTGACCTCGAGGAAATACCACCCCGCCCGCGGGGCGGTGAAGACGATGGCGTCCCGAGCGCGGATCCTCGTCGAGGACGCGAGGCGCGCCTTGCGGGGAGCGCCGTCGAGTTTCTTTGTGTGCGGGCGCCAGAGCACGAGGTCGGCGTTGGAGCGACTCGGGCTTCGCAGGGTGAAGTTCGCCCGCTGGCCGGCTTGAAGCTCGATGCGGTAGACGTCCCGGTCGTCCTCGTAGCGGTACAGCGTCGGACGAAGGGCCCGGCGCGTCCCCCTGACGGTCGCCGCACGCGAGCGCGTGTCGTCGTTCGGCTCCAGCCGGTCGCGGGGAGGCGGCGAGCCGACCCTGCGAATGGTCTCGTCCACGTTCAGGAGGCCATAGCCGGAGCGGCTGTCGTGCCCGGGCTCTCCGATGTCACGGGCGGCTCGCGCGAGGATCGTCGTAAGCTGACCGGGCCAGAGGTTGAACGGACGGGACTCGGAGAGCGCCAGCGCCGCCGCAGCGGAGACGAGCGGGGCCGAGAACGAGGTTCCCTGCGGATTCCGATCCTCGGCGTCGAGCGCACACACCGTCGTGCCCGGCTCGGAGCAGGACGCGTCCGTGAAGGCAAGTGGGAGCGTCGAGACCATGGCCGTACCCGGAGCTGCGAGATCGAGGTGAACCGCGTCGCGGTTCGAGAAGCGGGGCGTCGTCGTCCCCCGGTTGGTCGCGCCCACCCCGATCACGTGCGGGAGCGCCGCCGGGTAGTTCGCGTAGCTCTCGGGGCAGATCGCGGCACAGTTCCCGGCCGCGGCCACGATGACGACTCCGTGCCGGGTCGCATAGTCGATCGCTGAACGCTCGAGTTCCGAGTACGTGTCGAGTCTCGGATTGGTCGGGTTCCGCGGTCCTCCCAGGCTCAGATTGATCACGCTCGCACCCCGGTCGACCGCCCACCGGATCGCCCGTGCTTCAGCGTCCAGCGGGATCGACCCGCTCTTTCTGACGACCTTGGCGATGAGCAGCTTCCCGGGGAAGGCAACGCCCGCGATCCCGCGACCGTTGTCGAGAGCAGCCGCAATCTCTCCGGCGACCATGGTCCCGTGCCCGAACGAATCAACGTCGGCACCCGTCGCGACGAAGGTTCGCATCGCCTCGATCCGTCCGGCGAACTCTGGGTTGGTCGCGTCGATGCCAGAGTCGACCACGGCCACGAGGACCGGCGGAAGCGGTGGAGGCGAGGTGGAGCCTGACCAGAAGTCAAAAGCGCGGATCGCCTCGAGGTACCACTGGTGCTCGGGCACCGCGAGCGGATCGTTCGGCGTGAAGGAGATCGTGCGGTTCGCTAGCACCGACTCGGCGAACGCAACGCCCTGAACACCCTTCGCCGCCGAAAGCGCCGACTCGACGTCCGGGACCGAGATGACCAGGGCCCGGAGCGGCGCGAGGCCGGGAATCTCCGTTCCTCCGGTGGTCGAGGTCACCTGCGCGGCAACCGTGGCTACATCGGCCTCCGGCTCGAGCCCGACCGAGATGCGCCCGGGGGAAGCCAACCCGCTCCCCGGCGCCGCCAACGCGGCGCCCAGGACGAGCACGGCGCAAAGCCTCCTCATTCGGAGACGAAGTGAAGCAAAGGCGTGCGACCGAGTGTGAGCCGGGAGCCCAGCGTGGCGACTCCCCGGTAGACCCCCGGACGAAGTGCGACGCGGATCGAGAACTCGCCGCTCGCCCTGGTCCGACCCTTCGCCACCGACAGCCAGCGGGTCCCCGACCTGCGCTGGATCACGACGGTCGCGCGGGGCCGAGACGGCCGGACGATCCCCGCGAGCCGAGATGAGTCGGTGACCTCGTAGAAGTTGACCTTGGCGATTACGAGCACGCGCACCGGCCGGCCGACCCCCCGCTTCGACGCGATCCTGTAGACCGTGGCCACCCGCGGCCGAACGTTCGTGGCGAACGTCCCGTCGGCCGCCGGCGTCAGATCCCGCAAGCGTGCCCACGAGCCGCCCTCGGGCTTTCGCTCGAGCCAGGCCTTGCCCACCTGACGAACAAGCCCGGTCAGCTTCGTCCGGCTGCCGAGCGAGACCTGGCGCTGCGCCGTCTTCAAATCCATGACACCGATGCGGAACCACGTCGAGCGAAGCCCGAGCGCGACCTTGAAGGTGGAAGCCGAGATGGATGTCGGGCCGGTCGATCCCTTTGCGAGCACCTCGTCGACGCGGCGTGACGCGTTGACCGTCGTCTTCAGGTCGAGCAGCCGCCCCGCGACGCTCGACCCAAGCTCGGCATCTAAGGCCGCCCGGCTGTACCGGAACGGGCCCCAGTTGTGGTACGGAGAGATGGAGTCGTACGGATCGGGCACCGAAACGAGGTAGGGGTTCGGCGCGGCGCCGGCCCACACGTCCTGCACTGCCGCCGTGCGCCCACCCGAGGTCGAGTGGAAGAACGTCCAGGCCACGACCCCGTCGTAGGTGCGGATCTCGGCCGCCGTGTCCGAGATGGCCACATTCGTCCTCGGATCCTCGGCGACGACGCCGCCGTACACCTGGCTCCTCGTGTCATCAAAAAGATCGTAGGAGCCGGTGGGCTTTTTACTCGCGAGCGCGTACGAGCGCGCGGCCACTGCCTGCACCTTGAGGGCCTCCGGCGACCAGCGCGCAGGCATTTCCCAGGGTACGACACCGGAGAGATAGCTCTCGAGTCCGACGTTGTTGACGACCGAGAGTGTCCCTCCGGCCAGGAGGATCGTCAACGAACCGCGGTACTCCCTGCCCCCCAACGCGACGAACCCCGAGCCGGGGATGACCCGCACCGGGCTCGTCAACGTCTGAACGTTGCCGTTGATCGTCAGCTTCAGACCTGTTCCGAGCGTTCGCGTGCCGGCCGGAAGTGTCCAGCTCTTCCCCGCGCCATCCTCCACCGTGAAGGGTGCCGTCGAGCCGAAACCGACCGAGAACCGCCCCGAGTCCAGGAGAACCCGGACGCCGCTGATGGGAGTCTGAGCCGCCTGCGTGCCCGGGTAGTAGTGGTCGAGAATCTGGGTGTACGTCCACCCATGCTGCGCGAAGCCGTAGGCGCCGTACTGCGGCATGCCGATCCCGTGCCCCCAGCCGTGGCCCGTCACGAAGAAGACCGGCGTCGCCAAGGCACTCGGTGCGAAACCGAGCACGACAAGAACGACTGCGATGAAAGTGCGTTGCATAGGACGAACGGTCTAGACCCCTGGCTTACTAACGAAAAGTAGCCGAACGTCGTAAGGATTGCTTGAATCTTTCGGGCGGCAGGGCGCGTTCATCCTGGGTTTGGGTCCGGCTCGTCGCGGCTAGGACAGAGGGGTCGTGGCGAGAGCGTCGGTCAAGCTCCCGTCCCGCTATGCCGGGGCTCGCCTAATCGGTCACGGCGGCATGGGGGACATCTATCTTGCCGAGGACACGGTCCTCGGCCGTCAGGTTGCCGTGAAAGTGCTCGACGAGCGCTTTGCGAAGGATCCCGACGTGACGAAGCGGTTCACCCGCGAGGCCCTCGCTGCGGCGAAGCTGTCGGGTCATCACAACATCGTCATGATCTTCGACGTCGACGAGTGCGACGGCCGTCCGATGATCGTCATGGAGTACCTGCCGGGCGGAACCGTGGCCGACCGGGCGCGCGAGGGGCGGGTCGACCGTGAGGAAGCACTTGACTGGCTCGAGCAGACCGCGGCCGCCCTGGACGACGCGCATCAGGCCGGAATCGTTCACCGGGACGTCAAGCCGGCGAACCTCCTCCTCGACGAGCGAAACGAGGTGCACGTGGGCGACTTCGGCATCGCCCGCATCGCCGACGAATCAGGCGCGGGGCTCACGGTTGCGGGCACGGTACTCGGGACGGCCGGCTACCTCTCGCCGGAGCAGGCACGCGGTGAGCCGGCGACACATGCGAGCGACATCTACGGGCTCGGCGTGGTCGCGTACGAGCTCCTCACCGGCGGCCGGCCCTTCGAAGGCGGCTCGTCGACCGAGGAGGCAGCGGCGCACATTCACCAACCCGTCCCGCCGGCTTCGGAGCGCGGAGTCGGTCTGCCACGTTCCGTCGACCGCGTCTTCGAACGTGCCCTCGCCAAGGAAGGTGCGCATCGCTACCCAAGCGCCCGCGAGCTCGTCGAGGATCTCCGCGCATCGCTCGAGCCGGAAGACGAGCCGACGCGAATTCGCACCGCCCCGGTTCCTTACTCCCGCAACCGCGCTCGACCCGAGCGAGGCCGTTCGACGGTGCCGATCCTGCTCGGCACGCTCGCACTGGCGGCGCTGGCCGCGGGCGGCCTCATGGCCGCAGTCATGACGAGCAACGACGACCCTGGGCCATCCGTCGTCACGGAGAACGTCACGCGAACGCAGGGAGGGACGACGGCCACGACAGAGGTCACCGTCACCGAGCAGACGCCGACGACCGCGTCCGCGACGGCGGCGGCCGGGGGCGGCGGTGGCGGGGGCAAGCTCTCCTACGAGGAAGCAAAAGAGCTCACAGACGAGGCAACTGCGCTGATGCGGCAGAGTGACTACGCGGGCGCGCTGCCGCTCGCCGAGCGGGCGTACAAGAGTCTTCGCGGCAGCGGCGACATCTACGAGGCCTACGCGGCCTACAACGCCGGGAAATCGCTCATAGAGCTCGGCGACTGCAAGAAGGGGCTCAAGTACCTGGATGCATCCGAGGCCATCCAGGGAAGCCGAAGCGAGATTCGCGAAGCGCGCGCGCAGTGCGGCTGAGCTAGGAGGGCCTAGCCAGGCGCTCGCCGTACTGGCGGCGGTAGTACTCGCGGTACTCGTCAGACTTGAGCCGCTCCCACCAGTCGCGCCGGTCGCGGTACCAGGCGATGGTGTCCGCAAGCCCGCCCTCAAAGCCCCGCTCGGGTTGCCAGCCAAGGTTCGTGAGCTTCGACGAGTTCAGGGCATAGCGCCTGTCATGGCCGGGGCGGTCCTCGACGTGCCGAAGCAGCGACCCGTCGGCGCCTGTCAGCTCGAGGATCTTGTGCGCCACCTCGAGGTTCTCACGCTGGTCTCCCGCCCCGACGTTGTAGATCTCGCCGGCCGTCCCTTTGCGGAGAACGAGCTCGATCGCGACGGCATGGTCTTCCACGTGAAGCCAGTCTCGAGCCTGGCGGCCGTCGCCGTAGAGAGGGAGCGCCTCGCCGTCGAGGGCGTTCGTGACGAAGAGCGGCACAAGCTTTTCCGGATACTGGTTCGGGCCGTAGGTGTTCGAGCCGCGCGTGATCGACGCGTTCAGGCCGTACGTTCGGACGTAGGCGAGCACCTGGAGGTCGCCCCCGGCTTTCGAGGCCGAGTACGGGCTCGAGGGCCGGACGGGATCCTCCTCCATCGACTCAACGCCGGCCGGCACGTCTCCGTACACCTCGTCAGTCGACACCTGCACGAATCGCGTCCCCCGCGCTCGAGCCCAGTCCAGCAAGACGTGCGTCCCGACGACGTCGGTCTGGATGAAGTCGCCCGCCTCGAGGATGGAGCGATCGACGTGCGTCTCCGCTGCCAGGTTCACGACAGCGTCACACCCCTCGCCTGCGCGAGCGACCGCGTCACGGTCGGCGATGTCCCCCTCATGGAACTCGTGCGGGACGTCGGCGAGGTTCTCCCGGTTACCCGAGTAGGTCAGCTTGTCGAGGACGACGACGGCGTCACCTGCCGCCGCTAAGCGGCGGGCGACGTGGCTGCCGATGAACCCGCAGGCTCCCGTGACGAGGACGCGCACGGCGCCATGCTAGTTCGCGGCCCTAGCCCATGGCCTCCAGGCAGGCGCGTAGGCCCTCCCGCCAGTGCGGGAGCGTCGGGGCGTGCGGACGTTCGCTGCGCAGGACCGAGTAGGCGGGGCGCGGAGCGGGGCGGGCGAGCTCCGCCGTGGTGACGGGAACAACGCGGCAGCGAACGCCGGCCTCCTCGAAGATGGCTTCGGCGAACCCGGCCCAGGTGCACTCGCCCCCCGCGGCCAGGTGCCAGATCCCTCGGTCCCGGCTCACGAGGTCGTCCACGGCAAGAGCCAGGTGGGCCGTGTATGTGGGAGAGCCGCGCTGGTCCGCGACAACCCGCACTTCGTCCCGCTCCTCGGCCAGCCGCAGCATCGTCCGAAGGAAGTTCTTACTGGTTGGCCCGAAGAGCCAGGAGGTGCGGACGACCCACGCGTCCTCTCCCGCGGCGGCCTCTCCGTGCAGCTTTGACCGGCCGTAGGCCGACTGCGGGTTCGCCGCATCCGACTCGACATAGGGCTCCCGTTTGCGTCCATCGAAGACGTAGTCGCTCGAGAAATAGACGAGCGGCGCGCCGAGCTCGGCGACGTTCGCGGTGCCGCCGACGTTGACTGCCGCAGCCCCCTGTGGATCGTCCTCGGCCCCGTCGACATCTGTCCAGGCGGCCGCGTGGAGCGCCAGGTCCGGTACCGCGAGGCTCGCGGGCGCCGGGAGGGTGACGTCCCACTCCTCATGGTCGAGGGCGACCACGTCGTCGGCGGCGAACGCCTCACGGAGGGCGGAGCCGAGCTGGCCTCCGGCACCCGTGATCAGGATCCGTCGGCGGCGTCCCGCGCGGAGAGCGTCGGCTTGTCCGTGCTCCATAGATGCCTGACCCGCGGATCGTCCCAGGGGACGTTGTGCTCGTCTGGGTCGGAAGAGTCGTACTCCTCGGTGACGTGGTAACAGAAGAGGAGGTCACTCAGAGCCTCGAACCCGTGGGCATAGTGCCCGGGTATGTAGAGGCCAACCGGATTCTCTTCGCCAATGTCCTCGGTGAACACGTCCCCGGCGGCCCGGTCGAGGACGACGACACGCGCAGTCCCGGTTAGACAGGCGAAAAGGTCGTCCTGCTCTCGCTCGTGAAAGTGCAACCCTCGGATGACGCCGCGCCGCGAGAAGGAAACGTTTGTCTGGACGGTTCGCTTCGGCAGGAGGCTCTCGCGCCGGACTTCGAGCAACCACCCTCGCTCGTCGGCGAGGTACCGAAGCGGCAATCGGATCATCCCCTCGAGCATTTAGGCGGCCCGGTTCGCGCCGTGCGTCCGCACGAAGTCGTTGACCGAGTAGTAGGCGTCGATCGACTCCCCGGCGTCGCCCCAGAACCCCTCGAGAATGTCGTACTGCATGGCTCCCCGCTCGACGTAGTGGTTGTTCACGTCGGTAATCTCGAGCTCCCCGCGGTCGGAGGGTTCGAGCGTCGAAATGACCTCGAACACGGTCGGGTCGTAGAAGTAGACGCCCGTGACAGCGTAGGTACTCGGCGGCTCCTCCGGCTTCTCGACGATGCGCCGCACGACGCCTGCGTCGTCCAGCTCCGGGACCCCCAGATGCTGAAGGTGCCCCGGCTCCTCGACCCGGGAAAGGATGATTCTGGCGCCCAGCTCCTGGGCTTCGAAGCTCCCGACCGCGGACGCGAGCGAGCGCTCGAACACGTTGTCCGCGAGCATGACGACGACGCGGTCGTCGCCCACGAACCGCTGCGCGAGCCCGAGGGCTTCGGCGATCCCTCCGGCCTCTTCCTGGTAGCCGTAGGAAAGCCGCTCGATCCCGTACTCGTGGCCGTTCCCGAGCAGCCTCAGGAACTCGCCCGCATGCGTCCCGCCCGTGACGAGCATGAGCTCGTCGACGCCGGACTGGACGAGAGCTTCGATCGCGTAGGACACCATCGGACGGTCGTAGATGGGCAGGAGGTGCTTGTTCGTGATCCGCGTCAACGGGTGGAGCCGTGTGCCGCTACCGCCTGCGAGGATGACGCCCTTCACGGCCCCGCATGCTACTTCGGAGACGATCTAGACTGGGGTCATGGCCGACGAGCGAGAGGTCGAGCACGAGCCGCAGGTCCTCCAGGGTGAGGACGACATCCCGCGTCAGCCGACGTCACAGCGTGACCCGTTCATTCCCGAGCCCGGCGCACGGCCCGGCGAGCAAAAGGCGTTTCGCATCTTGCCGCTCGCCTTCATCGCGATCGGGATCGCCGTTGTGATCGTGATCGTCGCGGCACTCCGCTAGCTCGAGACTTCCGCCTCGAACGTCGCCCTTGCGTCCTCTCCGTAGACGGCGAAGACGACGCGCTCGAGTCCCGATGGCTCGTAGCTCCGGGCTTCGGCGACCATGATCCGGGCGCAGTCCTCGAGCGGAAAACCTCCTACTCCCGTCCCGAAAGCGGGCAAGGCGAGCGATCGGGCCCCGAGCTCGTCGGCCACTTCGAGCACGCGGCGCGTCGTGCGTCCCACGAGCTCCTCGTCCGTGCGGAGATCCTGGCCCATGACCGCCCCGTGGATGACGTGCTTCGCCGCGAGCCGCCCTGCGCCCGTGGCAACTGCATCGCCCACCGGAATCGGGCCGAGACCGACAG
This sequence comes from Gaiellaceae bacterium, assembly GCA_035535315.1. Classification (GTDB taxonomy): domain Bacteria; phylum Actinomycetota; class Thermoleophilia; order Gaiellales; family Gaiellaceae; genus DASQGA01. The sequence continues at coordinate 15,581 of DATLQD010000033.1, forward strand.
CTTCCCGCTCTATCTCCTCCCCACCGGCGCGCTTGATCGCGCCGGCCACGCCGGAGCCCATCCAGAGCCGGTCGTTCGCCGCATTCGCGATCGCGTCGACTTCGAGGGTGCTGATGTCGCCTTCGACCACCTCGAGCTGCATGAGGGGCAGACTAACGGCCGCTCGGGCTCGCAGCCGGCCTCGGGTCGAGCGGCGAGGACTTCACCCGGGCGAGGCGGGCGACGCTGGGCGGCAGCCACCAGTTCCACCGGCCGAAGAGCTTCATCGCACTCGGAACGAGCAGCGCCCGGATCACTGTCACGTCGATCAGGATGGCGGCCGCAAGGCCGAAGCCGAACTGCTGCAGACCGAGGATCGAACCGACGACGAAACCCATGAACGCGGCGAACATGATCAGCCCGGCTGCAGTGACGATCCTGCCGGTCTTCGCGAGGCCGAGCGCGACCGCGTGCTCGTTGTCATGCGTGCGATCCCACTCCTCTCGCATCCGGCTGACGAGAAAGACCTCGTAGTCCATCGAGAGCCCGAAGAGCATCGCGAAGAGGAAGATCGGGATCCAGAACTCGATCTGGTCGAACGACTGGATGCCCAGCGCCTCACCGCCGCCGTACTTGAACACGGCGACGAGCAGGCCGTAGGCGGCACCGATCGCGAGCAGGTTCAAGATGATCGCCTTCAGCGGCAGGAGGAGCGACCGGAACGCGCGCAGGAGGAGGAAGTAGGTGAGGACGAGCACGGCGGCGACGAGCCAGGGGAAAGCCCCGTAAGCCGTTTCGATCACGTCGACCGAGCTCGGTGGGCCGCCGCCGGCGTAGACCTGAACGCCGCCCGGGAAGCGTGCGGCCGGCACGATCTCGCTTCGGAGACGCCGGGCGAAGTCCATGGCCTCCGGCGACCCGTATTCGTGCCGCCCGACGACCTGTAGGTGGATATAGCGGCCGCTCGAGTCGACAAACGGCGGCTCCAGGTCCACGCCCGCGACACCCGTGGTCTCGGGATCTCCTTCGATCCCGCGCACGAGCCGCCCTACGGCTGCGCGTACCTCCGGGTCCCGTACGTCTCCGGCCCGGCCCGTGTCGATCGCGATCTCGGTCGGGGCAACCGCACCGTCGCCGACTGAATTCGCGAGCACGTTCAAGCCCTGAACGCTCGGCAGGTCCTGCGGGATCCCCTTGTTCGATCCCGGGCCGACCTGAAGCGCGAAGACCGGGATGGCTGCCGCGAGCAGCAGCGCCGTCGTTCCGAGGGCGAAGGGAAGCGGCCGGCGCATGATCGCCCGGGCGAGCCTGGCCCACATGTTGTTCTCCTCGTCGGCGCGGCGTCGGGCGATCGCCTTCGGGACTACCCGCACCCGGTCGAGCCCGTCCGCACAGAGGTAGAGGAGGACGGGGAGGAGCGTGAGCGCACAGACGATCGAGACCATCGGGATCACGAGCCCGCCGAGCCCGAAGCCCCGCATGAATGGGAGCGGCATGGCGAGCATGAGCGCGAGCCCGATTGCGACGGCAGTGCCGCTGAAGACGACCGCACGCCCTGCCGTGCCCATCGTGCGGGCAATCGCCTCCTCTTTCGTGCCGCCCTTGGCGCGCTCCTCGCGGTAGCGGTAAACGACGAGGAGCGAGTAGTCGATCGCAATCCCGAGGCCGATCAGGGCGACCATGTTCTGGAGGTAGGTCGAGAGCTCCATGAAGTGCGCGAGGATCCAGATGATCGCGAGCGTCGCCGGGATCGCCGCCGCGGCAAAGAGCATGGGCAGGATGAAGGCAAAGGTTCCGAAGACGAAGATGAGGATGGCCAGCGCAATCGGGATCGCGGTGTAGAGCTCACCCACCTTCGCGTCACGCGCGAAGACGTCGTCGGTGTCCTTGGTGATCGCGGCCGCTCCGGTGACGTAGAGCTTTCCGTTCGGGATCTCCCCGGCTGCGGCGCGCACCCGGTCCGTGTAGTTCTTGGCGTCGGCAGGCTCGAGGGCCGAGGTCACGGTCGCCGTGGCAGTGCGGACCGATACCGCGCGGGCCGAGACAAAGCGTCCGGTGGGGATCTCGTCGGCCACCCGCTTCCCGACGCGCTCGAGCGCCGGAAGCGCCTCGGCGGCCGTGTTGCCTGGATTCGCCTGGTACACGAGCTGGAAAGAGCCGTCGGAGCGCTGCCCGAAGTGGTCGTGCAGGATCTTCTCGGCCTTCGCCGTGTCGCTACCCGGAATCGAGAAGCGATTCGTGAGGAGTTTCGAGAGGCCGCTGGCGGCGACCCCCGAGACGAGGAACACGACCACCCAGGCGGCGACGACCGCCCAGCGGTAGCGAATCATCGTAAGTGTCCAGCGTTCCATCGAGGCGCCCTCAGGTCGAAGCTAGCGCTCGCTAACTTAACGCGAAGGGCGGGATCTCGTCAAGCGCCTGGCGCGGCGGCGGGCGGCCTTTCGAGCCCTCGCCCGGTCGGCGTTTCCGACGGCGGCGAACCAGACGTAGACTGCAAAGGTGGCCGTCCATCCGGCGGCTCGTCCGGCTCGGCGGAGGTTGCTCACCAACGCAGCCTAATTCAGGGATAGCGCCAAACGGTTTCCTGACGATGCTCCCGGGTAGATACTTCTCACGCTAACGCGACGAAAGGAACACGGATGAAGGACAAAATCAGCGGCACGGTCGAAACCGCACGGCCCTACGTCGAACGCCTGGCGCGTGACGAGGAGTTGCACGACCACGTCAAGAAGGCGTACGAGTCGGCTCGAACGATCTACGACGAGCTGATCGGGCCCAGCGGCGCGACCGGCATGGCGTTCAAGGTTGCTAAGGACAAGGATCTTCAGGACGAGCTGAAGAAAGCCGTCGAGCAGCTCCGCAAGGCCGGCGAGCACGCCCAGGGCAAGAGCTCGCACGCCGGACGGAACATGACCTTGCTGCTTGCGGGGATCACACTCGGCGTTCTCTTCAATCCGGCCACCGGTCCGGATACGCGCAGATGGCTCCGCGACAAGGTCCTCGGACCGGAAGAGCCGTTCGAGTACCAGTCGAACGGCCCGTCGAGCTCTTCCAGCTCCTCCTAGCCGAGCGCGAAGCACGCAGCACCAGCCGGATGGCCCGGAAGAATCCGGGCCATCCGCACGGACCACTATCCGTTCTGCTGGGGTTGCGGCCTCGACGTCGGAGGGCTCGGCTTTGACTGGACGCTGGCCGGCGAGCGACTCGAGGCCCGGCACGTGTTCCACGAGAGCTTCCAGGGAGCACCGGGGATCGTGCACGGCGGCATCGTCGCCGCCGTCCTCGACGAGGCATGCGGCCAGGTAGCGCGGCTCGCAACGTCGCCCGCCGTCACGAGCCGCCTCGAGATCCGTTACCTCGCGCCCGTTCCTGTCGATCAGGAGCTGAAAGTCGGGGCCGAGATAGTCGAGTCGGGTGGACGAAGCGCGGTCGCGGAAGCGACGATCCAAGACGACAGCGGCTTCCTGCTCGCCCACGCGCGCGCCGAGTGTGTTCACGTCCGGCCCGAGTACTTTCTCTCGACGCCCCAGGGCAGAGCACTAGGAACCGACTGGCTTCCGACCTAGAGCGCGCCGTCTAGCAGACGGGAACACGCGGAGCCTCGGCGCTCGATACCGGCGACGGGACGGCCGCACCGCGTCTACTGCAAGCTTTCGCCCTGGGCAGGGGTCTAAGCCCTTGAGGGTCGAAAAACGGCCCGGGATGTGCTAATGGATGTAGGGAGGTAGTTCTGCGGCCCTACCGATGGGTTCTCGTAGCCGGTTTGATCGCGACCGCGTTGACGGTTCTCGTCAGCGCGCTCCCGTTCGTCCACAACGCGTACCAGAACCACTCCGCCCACGCGGCGATCGAGACCGGCGCGGCCCTCGTCGCCTGGATGGCCTCGTACCTCGTCTTCCTGCGCTACCGCAGAAGCGGTCTCCTAAGCGATCTACTCCTCACCTCCGCGCTGGCGCTCCTGGCGGCCACAAACCTTCTCTTCCTCGCCATTCCGGCGGCCTTTGCATCAGGCCCGGCCGAAGAAGCGGCGATGTGGGCTGCGGTCGTTGGAGGCGCGTTAGGCGCGGTGACACTCGCCGGCGCGGCATTCGCGGCTCCCCGACCGCTGAAGCGCCCGGCCGCCGCGGCCGCGCTCGCCGGGATCGGCCTCATCGTGACGCTGGTGATCGTCTCGGTCATCGTCGTCGTGTTCGAGGACCGGCTGGCGCTCGGAATCAATCCAGCCTCGACTCCCGACGGGTCGACCTGGCCGCAGCCGACCGGCAACTTGCCGTTGCTCGCTCTTCTGGCGTGCGCCGGCCTTGCCTACGCCCTCAGCGCGGTCGGCTTCAGCCGCCGCGCAGCCTCGACCGGGGACCAGTTGATCTTTTGGGTCTCGATTGCCTGCGTCCTCGGTGCGTTCGCACGAGTGAATTACGTCCTCTTCCCGTCGATTTACACCGACTGGGTCTACATGGGCGACATCCTCCGGACGGCGATGTACGTCTGCCTCGCTATCGGCGCCGTCCGAGAGGTGAACGTCTACCACCGGAGCCTCGCCAAGGTCGCCGTGCTCGAAGAGCGTCGTCGGCTCGCGCGCGACTTTCATGACGGGCTCGCCCAGGAGCTCGCCTACGTCGTCGCGCACGGCCGCAACCTCGCCTGCACGACGTCGGATCCGGCCGCAGGCCGGTTGGTTGCGGCTGCGGAGCGCGCCCTCGACGAGGCGCGCGGTGCCATCGGCGCCTTGAAGCGGCAGGCCGACGAGCCCCTCGACGCCGCCCTCGCCGACACGGCGTCCGAGATCGCCCAGCGTGAGGGTGCAACGGTGAAGCTCGACCTGGCCCCCGGCGTGCGCGTGTCGTCGGCGGCACAGGACGCTCTGGTTCGCGTCGTCCGCGAAGCCTTGACGAACGCCATCCGGCACGGGCACGCCTCGATCGTCAAGGTTCATCTCGACAACGGCGGCGGGATCCACCTGCGAATCGAGGACGACGGGCAAGGCTTCGACATCTCCGAGTCTGTCGCGAACGGGCGCTTCGGGCTCACGAGCATGAAAGAGCGGACTCGCGCCCTCGGCGGCGAGCTCCGCATCGTCTCGCACGTCGGCGGCGGCACGGCCGTCGAAGTGACCCTTCCGTGAGCACCCTGATCCGCATCGTCATCGCGGACGACCATCCGCCGACGCGCGCGGGCGTGCGCGTGGCTCTCGAGGAGGGCGGCTTCACCGTCTGCTCCGAGCACGGGGATGCGCCCGGCGCCGTACGCGCGGCGCTGCAAGAGCGCCCTGACGTCTGCCTGCTCGACGTCAACATGCCCGGGAACGGAATCGCCGCGGCGGCGCGCATTCATGCCGCCCTCCCAGAGACGGCGGTGGTCATGCTCACCGTCTCGAAGGACAACAACGATCTCTTCGACGCGCTGCGCGCGGGCGCCGCGGGCTATCTACTCAAGGACACCGACCCTGTACGACTACCCCACGCGCTCCGCGGCGTGCTCGAGGGAGAGGCCGCGCTTCCGCGGGCTCTGGTCGCGCGCCTCATCGACGAGTTCCGCGACCGGGAACAGCGGCGCGTCTCGCTCCTCAAGCGCCGCTCGGTCGAGCTCACGAGCCGCGAGTGGCAAGTCCTCGAGCTGCTGCGGGCCGGACTGACGACGGGCGAGATCGCCGATCAGCTAGTGATCTCGCGCGTGACGGTCCGAACGCACGTGTCGGCGATCCTCAGGAAGCTCCAGGTCGGCAACCGCAAGGCCGCGCTTCAGCTCTTCGAAAAGAACTGAGACGGGAGGAAGAAGGGGAAGCGCGTGGTGCGCTCCCCCTCGCGATTCCGTCTACTTCTTCGGATACAGCACGGCCTGCAGGATGTAAGGCGCCGTCGTGCTGGTCGGCCGGATGCGAATCGTGTAATCCGTGTTCTGGACGAGCGACTTCGTTGACAGGTTGAAGATGTACATGCCGTCCGCGGTGCGCATCTGTGAGCCCGTGTCGGCCGCGCTGACGCTCTCGGCGATGAGGTTGGTGTCCTCGATGGCTTCGTCGCCGACGCCCTTCGCGAGCGTGATGAAGAGCGGAACGTTGGTGACCGTGGCGCCCGTGCAGGTGTTCGTGAGGACGACCTTGACGGGGACGACGTTCCCGTACTTGGCAATGTTCCGCTCGTTGTCCATGATCGGCGGGCGGAACCCGCGGCCGTAGACGCTCGTAGCACTGTTCGAGTAGATCGCCAGCGATGCAGACGTCCCGCCGTCGTCATCCTTCGCCGTGCCGGTGACCGTCAGGTTGTAGCAACCGGGGTTGAGCGTCCTCACGTCGGACGCGTGGCCGGTCGCGTCAGGGGCGCTGTTCTCCTCGGTGACCGAGGCGTATCGATTGCCCACGTCGCTCCAGGTGAAGAAGCTCAAGCTCGGCCCGTGTGTATCGAGCCAGCCGACGTCGCCGAAGTCAAAGCCGGCGGTTGCGGTTCCGAACACCGGATCGAAGGTGAACGAGGCATTCGATCGCGTCGGATCGACATTCCGCACGGTCACGATGGTCTGATACTCCGTGTAGCCGCCGTTCCGATCAATGATGCGCGACCGTACGGTCTTGCTGCCGTTGTCGCCGAAGGTGCAGCTCTTCGAAGCGGAGGTCCCGCTGCCCGCGTAAGTCGCCGAGCTCAGCGAACTGTTGTCACAGGCGTACGCATAGTGGAAACCAGCTGTGGTGTCCCCCGTGGACGGATCGGACTGGTCGGAGAAGGAGACGCTGACCGCGCTGCCCTCGTCGACGGGCCCGTTGTTACCGAGGGTCGCTGTCGGGGCGACGTTCGCGACCGTGACCGTCTGCGTGGCCGTGTTACCGGCGGCGCTGTCGGAGTCGGTCGCCTGCACCGAGACGGTCGAGTTGGCGGGGCCGTCCGCGAAGCTGCACTTGAAAGAGCCGGAGCTGTTCGTGTTCGTGTCCGAGCCGGCCACCTTGGCGCCGTTGGCGCCGCAGCTGGTCGAGACGGAGCTGACCGTGTCAACACCCGGATCCGAGATCGTGTAGCTGTACGTGTGCTCGGCCGCACCCTCGTTGACCGAAAGGTCGTTACCGGCCGAAAGCACGACCGTCGGGGCGACGTTTGCGACCGCGACCGTCTTCGAGTCGGAGCCGGTGTTGTTGCTCGGATCCCCGTCGTCGGCCGAGACGGTGACAGTCACGTTCTCGGGTCCGTCCGGGAAGCTGCAGTCGAAGCTGTCGGCAGCGGCCGTGTCGGTCTTCGTGCCGGAGCCGCAGGACTCGACCACGGTCGGGTTCGGGTCAGCGCCCGGATCCGAAACCGTGTACGTGTACGTGTGCGTGGTGCCCTCGTTCGCGCTTGTATCCCCGGAGAGCACGACCGTCGGGGCGACGTTCGCGACCGCGACCTGGAAGCTGGCGGAGCCGACGCCGCCGTTCGTGTCGGTGACGGTAACGGTGACGGTCTTGGTCGCCGGCCCGTCCGCGTAGGTGTGGCTCATCGACCCGAGCGAGCCGGTCGTCGCCTTCGAAGCGGTGCCGTGCGGGGAGCCGTCGCCCCAGTCGACGTCGACTGCCCAAGGGCTGTCCGGGCCCGGATCCGAGAAGGAGCCGAGCGTGAAGGAGCTCGAGGCTCCCTCGTTGGCCGCCTGGTCAGCGGGCGCCGAGACGTTCGGGTTCACGTTTGCGACCTGGACGACCACGACCGACTCGGAGTCCGTGTCGCTGGCACCGTCAGAGTCGGCGACCTTGATCGCCACGCTGGTCGTGTCGGGCCCGTCCGGGAAGAAGCAGTCGAAGCTGCCGCCCGAGGCGGTCGTCGAAGGCGTGCCGGTGACGCTGCCACCCGTGCCGCAGTCAGGGAAGCCGGCCGAGACCGTGAAAGTGTCCTGGCCGGGGTCGGTGACGATGTAGGTGTAGGTGTGGGTGGAGCCCTCGTCGACGCTCCCAGCACCGGAGAGCACGACCGTGGGGGCGACGTTGGCGACCGTAAGGTCATAGGTCGCTTCTGCTTCGTCGCCGGCAGTCCCGTCGCTCGCCGAGATAGTCACCGTCTGCGAGTCTTCAGGGCCGTCGGACGTATCAAACGACCAGTCCCAGGTTCCGTCTCCGTTCTTGGTGACGGTTCCTACGGATGCGCTCAGCGTGACGGTGTCTCCGTCGACATCGCCGTAAGTGCCAGAATTAACGGCGGTGTCGCCTTCGTCGACCGTGACGAACGCATCGTCTCGAGTGATGGTGGGCGGATCGTCTACCGCCGTGACCGTGAGGTTGAAGGTGGCGACGTTGCTGTCCACCGTGCCGTCGTTTGCCTTGAAGGTGAAGCTGTCGGAGCCGTTGTAATTGGCGTCCGGCGTGTAGGTGCGGTTCGCGCCCGAGCCGCTCAAGGAGCCGTGCGTCGGGCCGGAGACGATCGTGTAGCTGAGGGACGCGCCGGCGTCGACGTCGGCGCAGCTGAGCGTGATCACCTTGGCCGTGTCCTCATTCGTGGTCGCACTCCCGTTCGTGCAGGTGGGAGCGTCGTTGATCGCGTTCACCGTGATCGAGACCGTCGCGTTCGCCGAGTTGACGGTGCCGTCGTTGACGCGGAAAGTGAAGCTGTCTGGCCCGTTGTAGTTGAGAGCCGGCGTATACGTCACATTCGCCGAGCAGGTCTTCGGCGCTGTGCCGGTGCAGTTGACGGCACCGATCGAACCCAGCGTGCCGTTGGAGGGGTTCGACACGATGGCGAACGTCAGGTTGTTCCCGTCCGCGTCGGTGCCCGTGAGCGTGATTGTCTTTGCCGTGTCCTCATTCGTCGTTACGGACTGCGCGTTGGCGACCGGCGCGACGTTGGGTGCCAGGTAGGTGGCAACGAGATCGGGATTCCCGCTCTGGGCACCGGTGATGCAGATCGACTTGCCGCCGGTTCCGGCGATCACGGTGAAGGTGGCGCTATTGGTGGTCGACCACGCGCTGAAGTTGCCTCCCTGATCGGAAGTTGCTGCAGCGTCCAATCGGAGGGACTCGTTGCTTCCCAAACCCACGGTGTCGCTGTCCTCGCCGTTCAACGTCTTCGGATAGCCGCTCTTCACCGCGCCCGTGCAGTTCGTCTGGGCGGTATAGAGCGTCTCTACGAACTGGGCCGTCGTGCCGGTGGGCGCGACGACGAACTTGACGTTGCCGTCGGTGAAGCTTGTCGTCGCCGTCCCGGTCGCGCCGGTTGCCGTAACGGTGTAATTAGCCACGAACCAGTCGGGCAGATTGAACTGATCAGAGATCCCACCCGCGTCGTCAGCCGTAACGTCGACATCGCGACTCCAGGTCTGGCCCTCGTCGTCATTCACGCGAATATGAACAGACTCGCCCGGCGCCCAGTTGACTCCTGAGAGCACAACGGTCTCGCCAGGGGCGTAGTCGGCCTTGTCGCTCCAGATCTGTGGCGCCGGACCAGACTCGATCCCCGCCCGCGCGCTCCCCACGAACGCCAAGAAAGTCAATGCGAGAACGACGAAAAAGCCGAAGGCAACTGCCTTCCGCCCGGTACCTAGACGGCGCTCGAATCTGGAATGCATCGCTACCAAACCTCTCCCCTCGCGCGAGGGGCGCCGCAGACGGCCGCCCTCCCGCTGTTCAGCTGATTCGGGTCGTACAAACGTATGACTCGGCTCGTGGCGACAACCCCTACCCCAGTACAGGAGTAGCCGGAAGGAAGTTCAGTACCCCATTGCCGCATGGC
>DATLQD010000034.1:0-4042 GCA_035535315.1 Gaiellaceae bacterium
GGTCCCACATGTGCGCGTCGGGATCAATCTCGCCGCCGTCGAGGAAGGCGCACTCGACATTGCCGCGGAGACGGTGGACGACCTCCGCACGTCCACCGGGCTGCCCGGGGATCGCGAGGGGGAGCGGATCAGGCAGTCGCCCTATCTGACGGTCTTCCCCGAGTCGCTCGAGTACCCGGGCGAGGCCTCGCCGCCGCACGTACTGCGTTTCCGGGATCCAAACGCGAGCGAGGTCTCGGAGCCGCTACCGGACTTGTGGCGGGGGCTCGAGGGCCCGCTCGTGTACATGACGTTCGGGAGCGTCGCCGCCGCGATGCCGCAGGCCGCTCGAGTTTTCCCGATCGCGATCGAGGCTGCCGCCGATCTTCCGGCACGGGTGCTCTTGACCGTAGGGCGGCGAGGTGATCCTTCCGCGTTCGACCCGCTTCCCCCGAACGTCCGCGTCGAGCGATGGGCGCCGCACGCAGCCGTCGTCGCAGTTGCGGATGTGGTCGTGTGCCACGGGGGATCAGGGACGGTGCTTGGCACGCTGGCTGCCGGCCTGCCGCAGGTGGTGGTGCCGCTCTTCGCCGACCAGCCGTACAACGGAGAGCGAGTCGCGGCGATCGGCGCGGGCCTTGCCGTCGCGCCGCGCGCCGACTCGATCCGGGCCGCAGTCATGCATCTTCTGGACCAGGGCTCGTTCCGCGAGGCCGCGGAGCGAGTGGCGCGGGAGATGGCTGGACTCCCGTCGACCGACGCCGCGTTCGTTGCGCTTGCGGTTTCCGCGGTGTGAGCACGCCTCGCCGCGCGGCCACGATCGGGGTGTACGACTGGACGTTCGAGAAGTGGCTCGGTGCCTTGAGGGGTGCGGAAGCCACCCAGGTCCTCGATCTCCGCCAGCGGCGCGGGGTTCGGGGCACTCGTTATGCCTGGGCGAACTCGACGCGCCTCCAGGCGGCGCTGGCGGAGGCTGGAATCGAGTACCGACATCGCAAGGAGCTGGCGCCGACCACCGAGCTTCGAGAGCTCCAATACCGGGAGGACGACAGGCTCGGGGTGCGCAAGCGCTCGCGCGTGGAGCTCGCCGCCGAGTATCGGCAGCGGTACCTCCGGGAGATTCTCAGCCGGGTCCCTCTCCGGCCGATCGTCGAGGCGATGCCCGTCGATGGCGCAGCGGCGCTCATGTGCGTCGAGGCCGATCCCGAGGCCTGCCACCGTTCGCTGGTCGCGGAGCGCCTGGAGGCGGAGTTCGGGCTCACGGTGGAGCACCTGCGGCCTCCGCCCGACTAAGCCAGAATGCGCTCGTTCGACGGGTCGTAGAGGACGTCCGTCGTGACGGTCGCCGTGACCAGGTCACCGAAGAGCTCGACTTTCGCCTCGTCGCCCTCCCGAACCTCTGCGGGGAGATACGCAAAGGCGAGGTTCCGCCCCACGGTGAATCCGTACGCCGCGCTGCGGATGCGCCCGGCGACGTCGCCCCCCATGTGAACCGCCTCGCCGCCGTAGATGGGCAGGTACTCCTCCCCGCCGACGAGAAGGGTGCGGAGCCGGCGCACCGGCACGCGCTTCTCCTCGAGCGCCGCGCGGCCGTTGAACTCGCTCTTGCCGTCCGCGACGCAGAAGCCAAGCCCCGCCTCGAAGGGGGTGTCGCCGCCGGTCAGGTCGGTCCCGAGGTAGCGGTAGCCCTTCTCCATCCTGAGCGAATCGAGGACCCGATACCCGCCGGGCGTGATCCGGTGCGGTTCGCCGGCTTCGACGAGCCGGTCCCAGAGCTGGACGGCCCATTCGGGCTCGACGTAGAGCTCGAAGCCAAGCTCGCCCACGTAGGTGATCCGCTGGGCGAGGATCTCCGCGCCTTCGGCTCGGATCATCCGGGCGCGACGGAAAGGAATCGCCTTCGCGGAAACGTCGTCCGCCGTCACCGACTGAAGGACGTCGCGTGCCTGCGGGCCCCAGATTCCGACGACCGAGAGCTCTTCCGAGGCTTCGCGCAGCCCGACCGAATCGTCCTCGTCGCGCACGTTCAGGCGCAGCCAGCCGAGGTCTGAGTCCACGGTGCCGGCTCCGGTCACGACACGGAAGTGCTCCTCGCCAAGGCGGGTCACCGTGACGTCCGAGACGATTCCGCCGTGCTCGTTCAGAAACTGCGTGTAGACCACGCTCCCCACCGGGCGGTCGATCCGGTTGTCGGCGACCCGCTCGAGCAGCCCGAGCGCGCCGGGCCCGGTCACCTCGATCTTCCCGAACGAGGTCATGTCGATGATCCCGACGCGCTCCCGGAAGGCCGTGTGCTCCGCGGCGAGGCGCTCGAAATAGGGCGGCTTGCCCCATCCGAAGCGGCGCTGGTCGGCTCCTGCCCGCCTCGAAGGTCGCCCCGGAGCGAAGTAGTCGGCACGTTCCCAGCCGTTCTTGACGCCGAAGACCGCGCCGAGCTCTTGCAAGCGCCCGTGGAGAGGGCTCACCCGCTTCGGCCTGCCCCACTCGTCGACATCGAGCGGGTAGCGGAGGCGGTAGTAGTACTTGTAGACCTCGCGGGCGGTTTCGGTCGCATAGGTGGTGTCCCGGTACGCCCGGCCGAAGCGCCAGGCGCGGTACCCGCTCACGTCGAGCTCGGTGTCGCCGGCGGTCATCCATTCGGCGATCGTCTTGCCGATCCCACCGGCGCCGCCGAAGCCGTTCAGGGAGAGACCGGCGGCCATCCAGAAGCCTGGCACGCCGGGCATGGGGCCGAGCAGCGGATTCCCATCCGGCGTCATCGCATCCGGGTGGCAGATGAGCGCGACGACGCCGGCCCCGTCGAGGAACGGGAAGCGTCGTACGGCGCCGTCCATCAGCTGGGCGAAGCGCTCCTCATTCGGCGGGACCGTCCGCGCGGCATGGTCCCAAGGAACGCCGTCGGTCCAGCGCGCCGCCGGATTGGGCTCGTAGCCGCCAAAGAGGATCCCGCCCGCCTCCGACTTTCCGTAGACGAGGTTGTCCGTATCCCGGAAGCAGGGCATCTCTCGCGGGAGCTCGTGGCCGGAGACGGCCGCGAGCGCGATGTGCTGGTGGTCGACAGGAATGGAGGGCGCGAAGCCACCGACCATCGCCGCCAGTTGCGGTGCCCACATCCCGCAAGCGTTCACAACGTATTCGGTCTCGATCGGCCCCGACTCCGTCCGGATTGCCCTGACGTCGTGCCGGGGGCCGAGATCGAACCCAGTCACGCGCCTGCCGGTCTCGATCCTCACGTCGAGCTCTCGGGCCGCATTCGCGAGGGCATACGTGGCGATGTGGGGGTCGACGGATCCGTCGTCAGCGATCCAGATCGCGCCGAAGAGGTTTTCCTGCGTCGCGGCGGGCAGCAGACCCACGACCTCCTCTGGCGAGAGCACGTCGACGTCGAACCCGATCCCGCGCGCTCGGCTGGCGCCCCGCTGGAGCTCCTTGAGGCTCTCGGGACTCGAGGCGATACGCACGCTCCCGACCGTCTCGAAGACGCCCAGCTCGCGGTAAAGCTCGACGCTGTAGCGGCGAAAGCGCATCATCGTCGGAGAGGGGTTGAACTGCGTCACGAGGCCGGCCGCATGGCAGGTGGAGCCGCTCGTGAGCTCGTCCTTCTCCACCAGAAGAACGTCGCTCCACCCCTCCTTCGCAAGGTGGTAGGCGACGCTGCAGCCTGTGATCCCGCCACCGACGACCACGACCTGGGCCCGCTCCACGATCGCGTACTCCCTTCCCGTGGGTACTTAGGTGAGCTTAGAGGGGTGGAACGGCTCTGGCGTTGGGTTTGGCATGGCCTGGAAAGTGCCGGCGCTGCTCAGGAGTTCTCACGTTTTTTGTGAGCCCCTTATCGGAACGTATGTTCGCCTTAGACGGCGCAGGAGAAGCCCCCAGGGGCAACTCCACGACCGTTTCAGCCTGGGCGCTGACGACGGCGGCGATCAGCGTCCGTGTGCGGGCGTGAAGAGAACGAACGCCTTGAAGTAATCGGGTGGCGCCAGGCTCCTGTCGAAGCACACGACGAGATTGCCTCGATCTTGTTGTCCCGGCGGCTGATACTGGGCGCCGGGCGTCATGT
>DATLQD010000035.1:0-6146 GCA_035535315.1 Gaiellaceae bacterium
TCTTCGTGCTTCGCCGTCGGCGCCGTTCTTCCGAAAACGACCGGGAGCTCGCCGAGGTCAAGACCACCGCCCGCGATGATCTTGTCGCGCTGGGCGAGGACATCGGCACGGTCGACGTCGACGAGTTGCCCGCGACGGCGCGCCCCGACTACGAGCGTGCACTCGAGCAGTACCAGCATGGTTCGAACGCACTCGACTGGGCGAAGCGGCCGGCGGACATCGAGGCGGTGAGCACCGCGGTCGAGGAGGGCCGGCACGCCATGACCGCGGCGCGCGCCCACGCGGCCGGCCAGGAACCGCCGGAGCGTCGTCCGCTGTGCTTCTTCGACCCGCGCCACGGGCCGTCGGTTCGCGATGTCGAGTGGACGCCACCCTGGGGTGCGCCGAGGCCTGTGGCGGCGTGTGCGGCTGACGCGCAGCGGATCGAGGACGGCCTCGATCCTCAGACGCGCGAGGTCACCGTCGGCGGCAGGCCGGTCCCCTATTGGAACGCCGGCCCGGCCTACGCTCCGTGGGCAGGTGGCTTCTACGGCGGGTTCGGCGGTCTCTTCCCGGGCTTCTTGCTCGGCTCGATGCTCGGCGGGGGTTTCGGTTTCGGAGGCTATGGCTTCGGCTACGGCGACAGCGGAGACCAGGGGGACGGGGACTTCGGAGAGGGCGATATCGGCGGCGGAGACTTCGGTGGAGGAGACTTCGGCGGCGGGGACATGGGCGGCGGCGACTTTTAGGTCTCCGGACTAGACTCCGCGGCATGAGCCGCTTCACGGATGCCCTGAACGAGCAGATCGGTCGCGAGTTCGGCGCCTCCCAGCAGTACGTGGCGATCGCGGTCCACTACGACGCGGAGACCTTGCCCCAGCTCGCGGCGCATTTCTACCGGCAGGCGGTCGAAGAGCGAAACCACGCGATGATGATCGTCCAGTACTTGCTCGACGCGGGCGAGGCGGTCGCGATCCCGGGCGTCGCAGCGCCGCGCGGCGACTTCGGAGACGCTGCCGACCCGGTGCGGGTCGCACTCGACCAGGAGCGGCAGGTCACGGAGCAGATCGTGGCGCTCGCAGGCCTCGCGCGGGAAGAGGGCGATCTCGTCGGGGAGCAGTTCCTTCACTGGTTCCTGCAGGAGCAGCGCGAGGAGGTCTCGAGCATGTCCGCACTTCTGGCGGTCGTCGAGCGAGCAGAGGCCTCCAACGTCCTGCTCGTGGAGGAATACCTCGCCCGGGCAGGCGGTGGGGACGGCCAAGCAGACGTCGGCGCTCCTCCGGCCGCCGGCGGCGCGCTCTAGCCGGTCAGCGTCGAAACGGCTTCCGCGAAGACCTCCGTGTGGCGGTGGATGTCGGAATCGGTCGTGTCCGGGCACATCAGAGCCATGTTGTGGAACGGGGTCATCAGGACTCCCCGGTTCAATGCAAAGAGGTGGAGGAAGCGGTCGAGCTCGGCATCCGCCGCACCAGCCGCCTCCGCCCCTGTCCGGGCCCGCTCGGGGCGCGGCCAGTACTCGACGCGGCAGCCGAGCCGCGTGACGCTCCAGGGCAGAGCATGCTCGGCGATGACCCCGGCGACGCCGGCCTCGAAGCGTTCTCCCAGTGAGATCATGCGCGAAAACGCCTCCTCGGCCAGCACGTCGCCGAGGGTGGCGCGGATCGCGGCGAGGGAGAGTACGTTCCCGGCCAGCGTTCCCCCGATTCCGCCGACGTCTGTCTGCGGGGGCATCGCCGCGAGGATCCGATCCCTCACCGACTCGCTGAAGCCGTACGCGGCCGCGGGTATGCCGCCCCCGATCGTCTTGCCGATCGTCAGGAAGTCGGGCTCGAGGTCGTACGCGCGCGTGTAACCGCCCGGGCCCGCACAGATCGTGTGCGTCTCGTCGATCACGAGCAGCGTGCCGTGGCGCTTCGTCAGGTCCCTGAGAGCCTCGTGGTAGCCGGGCTCGGGGAGGACGATGCCGATATTCGTCAGCGCCGGCTCGATCAGCACGCAGGCGACGTCGCCCTGCGCGAGCTCGCGCTCGAGCCCGTCCACGTCGTTGATCTCGACTGCTCGGGTCGTGATCGCAGGCTCAACGGGCGCTCCGATCGTGTGGGGGCGGAGCCTGAGGGCGCCTTCTTCGAGGACGACGAACGTCTCATCCACCGAGCCGTGGTAGCACCAGGCGTGCACGAGCACCTTCGGCCTGCTTGTTATCTCGCGCGCGAGGCGGATCGTGAACCGGTTCGCGTCAGTGGCGGTCAGCGCGAACTGCCACGACGGCAGCCCGAAGCGACGGGTCAGCTCCTCGCCGCACCAGACCGCGTCCTCGCTGGGGAGCATGACGGTGATGCCGCGACGGACCTGTTTCCCGACCGCGTCCGCCACGGCCGGAGGCGAGTGCCCTGCCATCGCGCCTGTGTCCCCGAGGCAAAAGTCGACGTACTCGTGACCGTCCACATCCACGAAGCGTGCCCCTCTGGCCTCCTGGACGAAGACGGGGTAGGCCCCGGCCCATTCGGTCATCCAATGCATCGGGACGCCAGACAGCAGCGATCCCCGGGCGCGCTCGAAGAGCTCGCGCGAGCGAGAGTGCTCGTCCAGGAAGCGTGTCGCCTCCCGTTCCATGACCTCCCGTAGCCGCCGGCGGTCGATGACGGCCTCCTTCATGTGACGCTCGGCGCGATTCTGCTCCGGACGGGTTGATCGAACCGCACCGCCGTATCATGACGCGCGGAATGTTCTTCCGGCAGGTGCTGCACGAGGATCTCGGCTGCGCCTCCTACGTCGTCGCAGACGGGGGAGTTGCGGCGGTCATCGATCCGAAGTGGGACATCGAGGACTACCTCGCCCTGGCGGACGAGCACAGCTTCCAGATCACGCACATCCTGGAGACGCACACGCACGCCGACCACGTTTCCGGCCGCGGGCGCCTTCGGTCTGCAACGGGAGCCACCATCCACGTCTCCGATCGGGCCGGCGTCGAGTTCGAGCACGAGCCACTTGCCGACGGCGATGCCGTGCAGGTCGCCGGCGTCCGCATCGCTGCCCTGGCCACGCCCGGCCACCGGCCGGACCACATGGCGTATGTCGTCGAGGACGAGTCTCGCTCCGGGGCGCCGTGGCTCGTGATCACGGGCGACTCCCTCTTCGTGGGCGACCTCGCCCGGCCGGACCTCGCGATCGAGCCGAAAGCGGGCGCGCGCGATCTCTACCACTCGGTCCGGCGCCTGCTCGAGCTCGAGGACTTCGCGGAGGTCTGGCCGGGACACATCGGCGGCTCGCTCTGCGGTGGCGCCGGCATGAGCGAGAAGCCGGGGTCGACGATCGGCTTCGAGCGCCGCTTCAACCGCCTTGCCGGAATCCAGGACGAAGGCGACTTCGTCGCCGAGCTGACCGGGAAGCTCGCGGCCCGGCCACCGAACTTCAAGCGCATCGTCGCTTTGAACCAGGGGCAGCTGCTCACCGAGGCTCAGCCGCTCGAAGAGCTCGCGCCGCCCCGGGTGCAGGAGCTCCTGGACCAGGGCGTGACTCTCCTCGACGGCCGTGCGACCCGCGAGTTCGACGCCGAGCATGTTCCCGGCGCGATCAACGTGACCATGGTCAAAGCCGCCGTCGGGACTCGTGCCGCCTGGGTGGTCGACCCAGAGAGTGACGTGGTCGTCTCGGCGGCGAGCGAGCGCGATGCCCGTCGACTCGGCCGACTGCTGGAGGCTGTCGGCTTCCGTGCGCTCCGCGGCTACCTCGCCGGCGGCGTCTCAGCCTGGCGCGAGGCCGGCCTCCCCATCGCGACGACGCCGGCCGTCGACGTCCCCGGCCTGGCCGAGCGGCTGCGCCGTGGCGACGTCCGCCTGCTCGACGTCCGTGAAGACGACGAGTGGGAGGAAGGTCACGTGGAGGGCTCCATGCACGTCCCGTATCACGAGCTTCGGGACGGGGTGCCGGGAGAGCTGGCCAACGGCGACGGCCGTCAGATCGCCGTGGTCTGCTCCGCTGGGAACCGGAGCTCGATCGCAGCCTCCCTGCTGAGGCGAAGCGGCGTCGAGAACATCCTGCACGTCGCGGAGGGGGGCGTCGCGGACCTCGCAAACGAGGGAGTCGAGCTGATCCGGGGCGAGTGATCCCGCCAACGCTGCTTGCTACACTCGGGCCCGCGCGGCGGCGTAGCTCAGTTGGTTAGAGCAGCGGAATCATAATCCGCGTGTCGGAGGTTCGAGTCCTCCCGCCGCTACCTCGATCGCTTCAGCGCTGCAGCGTGTCGGCTACCATTGTCCGGCGCGGAGCGGGAGCGTCGTGCGGGAGCGGACGTCCCTGGCGGCTCCGCCGGACATCTTCGAAGGAAAGAGAAAAGCGAGTGGCAACCGGAGTACGAGTGGCGATTACGCTCGCCTGCACTGAGTGCAAGCGGCGGAACTATCAGACGAACAAGTCGAAGCGGAACACGCCCGACCGGTTCGAGTCGAGGAAATACTGCCGCTGGTGCCGGCGTCACACGTTGCATCGGGAGACGCGTTAGGCCGCGATGGCTCGGACTCCCCGCACGAGGCGCGCCAAGCGCACGACCGACTTCCAGCAACCGGCCGCCACCGCGCGCGCCCGCGACCGCCGGCGCCAGGTCAAGCCGGTCCAGCAGGCCAAGAGCCAGACGGGCGCCAAGCGTGAGCGGCGCGGCGGCATCCGCGCCTTCGCCAAGGAGTCCTGGGGCGAGCTCAAGAAAGTCGAGTGGCCCGGCCGGCGCCAGCTCCTCTCGGCGACCGCCGTCGTGATCATCGCCGTCGCCGTCGTCGGCGCCTATCTCTATGTGCTCGACGAGGCGATCTCCCGCCTGGTTCGTGACGTCCTCCTCAACCTTTGATGATCGATCGACAATCACCGCGCCCACGGATGGCGACCCAGACGCGGCGCCAGGCCGCACCCTCGCCCTTGTCAAGGCTTCTAGCCTTGCCTGCGGGCGATGGCGCACCCTGGCTTGGTCTGACCCGTCCCCGCGGGCACGCCGATCATCGACCAATCATCTAGACGCCCATGTTCCGCTGGTATGTCATCAACACCTACTCGGGGCACGAGAACAAGGTCAAGACCAATCTCGAGCACCGGATCATCTCCATGAACCAGCAGCCGAAGTTCCGCCGCGTCGTGGTGCCGACCGAGCAGCGCATCGAGACGAAGGACGGTCAGAGGGTCCAGACCGAGCAGCGCGTCCTTCCCGGGTACGTGCTGGTGAACATGGACATGACCGACGAGGCGTGGACGGTGGTCAAGAACACGCCCGGCGTGACGGGCTTCGTCGGCTCGGGCACGAAGCCGGTGCCGCTCTCGCAGCCGGAGGTCGACCGGATTCTCCATACCGGCACCGGCGGCGAACGCCCACGGGCGATCGCGCAGTTCGAGCTCGGCGAGTCCGTCAAGGTAACGTCAGGGCCGCTGTCCGACTTCGACGGCGAGATCGTCGACGTGAATGCGGATCAGCAAAAGCTCAAGGTGCAGGTCAACATCTTCGAGCGGCAGGTACCGGTCGAGCTCAGCTTCGACCAGGTCAAGAAGATCGATTGAGAAACTAGGAAGGCGACGTGGCGAAGAAGATTCTCACTCTCATCAAGCTCCAGATCCCGGGCGGCCAGGCGAATCCGGCCCCACCCGTCGGGCCTGCCCTGGGCCAGCACGGAGTGAACATCATGGAGTTCTGCAAGGCGTTCAACGCCCAGACCCAGCAGGAGAACGGCCGGATTACTCCGGTCGAGATCACCGTTTACGAGGATCGCTCGTTCACCTTCATCACGAAGACGCCGCCGGCCGCAGTCCTGATCAAGGAGGCGCTGAACATCCAGAAGGGCTCGCCCGAGCCCAACCGCGAGAAGGTGGGCAGGCTCTCCCGGGACCAGCTTCGAAAGATCGCCGAGACGAAGCTCGTCGACCTGAACGCACGGGACGTCGACCACGCGATGCTGGTCGTCGCGGGAACGGCCCGAAGCATGGGCGTGGAGGTGGAGAGGTGAGGCTCCGGCTCCACCGGGGAAGGGTGTCGGGGAACCGGGAGGTTCCCCGCGAGTCTCAGCGCGCGCAGCGCGCCCTGAGATGGAAGAGGGGGCTCGTGGGGGAACATGGGTTCCCCCGCGGGAGCGAGGCGGAGTCTCGCGACGTGGAGGTGGAGAGGTGAGGCACGGCAAGCGATACCGCAACTT
>DATLQD010000036.1:0-3160 GCA_035535315.1 Gaiellaceae bacterium
CGCGTACGGGATCCCCTCGGTGGCTCTGCGTTTTTTCAACGTCTACGGCGCTCGCCAGGCGCTCTCGAACCCGTACACGGGTGTGGGAGCGATCTTCGCGTCACGACTCATGAACGGCCGCCCGCCCCTCGTCTTCGAAGACGGGCTCCAGACTCGCGACTTCGTCGACGTTCGCGACATCACCCGCGGCATCCACCTCGCTTTGACGAGCCCCGGCGCCGACGGCGAGACCGTCAACCTCGGGACCGGGAAAGCGACCAATCTTCTCGAGCTCGCGGATGTGCTGTCCCGCGGTCTTGGGGTCGACATCGAGCCCGACATCGTCGGCCAGTTCCGTGCCGGGGATATTCGCCACTGCTACGCCGACACGCGGAAGGCGGCCGAGCTGCTCGGGTTCCGTTCCCAGATCGACTTCGAAAGCGGCGTGCAAGACCTCCTCACCTGGATCGAGGGGCAGGACGCCTCGGACCAGGTCGACGCCGCGCACGAGGCCCTGACGGCCCGCGGCCTCGCCCGGTGACCGGGTCGGGCGACGGGCCCGCTCCGGACGTCTCGGTCTCGATCGTCAACACGTCGAGCCGCGATCTCCTGCTCGCGTGCCTCGAGTCGCTTGAAAGCGACCGCGATGGCCCCGTCTCGGTGGAGGTGACGGTGCTGGACAACGCCTCCGAGGACAGTTCGGCCGAGGCGGTCCGCAAACGCTTCCCGTGGGCCCGCGTGATCGCGCAGCGACATCGCGCCGGCTTCGGAGCGAATCACAACACGGTCATCCGGGCGACGCGAGGGCGCTACGTCTATGTCCTGAACGAGGACGCGACGGTCGAGCCCGGCTCGTTCGAGCGGCTGGTCGCGTACATGGACTCCCACCCGGGGGTAGGGGCGGCCGGGCCCCATATCCGGTATCCGGACGGCCGCCACCAGCCCTCCGCCTGGCGGTTTCCCTCGCCGGCGACTGCTGCTCTCGGCACGCTCACGCTCTCGCGTGTCGGTATCGAGCAGTCCCGCGGAGACGAGCCTCGGCGAGTGGACTGGGCCATGGGGTGCGCGCTCCTCGTTCGGCGGGAAGCCCTCGACCGCATCGGCCTCTTCGACGAGAGCTTCTTTATCTATTCGGAGGAGACTGACCTTTGCCGCAGGCTGGCCGACGCCGGCTACGAGACCCATTTCTTGCCCCAGGTGACGGTTTTCCATCATGTCAGCCAGTTCAGCGCCGAAGTTCCCGAGCGCCGGATCAACGAGGAGTGGCGGAGCCGGGCCCGCTATTGGCGCAAGCACCACTCGCCGCTGGCCGCCCGCGGAACCGCACTCCTGACCGGCCTTCAGTACGCCGCGCGGGCGGCTGTCGGCGAGGCGGTCCTCCACCTCCCGGAAGGGCGCCGTCCGGTCCGGATCGACCCGGCCGCGCCGGCCCGCTTCCGCTTGCACGCACGAAATGCGTGGGCAGGGGTGCGCGGACCCGGACTACGGGAGTACGCCGAAGAGTGGAACCGGGAGCACCCAGAGGCGGGGAGGCGGTCGGATGAGGCCGCCGGCTCCGGCTCCTAGAATCATTCAGATGCAGGGAGAAAGCCCGTGATCCCGCCCAGGGTCGAGCGGCGCGCGCGCTGGGTGCTCGACACCCTCGGCGCCCACGACGTCGGCTTCGGCGACGACGTTCCCTACCGGGCCGAGGCGTGGGAACGCCTCGATCGCGGGCAGCGGCCGGAAGGCGACGACCTCGCCGATGCGTTCTTTCACCTGGCGCGCGTGGAGGAGCGAGACAGGTCTCCGGAGCTCCGGGACCGCCACGGACGCTTTCGCGCCGAATCGTCGTGCCTCGACCTCGGCGATCCGCCGCTCGAGCGGCTGCGCCGGCGGCTCGGCCTCGCGCCGCCGAAGTGGCACGGAGCCCGCTTCGCGATTGCCCTCACGCACGACGTCGACATGCCATGGCGCTGGACGCGGCGCGGCGTGCGGGGCTCTGCGGGACGGCTGAAGCGCCACGCGCTGGCGGGTGAGGCCGCCCCGGCGCTTCGCGAGGCTCGAGCATTGACGGCGGTCCCGCTCCACAAGCTCAGGCGGACCGATCCGAACTGGCGCTTCGAGCGGATTCTCCGCCTGGAGTCCGCACGCGGCGTCCGCTCGACCTTCTTCCTGCTCGCTGGGCACCACCACCCAGCCGACGGTGCGACGCCGGAGGCCTATGACCGGCTTCGCCCCCGCCTCGTCGAGGTCCTGAAGGCGGGCGGCGCCGAAATCGGACTCCACGGGAGTTACACGGCCGTCGAGGACGGGGACCGCCTCGAGGTCGAAAAGAGAATCTTGGAGGAGCTTGGGGCCTCCGTGAGCGGTCAGCGCTTTCACTACCTGAGGATCGACCCGCACATCAATCTGCCCGAGCTCGAGCGGCTGGGTTTCGCCTACGACACCACGCTCGGCTACGCGGAAGCTCCCGGCTTCAGGGCCGGGATCGCCCAGCCCTTTCGGCCCTGGAGCTTTGAGGAGGAGCGCCCACTCGACCTCGTTGAGATCCCGCTTGCGGCGATGGACGTGACTTTCAGTGCGCCCAGGTATCTCGGCCTGTCCGCAAGAGCGGCCGAGCGAAGGCTCCTCGACCTGGTCGCCTGGGCCGCCGAGCACGGGGGCGGCTTCTCGGTCATCTGGCACAGCGAGCGCTTCGACCCCGCAACTTCCGGCGGGTGGGATCGGCTGTACGTGCGCCTGATCGATGCGGTACGGGCCCGCGGGGGCGTCTGCGTGTCCGCGGGCGAGCTGGCCGAGGAGGCTGCCGCGTGGCTTCGCTGACACACGCCCTGCCGTTTCGGCCCGGCGCCAGCAGGTTCGCGCTCTGGGTCGCGGCCCCGCCGCTCCTTCTCCTCATCGCGCGCCTGCTGCCGCTCGCGGGGCCGGTCCCCGCCTTACGCCTCGTCGCGGCCGGCGCGTGCGTCCTGCTTCTGCCGGGCGCGTTGATCCTTCGCCTCACGGGTTGGCCGCGCAACCTCGGAGTCGCGGCCGCGGGTGCGCTCGCGCTCAGCCTGGCGGTGATCGGTTTCGGCCTCGTGCTGGCGTTCGCGGCGGGGGCCTCGCTGGTATTCGTCCTGGCCGTGGTCGCGATCTTCACCGGCGCAAGCGTTCTTCCAGCGTGGCGCGCAGCGGCGGTTCCGCCGGTCCGCTCCGAGCT
>DATLQD010000037.1:0-35403 GCA_035535315.1 Gaiellaceae bacterium
TGTCGTCGAGCGCCTCGTCCACCGTCCCGTGCACTGGAACTCCTAGCGGAGCCCCACCAAGCGCCTCCCCAAGATCTTGACCGGCCGCCGATCGGCTGACGGCGGAAACGAGCGAAAGGTCGGCCGCATCGAGCACGGCCCGCACCAACGCTTGCCCCGTCCAGCCCGTGGCTCCCGCGATACACAACGACAATTTCCGAGTCGGCGGCATGGTCGTCCAGCTCACTTTCAATCACTCGGGGATGAGCGCGACATCATCGCCGACCTGTGACATCGGCCGAGAACAGGCCCCGTCTCGACAATGGGTCCGACCGGTGACCAGACCTCCTTGGCGCTCAACTCGGCTTCAGCCGCGCTCGATCAGCTCGATCCGGTACCCGTCCCGGTGACGCGGGCACGCAAATCCACCCTCGATCGGCCGTTGACTCGGCTGCCCTCGTGCATTGCGGCTAGAGCCCACGACCTACCGCACCCACATCTGATCGAGAAGAACGCCGAACTGGGGGTTGAAAACGTAGTTCCCGACCCGCTTCGATACGAAATCGGCTTCACGAAGTGCGAAGAGCGGAACCGCGGGTGCTTCGTCCGCGAGCACCCGATCGATCCTCGCCCATGCGTCGGCCGCTTCGGCCGCGTCGCGCGTGCGTCGAGCCTGAGAAACTAGATCGTCGAGGCGCGGGCTGCAGAACTGCGACACGTTCACGCCGCCCTCGGCGTTCGCCGCGCAGGTGAAGAGTGGTTCGACGAAGTTCGAGGCGCCCGCGAAGTCCTGGATCCAGCCCACGCGTACGGCGTCGATGTGGCTGTCCCGCGCCAGCATCGCCGCGAAAACGTCGCCTTCCTCGCGCACCGAAGCGCGATACCCGACCTGCCGCAGGACGTGCGCAACGTACTTTCCGATCTGCGCCTGGTACGGGTCGTTCGGCGGAATCCCGATCGCGACGCGCTCGTCGAGCGTCCGTGACGCCTCCGCCAGGTGCCGCGCACGCGCGACGTCGGCACCGCTCCAGATGCCCGCGGACGGATTCACGGTGTATGGGCAGTACGGTCGATATCCGGGCACCGCCGGCGGAAGCACCTGGCACGTCGGCCGCGCTACGAGCTCTCCTCCGGCCAGCTCAGCGAGATGGTTTCGGTCAGTCGCATATGCGAGTGCGCGGCGAGCTCGCACGTCGGAGAACGGGCGCTTCCGGGTGTTGAGCATGAGAAGCTGGACGCCACCCAGCGGCGCCGTGTGCAGTTGGGCGGGGTTCTGAACGGCAAGCCGCTCGACTTCGTCGCGCGAGAGGCCGCTCGTCCAGTCCGACTTCCCGGCTGCTACCTCCCCGACAGCACTTCGAAGGTCGCCTGCGTTTCCGTCACCAAGGATGCGGATCAGAATGCGGTCGGGGTATCCGTCCGGCTGAGCGTCGGGGGAGTAAACCTTGAAGTAGGGGTTCCGCTCGAGGCGAAGCTCGTCGCTCGGATCGAAGGACGCCGCCATGTAAGGCCCGGTTCCCGGAATCTTGTACACGCCGACCTCGCCAAACCGATTCAGGTCCGTGACCGGCTCAGCGGGCGCCGGCGCGTCGGCCGGAAGGACGAAGGCAAACGGAAGCGCCAACTTGGCAAGCAGGTCCGGGTCTGGTGCAGAAAGGTGAATCGTCACGGTCGCCGCCGCGTCGTCGATTTCGATTCCTTCCCGCAAGTCGCAACGGCCGGTCTGTGCCGAGCAGCGTTCGGCGCCAAGAATGCCGCCGTAGAAGGGCGGGGCACTCACCCCGTTCAAGCCGAGCAAGCGCTCCATCGAGGCGCGAAAATCGCTGGCACGAAGCGGACTCCCGTCTGAATACCGCAGCCCACTCCGGAGCTGGAACCGGTACGTCCGCCCACCGTCCGTCGGAACCGGGAGCGTCTGAGCCAGATTGGGGACGAGCGTCGCGCCGGGAGCGCCGCCCGTCTTGCGATAGGCGACGAGCCCGTCGTACATGATCGACAGCACCCGTCACGCGTCGGACTGCCACGCGAACGCCGGGTCGAGACAGTTGCACCCGGAGAGGTACGAGCTGACGACGAGCGTGCCCCCACGATGTCGTGATCTGGGCGGAAGCGCGGTGGCCCAGACTGTGTCGTCCGTCGCGGCAAGCGCGGCCGGGCTACTGCCCATCTCGATCGTGTCCACCACCTCGGCGCTCTCCCGATCGATGCGAAACACCTTGCCGGCCGAGGGGCTCGCCGCCCAGATCGCCCCGCCGGACGAGGCGATGCTGGAGACGTCTGGAGCGACGGACGCCAGCCTGATCACGGAGCCGGAGGTGGCAGCGATCTTTGAGACCGTCCCGTCCAGCGCGTTGGCCACCCACACGGCGTCACCGTCCATCCCGATCGCGCGGGGCCCATTGCCGACCGGGATCGTCTGGATGACGGCGCGCTTCCTGACGTCGATGCGGCTGACGCTCGCGGTATCCCCGTTCGCCACCCAGATCGATCCGGCGCCCACGACGAGCGCCTCTGGGCGGCCGGCGACGCGCACGACGTCAGTTTCCACTCCGCGCCGTGGATCCACCCGCGACACGGTTCCGTCCAGCGTGTTCGCGACCCAGACGGCGCCCTCTCCGACCGCGACGGCGCCTGCGCCGTTGCCGACGGCGATGTCATCGCGAACCACGGTGTTCGAATCAGGACTGATTTGGGCGAGGGTGTGTCCCGTCGCATCGGTCACCCAGACTGCACCCTCCCCCGCGGCGATCCCACCGGGTGTCCCCGGGACGCGGATGACCGGCCGCTCCTCGCGGTCTGGTTCGATGCGGGACACCGTTCCGTCGACGCTGTTCGCCACCCAAACCGAACCGAGGCCGTTGGCCACGGCAGTCGGTCCATTGCCGACCGGCGTGTCGCTCGCGAGCTTCCCATTCTTCGCGTCGATCGCCGCAAGCGTGTTCTCCTCGATGCGCTTCGGCTGGTCGGATCCGGCGAAGCCGGTGGTCAGGAGAGCGACGAGTAGAGCGAGGAGGGCGATCGCGACGACGGCGGCGACAGTGACGACGAGAGTGGTGCGAACGCCGCGAGGCTGCGGTGCATCAGTGGGCATGTCGAGCGGAAACGAGACTCCGTAGACGCGAACTCGTTCGGAGAGCCCCTTGACGCTTATGCGGCCGCGGTCGACGTAGCTCGTCTCGTCCACCTTGCGGGCGAGATGGGCGAGCCCCTCGCTGACGAGAACCTCCCCGGGCTGGGCAAGGCTGCAGAGGCGCGCAGCCAGGTTCAGCGCTCCACCCCTGTAACCGTCTCCTACCGGGACAGCCTCGCCGGCATCGAGGCCGATCCCCACTCGAAGCGGAAGCGGATCCTCGGAGCGCATCTGCTCGACGAACCGATGCTGGAGCGCGATCGCTGTGCGTATCGCGTCGCGCGGAGAGGTAAAGACGACGAGTGCCTCGTCCCCGCGGAGCTCCACGAGGCGACCGCCCGAGGACGCGACGACGTTCTCGACGATCCCGGCAAAAGCGGCAGCGAGACGAGCCGCCGCCTCGTCGCCGTATTCCTGCGTGTAGCGCGTGTAGCCACGGACGTCAGCGATCAGGAAGGTCCGGATTCCGGCTTCCGACGTACGCGCGAGGGAGTGTTCAGTCTGCATGGCCGCAACGCCAGGGGGCGCGACATCTTCCGCCCTGACCTCCGGGCGGTCAACCATCCCCAAGTGCTGGACGGGCACGCCCGAGGCGGACCCGATGTCGGCGGTCAACGTCTCGGCACGGGGGCGTTGCGGAATCGCTCCGCCCGAAGTCAGCTGCGCTTCGCCGCCCTGGAGCCGCCTGGTGCGTATCCCTCTACGTTGATCCTTCAGGCGCCGCGGTGCTCGATCAGGTCAACCCGGTAGCCGTCCGCAAGCCCGTGCGCGCAAATTCAGCCGCGCTCGATGAGCTCCACGCGGTAGCCGTCCGGGTCGCGGACGAAGCAGAGCCGTGAGCCCCCCTCTCGCACGCTGTACGGCGGTCGCTCAGGCTCGATTCCCTGGCCGGCAAGACGCTCGAGCGTCGAGTCGAGATCGTCGACGGTGACGGCGATGTGCCCGTACGCCGTCCCGAGCTCGTACCCGCCCGCCGGTGTCTCGTGGTTGTGGGTCAGCTCGAGCCGGTCGGCGTCTCCCGGGAGGCCCATGAAGATGTTCGTCGCCTCGTCGCGGATCGGCATGCGGCCACGCTCCTCGAAGCCAAGCGCCTCGTAGAATGCAACCGAACGGTCGGGCTCGGTGATGCGGTAGCACGTGTGGATCAGTTCCATGCGGGTGCCTCCTCTTGAAGGCGGGAGGCTACCTCCGATCCGCTCCATCGGCAGACAAGGCGCGCGGCCGCGGAGGCAGGGACGCTCATGCCGGCTCGAGGTCCTCGCGGACGAGCCCGAACACGATGCCGTCGACCCACTCGTCGTGACGCCAGTACGCCTTCCGCTTGACGCCTTCCTTGGTGAACCCCGCCCGCTCGAAATGGCGGATCGCGCGGTCGTTGAACCCGTAGCACTCGAGCTGCACGCGATGGAAGTCAAGATCGAAGATCAGGTGACGCGCCACGAGCTTGGTCGCCTCCGCAGCGAGGCCGCGCCCCCGGAAGTCGGGATGGAGCATGACCCCGTAGAGCTGCGCGATGCGACTCCGCCGGTTGCCGGTCGAGAAGGCCATCGTGCCTGCGGGCCACGAGCTGCCGTGCCACTCGACCTCGATCACGAACCGCCCGTGGACGTCCGGCTCGGTCTCCGACCGCTCGATCTCCTCGAGAAGTGATGCCTTGTCCCGCGCGGAGACTGCCGACATGAACGGCTCGATGTCCTCGTCGGTCGCGAGGCCGACAAGGAAATCGGCATCGGCCCTGGCGGCCCGCCGCAGCTGAAACCCATGTCCCTCGAGCGGCTCGGTCACGGGCGCTGGGGGGCGGCGAGCGCGTCGCGCGATCCGCGCGTAAGGCTCAGGCCCGCTCCGAGGGCGACGCCGCCCAGGATGAGGACCAGGCCGAGGAGGGCGTTCGCGGTCAGTCGCTCGTCGAGAAGCGTGACGCCGTAAAAGAGCGCGAAGGGCGGCAAGAGGTAGGTGACGAGCGTCGTGCGCGAGGAGCCAAAGGTCGTGAGCATCCGGTACAGGATGATCGATGCGACCGCGGTCCCCAAAATCCCGAGAGCCGCGACCGACCCCAGCGCCTTCGCGCTGGGCACCTGGTCGGGGATCTGGAAGAGGGAGAGCGGCAGCAGGACGACGGCGCCCCAGATGACCGCGGACGTTGCGGTCACGAGCGGCGGCGTCGTCGAGAACCGGTGCTGCGTAAAGAGGTTCGCGCAGGCGTACGAGAACGAGGCGACGACAACCGCGAGCGTCCCGGCCACCGCCCACCACCCACCCTCCGGATGGAACCCCGCAAGCACTCCGACCCCGGCCAGGCCGAGCAGGACGCCGGCGAGACGCGTCCCCGTCACGCGCTCGCCGGGGCTGAACCGGATCGCCAGGAGTGCCACGAAGATCGGCACGGACGCGTTCGCAATCGCCGCGATTCCCGAGTCGACGTACTTCTCGCCCCACGCGATCAGCGTGAACGGGATCGCGCCGTTGACGACCCCGAGGATGACGCCTCCCCGACCCGTGGCTCGAAGGGCGGCGATCGCCTCGCGGCGGCCCATCCTGGCGACGAGAAACGCAAGCAGGACCGCGCCGGCGAGGATCAGCCGGAGCTCGATCATTGCCGCCGGCTCGATCTCGTCCACGGCGACCTTGATGAAGAGATAAGACGCGCCCCAGAGCGCCGACAGCGTGAGGAGGAGCGGCAGATAGGCGCGCGTCACGGGGCCAGGCTATCGAGCGGGACAGGCTTCGCGTGAGGCCGCGCGCGGGGTGCTTCGACCGTCCGCGAGGAAGGCTAGAGTGGAGCTCTGGCTTCGGTCGCCGAACAGCCGCCGCTCCATCGTGCTCTCGGCCTGACGGACGGGGAGCTTCAGCGAATCTGCGACCTGCTCGAGCGCGATCCGAACGAGTTCGAGCTCGCGGTCTTCTCACTCCTCTGGTCGGAGCACTGCGGCTACAAGCACTCGGCGCTCCTCCTCCGCCGCTTCCCGACCGAGGGAGACGCAGTGCTGCAGGGTCCCGGTGAGAACGCGGGTGTGGTCGACCTCGGAAACGGCGAAGCGGCTGCCTTCAAGGTGGAGAGCCACAACCACCCGTCCGCAGTCGAGCCTTTCCAGGGCGCGGCGACAGGAGTCGGAGGCATTCTCCGGGACGTCGTGGCGATGGGAGCGAGGCCGGTGGCACTCCTGGACGGACTCCGCTTCGGTGGGCCTGACCATGCCTTCGATCGCGCGGTCGCCGGGATCGGCGCGTACGGGAACTCGGTCGGCGTGCCGACCGTCGGCGGCGACACGGTCTTCGACGAGGCTTACGCCGAGAACCCGCTTGTGAACGCGATGTGCGTCGGACTCCTCCCGGCCGAGCGCGTCACGCGCGCACAGGCGACCGGGCCGGGCAACCTGATCGTCCTCTATGGCGCCACGACCGGCCGCGACGGGATCGGCGGCGCGAGCGTGCTGGCGAGCCAGGAGCTCTCGGGCGCGGACGACGACAAGCGGCCGACCGTCCAGATCGGCGACCCTTTCACCGGCAAGAAGGTGATCGAGGCGAGCATCGAGCTCGTCGAGCAGGGCCTCGTCGAGTCGCTTCAGGACCTCGGTGCCGCCGGGCTCGCCTCCTCACTCGCCGAGATGGCCGGCCGAGGCGAAGCCGGAGTGGACGTGCACCTGGAGCGGGTTCCACTCCGTGAGCCCGGGCTCGCCCCCGTCGAGATCATGGCCTCGGAGAGCCAGGAGCGCATGGTCGCGGTCTTAACTCCGGATCGCCTTGACGCTGTCGAGGGAATTTGTCGGAGATGGGAGCTCGAGGTCGCGTCGATCGGGACGGTGACCGACACCGGTGCACTTCGTGTTTTCTGGGAGCGCGAGCTTGTCGGCGAGATCCCGGCTCGCTTCCTGACCGACGACGCGCCGCGCTATCGCGTCGAGACGACGCCGCGGCCGCTCGAGCCGCCGGTCGAGACGCCCCGCCTCAAACCAAGCGCGGACGACCTCCTGGATCTCCTCCACTCTCCGAACGTCGCCAGCCGGCGGCCCATCTTCCGCCGGTACGACCACCTGGTCGGATCGCGCACGGTTCGCCGACCCGGCCTCGATGCCGCCGTCCTCCGCCTCAGGCCAACCGTACGCGGGCTCGCGCTATCACTGGATGGAGCCGGCAGGCTCGCCTCGCTCGACCCGCGCACGGGCGGGGCGCTCGCCGTACTCGAGTCCGCTCGCAACGTCGCGTGCGCAGGCGGCTCACCGCTCGCGATCACGAACTGCCTCAACTTCGGGAACCCGGAGAAGGCGGAGATCGCCTGGGAGCTCGCCGAGGTGATCGAGGGGATGGCGCAGGCGTGCGAGGCCCTCCGCGTCCCCGTCGTTTCCGGCAACGTCTCCCTCTACAACGAGACGGACGGGCGTGCGATCTACCCGACGCCCGTCGTCGGCTGTGTTGGACTGGTGGAGGACGTGCGTGCCATACCCGCCGCCTGGTGCGAAGGCGACCTCGTCTACGTCGCCGGCTCGCCGGAGGTTCGCCTCGACGGCTCCGAGTACCAGGCCCGCTTCCTGGGGGGGCCCGCTGGACGGCCTGCGCTGCCAAAGCTTGTCACCGAGGCCGCCTTGGTGACGTTTCTCGCCCGCTCGGCGCCCTTCCTGACGAGCTCGCACGACGCCGCCGAGGGCGGACTCGCGGTCGCGCTCGCCGAGTCGGCGCTCTTCGCGGGCATCGGAGCGAGCGTGGAGCTCCCGGACGATGGAGTCGCCTGGTTCGGCGAGGGCGGCGGCCAGGCGGTCATCACGTGCCACCCCGAGGATGCAGCGCGCCTCGATGAAGCGCCTGTGCGGAAAATCGGAGTCGTCGGCGGCGACGCGCTCCTGGATGTCCCGCTCCCGGAGCTCGCGGCGGCGCACGAAGGAGGACTGATCTAGCGGTGTGCGGCGTCCTCGGCATCTACGGGCCGGAGCGCGACGTCGCGCGGCTCGCCTACTTCGGCCTCTTCGCGCTCCAGCACCGCGGCCAGGAGTCGGCCGGGATCGCCGTCTCCGACCGGGCGAGGCTGACGGTGCTCCGGGACATGGGCCTCGTGACACAGGTCTTTTCCGAGGAGAAGCTCCAGGGTCTCCAGGGCCAGGCGGCGATCGCGCACTGCCGCTACTCGACGACGGGCTCGGCACGCTGGACGAATGCGCAGCCGATCGTCCAGCACGGCCCCGCGCGGACGGTCGCGCTCGGTCACAACGGGAACCTCACGAACACGACGGAGCTTCGGCAGGAGCTCGTAGATCGCGGCGTCAAGCTCGGCTCGACCTCTGACACCGAGGTGATCGCGGCGCTGATCGCCCACGACGAGCGGCCGCTCGAGGAAGCGGTGGCCTCGACGATGCGGCGCATCCAGGGCGCGTTCTCGGCCGTGCTCCTGGCGGAAGGCAAGCTAGTCGGGTTCCGCGACCCGGCGGGTATCCGACCGCTCGTGCTCGGGCGGCTCGAAGGCGACTACGTGCTCGCGTCTGAGACCTCGGCGCTCGACCTGCTGGGCGCCGACTTCGTCCGCGAGATCGAGCCCGGAGAGCTCGTAGTGGTCGACGAGCAGGGCATGCGTGCGATCAGAGCGACCGACGAGGAGAGCGCAGGCGCTCTCTGCATCTTCGAGTTCATCTACTTCGCACGTCCCGACTCGACCATGCGGGGAGTCGAGTTGCACGGCGCTCGGATCCGGATGGGCGAACGCCTCGCGGCGGAGGCGCCGGCCGAGGCAGACCTCGTCATGGGGATCCCAGACTCGGGAACCCCGGCGGCGATTGGCTTCGCCCGCGCCAGCGGGATCCCCTTCTCCGAAGGCCTGATCAAGAACCGGTACGTCGGGCGGACGTTCATCCAGCCCGACCAGGCGCTCCGGGAGCACGGGATCAAGACGAAGTTCAACCCGCTGGCCGAGATGGCCGGCAAGCGCGTCGTGGTCGTCGACGACTCGATCGTGCGCGGCTCCACTACGCGGCAGATCGTGCAGATGCTCTTCGAAGGAGGCGCGCTCGAGGTGCACGTCCGCATCTCCTCCCCGCCGATCGTCTCCCCCTGCTTTTACGGCATCGACATGGCCTCGGAGGACGAACTGATCGCGTCCACCCGATCGGTCGAGGAGGTGCGCGGCCAGATCGGCGCCACCTCGCTCGCCTACCTCTCGCTCGACGGATTGCAGGCCTCGACGCGGCGGCCCGAGGGCACGTTCTGCCGCGCTTGCCTGACTCGAAAGTATCCGACGGAAATCCCGGAGGACGTGCGACTTGCAAAGCTGAGGTTCGAGCCGGCCCTAGCTGCCGAAGCCCAGCGCGGCCCGGCCCAGCGCCCGGAGCCAGGGCTCGCGCCTGCCCGTCCGGTCAGTGCGACCAAGGCTAGCCGCCCGTAGTCGCTTGACCGCGGACGGCCGCGCCCGCGAGAGTGATCGCGTGGATGGAAGGGTCGCCATAGTGACGGGGGCAGGGCGCGGAATCGGTCGCGCGACCGCACTCGCCCTCGCGAAGCGCGGTGCTCGCGTGCTGGGCGTCTCCCGGACGCAGGCCGAGCTCGATTCGCTCGCCGCGGAGGCCCCGGTCAAGATCCTCGCCGAGGACGTGGGCACGGAGGACGGCTGTCGCCACGTCGTCGACGAGGCCCGCTCCCGTCTCGGGCCGATCGAGATCCTCGTCAACAACGCCGGCATCGGGTCCGCCCACGAGACCGTCGTCTGGGAAGAGGACCCCGAGGTATGGCATCAGACGCTGCACGTGAACCTCGACGGCCCGTTTTACCTGACCCGGCTCGCTGCGCCGGACATGGTCGCGCAACGCTGGGGGCGGATCGTCATGGTCAGCTCGACTGCCGGACAGATCGGCGCGCCGCGGATGCCCGCCTACTGCGCCTCGAAGCACGGCCTGATCGGCCTCATGCGGGCGACCGCGCAGGACGTCGGCCCGCACGACGTCACCTGCAACGCCGTCCTTCCGGGCTGGGTTCGCACCGAGATGGCCGAGCGCTCGGCCCGGTTCGAGGCGGAGCGCCGCGGCATCACCGAGGACGAGGTCTGGGCCGAGCGCGCCAGCGAGTACCCGCCCGACCGTGTCATCTCCCCTGAGGAGATTGCCGAGGTGATCGCCTTCCTCGCCAGCGAGGGCGCGAGCGGGATCAGCGGCGAGGCGGTTACAGTCGCCCTGGGAGGACCATGGTGAGCGAGCGGCGTCTGATCGACTGCGACATCCACCAGGAATTCGGGGACCCCGAGGAGTTCCTCGCGTTCATCGAGCCCGGGCAGCGCGACTGGTTCCGCGCCCAGGCGTCCTTCGGACTCCCGGGCTACACCTGGTCTCATCCGAGCGCATGGTTCCGGCAGGACCTCGAGCACGAGCCTGGGCAGTTTCCCGCTTCCAGGGTCGAGCACGTCCAGCGCGAGGTCCTGGACCGGCACGGCGTCGAGATAGGGGTCCTGACCGGGGACGACGGGGTCACCGTCTCGCTCATGGGAAGCTCGTACCGGGCGGCGGCGTTCGCCCGCGCCCACAACGACTGGATGCGCGAGCTCTGGCTCGAGCGCGAACCCCGCCTGCGCGGCTCCATCCTCTGCCCGGCGCAGGACCCCGTGGCTGCGGCAGAGGAGATCCGCCGGTGCGCGGAGGACGACCGCTTCGTCCAGGTCCTGCTCGTCGGCGGCTCGGAGCGCCCGTACGGCGACCCGCGCTACATGCCGCTCTTCGAAGCCGCGGCCGAGAGCGGGCTCCCGGTCGCAATTCACTCCGGCGGCGAGGGCATGGGAATCGGGGCAACCCCCGGTGGTGCCGGCAATCCGACCTTCTACATCGAGTGGCATACGCTCGGCTCGGCGTGCTCGATCATGGCGCACCTCGTCTCCCTCCTCTGCCACGGCACGTTCGAGCGCTTCGCGGACCTCAGAGTGATCCTCCTCGAAGGTGGTCTCGCCTGGCTCCCAGGGATCCTCTGGCGGCTCGACACGAACTGGCGCGGCCTCCGCGCCGAGGTTCCCTGGCTCGACCGCAAGCCGAGCGAGGTTATGCACGAGCACGTCCGCTTCACGACGCAGCCGCTGGAGCACACGGACGGACACGACGACCTTCTCTTCGAGATGCTCGCGGCGGCGGGCGCGCCCGAGATCCTTTGCTTCGCGTCCGACTACCCTCACTGGGACTCCGACGACCCGGACCACATGCTGAAGCGGCTCCCCGCCGAGTGGCGTGAGCAGGTCATGTTCGGGAACGCCGCCGCCTTCTACGGCGCGCGACTCGGCCTCGTGCCGGCGTGAAGGCCTGGCACGAGGTCGGCTCCCTCGCTGATGTCGAGCGCGAGGGTCGGATCCTGGCCCGGATCGGCGGTCGTGAGATCGGCGTCGTCCGCAATCCGGAAGGCGGCGGGCTGCACGCCCTGCGAAACCGTTGCCCGCACAGCGGCGCGCCGCTCTGCCGCGGGTCGATCCGAAAGCGCGAGACAGGCGAGCCCGGACGCTATGCCGTAGAGGACAGGGCCGTGCTCCACTGCCCGTGGCACGGCTGGGAGTTCGACGTCGACTCGGGATACTGCGTCGACGACGAGCGGATGCGCGTCGCCGTCTACCCGGTGCGGGTCGAGGCCGGTCGCGTCTTCGTCCAGGCCTGACCTATTCAGCTTAGGCAGACGTGGCTCCAGGCCGGCCCGGCATGCGCGCCGCGAGGATCGGTCCGACGGTACTCAGCAGCTCGCCGGCGTCGAACGGCTTTTCGAGGAAGGCTGCCGCTCCCGCCGCGAGGGCCCGTTCACGCATCTCGGGCGCGGTGCGAGCACTCATGACCACGATCGGAATGGTCGCCAGAGCGTCGAAATCCTTGAGCCGCTGCATGATCACGAAGCCGTCGCCGCCCGGGAGACCGATGTCCAGCAGGATCAACGCGGGCTGTTCCTTGCGGATGATTCCAAGAGCCGAGACCCCGTCACGCGCCAACGCGGTCTCGTAGCCGCCCGCGCGCAGCTCGAGCTCGAGCAGTCCACGAATATCCGGGTCGTCTTCGACGATAACGATCGTCTGCATGGTGCGACAAATCATTGCACGCTCGCGACACCCACCTCGGGCAAAGCCGAGCGCGGGCTCCCGGCTAGCATCGGCGGGTGCGCCGCCTCGTTCTCCTCGTCAGCGCGATCGTCCTCGTCGACACGATCTTCTTCGCCTCGCTAGCGCCGCTCCTGCCGACCTACGAGGAGGAGTTCGGCCTCTCGAAGCAGGGTGCGGGCCTCCTGACCGCTATCTACGCCGCCGGCGGCCTGGCGGGCGCCATTCCTGGCGGCCTCCTCGCCTCGCGCCTCGGCGTGAAGCCGACCGTCCTCATCGGGCTCGGGATCATGGTCGTGACGAGCGTCGCCTTCGGGCTCGCGAACTCGGTCTGGGTCCTCGACGCAGCCCGCTTCGGCCAGGGCTTCGGCAGCTCGGTCTCGTGGACTGGCGCACTCGCTTGGCTCGTCGCCGCCGCTCCGAGAGAGCGGCGGGGCGAGCTGCTCGGGATCGCCATGGGCTCGGCGGTCGGAGGGGCGCTGCTCGGCCCCGTGCTCGGCGCAGCCGGGGCCCGGTTCGGGACCGAGGTCGCATTCGGTGCTGTCGCGGCTCTCGGCCTTGTTCTGATCCTCTGGGCGTCGACGACGCCCGCCTTTCCGCCGGGTGAGCCACAGAAGCTCCGGCGTATCGCCGACGCCATCCGCCACAGCCGAGTGGCGGGCGGTTTCTGGCTGGTCACGCTCGCCGCGATCCTCCTCGGCGTCATCTCCGTGCTCGCTCCGCTTCGGCTCGACGAGCTCGGCTGGGGCTCGCTAGGCATCAGCGTCGCCTTCTTGATTGCGGCCGGGGTGGAAGCGGTCGCCAACCCGTTCCTCGGGCGCTGGTCCGACCGGTACGGCTTCTTCGTCCCGGTCCGAGCGGGCCTCGTCGCGTCGATCGCAGCGTCGCTCGTCCTGCCGTGGGCCGACGAGCGCTGGACGGCCCTCGTCCTCGTCACCCTGGCGGGCATCGCGTACGGCGTCTTCTGGGTGCCGGGGACAGCGCTCCTCTCGCATGGAGCCGAGGAGGCGGGCCTGGACCAGGGTCTCGCCTTCACCCTCCTGAACATGGCCTGGGCGCCCGGGAACGTGGTCGGTGCCCTGGTAGCGGGGTCACTCGCGGCCGTCACCTCGGATGCCGTCGTCTACACCCTGGCGGCGGGGTTGTGCGGTCTCACCCTCCTGGCCCTGGGGCGGATCGCCGAGCGACCGCCTGCTGGAAGCCGACCAGGACCGGATGCGGGGCGCCAGGCCGCGAGCGCACCTGCGGAATGAAGAGCGTTGCGAGGAAGAACGGGTGCCCGGCCAGCTCGACGATGCGCGGCTCGTCCTCCTCCGCGTCCACGCCCGAGACATGGAGCCCGGCCGCCTCGAGGCTGGGGCGGAAGGCCGGGTTCACCCCGTAGCTGCAGTAGTACGACTCGTCGCTCGTCTCGCGGCCGTAGAGCTTGGCCGCCAGGGTTCCGGGCCTGATCGTGACCCGGCCCTCGATCCCCCAGCCGACGTGGCACGTGAGTGGGCTGACTGCGAGGGTCTCGGCTTCCGGATTCGTCTCTGCATGGTCCGCGTCCCCATGTCCGAGGACGTTGCGCACGTACTCGACAACGACGTGCTGGAAGCCGCCTCAGGTGCCGACGAGGGGCACGCCGCGCTCGCGAGCGTGTCGAATCGCCTCGAGCGCCGCCTCCATGTTCCTGTACGGGCTCGACGGAGCGATCCAGAGCCCGTCGTACGGTGCGAGCGCTTCGACTGCGAGCTCGTCGGTCGCGATCCAGTCCGCGTCAATCCCGGCATGCTCGAAACCGCTGTCAGTGGCCGTGTGCGTCTCGTTCCCGGCGTCGTAATCGCCGACGATCGCGACCCGGCCGGCTATGACTCCTCCCACACGACCGGCAGTATGTACCAGTGGCCCGATCCAGGTTCACACTTACGCTCGGCATCCTCTTGCTGCTCCTGTCCGGCTGCGGCGACAAGTCGGAAGGCGTGCCCGCTGCGAGCGATACCGGGTTTACGAACTATGTCCCCCTCGCCGAGCCCGACTCGCTCTCCAGCCTCAGCCGCAGCAATCGTGAGCTCGACGTGGACGCCCTCTCGGAGGACGCGCTCGAGCCGGCGGCTCTCGCCGGCGTACTCGAGACGGCAGACTTCGAGGGTGGCGAGGAAATCGAATACACCGGCCACACGAAGCTCTACAGCCATGTAGTCACCCGCACGCTCCTCTTCGCAAAGCCCGACGGCGCGAGTGCCTATCTGGAGTGGCTCGACGAAAACGCAGCCGACATCCTCGGGCCGGTGAAATCGAAACAGCCGCTCCCGCTCGGCTCGGACGGGGTCCTGCTCCTCGAGCAGGGCTGCAACTGTCATTCCGACCTGCCCACGTACCTCGCGGCCTGGCGCGACGGCGCTGTCGTCCGGACGCTTCTCGCCGACGGCGCCGGTGCAAACGCACGGCGTGTGACAGCGCTCGCCCGCGAGGTGGGATGAGATGATCGGCGGGTGACAAACGTCGCCTCAGAGCTCATCGAGCTGAGCCCGGAACAGCGCGAGATTCGGGACGTGTGCCACGACTTCGCCGAGCGGGAGATCCGCCCGGTCTCGCGCGAGGTCGACGAGGCGGACATCGAGATGCCCTGGGAGATCTGGCGGAAGGCGTCGGAGCTCGGAATCACGACCTTCATGCTCCCCGAGGAGCTCGGCGGCGGCGGCCTCACAGACGTCCTCACCCAGTGCATCGTCCAGGAGGAGCTCTGCTGGGGCTGCTCCGGGATCGGGAACCTCATCTGCTCGAACGGATTCTTCGCTGAGCCGCTCCTGGAGCTCGGCACCGAGGAGCAGCAGCGGCGGTGGCTCGAGCCCCTCGCCGCCGACAGCTCCCTGCTCGGGGCTCTTGCCTCGACCGAGCCCGGAGTCGGGTCGGACGCGGCCTCGATGACGACGACGGCGATGCGAGTCGACGGCGGCTACCGCCTGCGCGGCCAGAAGGCGTGGGTCTCGAACGGCGGCATCGCAACCTACTACGTCGTCTTCGCGACCGTCGAGCCCGGCACCCGGCACCGAGGCATCACCGCCTTCGTCGTCGAGAAGGGCGACCAGGGAGTCTCGTTCGGCCAGCCGATGCGCAAGATGGGACAGCGGGCGATCGTCAACTCGGAGCTTTTCCTCGCGGACGCGTTCCTGCCCGAGGACCGCCGCCTCGGCGACGAAGGGCAGGGCTTCTACGGTCTCATGGGAACCTTCGACCGCTCACGTGTGGTTCTCGGCGCGGCAGCGACGGGCCTCGCCCGCGCCGCGACCGAATACGCGATCGAGTACGCGAAGTCCCGGGAGCAGTTCGGCAAGCCGATCGCGGAGCACCAGGCTGTGGCCTTCCGCCTCGCCGACATGGCGCTTCGCGTCGATGCATCGCGCCTCCTCGTCCTGCGCGCGGCGCGGAAGCTGGATGCCGGCGAGTCGGCGCCGCTCGAAGCCGCCATGGCGAAGCTTCACGCGTCGGAAACCGCAATGTTCTGCACCTGGGCGGCCGTCCAGACCCTCGGCGGCTGGGGCTACTCCCGGGAGTACCTCGCGGAAAAGTGGATGCGGGATGCGAAGCTCGAGGAGATCGAGGAGGGCACCTCCGACATTCAGCGCCTCATCATCTCCCGGCAGCTCCTGAAGGACACGTAAGCGGTGCGTGACCTCCGCGCGCTCTTCGAGCCGAGCTCGGTCGCGATCCTGGGCGCGTCGAACGACCCTGCCAAGTGGGGCCATTGGCTCGCCCGGGGTGCGCTGAAGGGAAACGGGCGGCGGCCGATCTACCTCGTGAACCGAAACGGCGGCGAGATCCTCGGGCAGACCGCCTACCCGTCGCTCGCAGAGCTGCCTGATCGGCCCGAACTCGTCGTCGTGACCGTTCCGGCCGCGGCTTTCGAGCAGGCTGTGGACGACTCGCTGGCAGCCGGGGCGAAGGCGATCGTGGCAATCAGCGCAGGTCTGGGCGAGATGAACGAGTCCGGGCGCGAGCGAGAGCGTGCGGTCGTGGAGCGGGTCAGGGCGAGCGGCGCGATCATGCTCGGCCCGAACTGCCTCGGCGTCTTCGACGCGCCCGCCGATCTCGATCTCGCCTCGAACGAGTTCCCAGCGGGCGCCATCGGCCTCATCTCCCAGAGCGGAAACCTGGCGATCGAGATCGGCCTCATGGCGGCCGAGGTTGGGCTCGGAATCTCACGATTCGCGTCGCTCGGGAACCAGGCCGATCTCGAGGTGGCCGACGTCGTGCGCGCCTATGTCGACCACGAGGCGACAACGATGATCGCGATCTACGGCGAAGACTTCCGGGACGGGCGCGCCTTCGCCCGGGCGGCCCAGGACGCGGTCCGTGCCGGCAAACCCGTGCTCGTCCTCACGGTCGGAGCGAGCGAAGCGAGCGCACGCGCGGCGCTGTCCCACACGGGTGCCCTGGTAAGCGACCTCGCCGCCGTCGACGCGGCCTGCCGGGCGGCGGGTGCGATCCGCGTGGAGACGCCCCGCGAGCTCGTCGACCTCGCCCAGGCCTTCCTCGTCCGCACGCCGGTGCGAGGACGGCGTGTCGCGGTCGCCGGAGATGGAGGCGGTCACGGCGCGCTCGCGGCCGACCTCGCTGCCGGCCACGGGCTCGAGCTCCCCCGGCTTTCCGGGCCCGTCTCGTCACAGCTCGCGGCGATGTTGCCGCTCACGGCCACGACGCGGAACCCGGTCGACCTGGCCGGTGGAGGCGAGCAGGACATCTCCTCTTTCGGGCGCGTCGTCTCGACTCTCCTGGACGCCACCGAGGTCGACGCGGTCCTCCTGGTCGGCTACTTCGGCGGCTACGGCCAGTACTCGTCCGAGTTCGAGGCCCGTGAGGTCGCCGCGGCGGGCTTGATGGCAGACCGGGTCGATGCAACCGGCCGCCCGCTCGTCGTCCACACCATGTTCTGGGCCAGCGCACCCGCGTGGGCGCTTCGAAAGCGGGGCATTCCCGTCTTCCGGGACGTCGGTGCCGCCGTCAGTGGGATCGCACGCCTGGCGGAGCGCGAGGAGCAGCAGCCCTGGGGGGTCCCGGATCTTCCTCCAGCGCACGAGCCGGCGGCCGCGACCGGGTACTTCGAGGCGCGCGAGCTGATCGCGGCAAGCGGGATCGCTTTCGCCGAAGCCCGGCGGGTCACGAGCTGGGACGAAGCTCGAACCGCTGCAAAGGAGCTCGGCTTCCCCCTCGTACTGAAGGCGCTGGGGTCACTCCACAAGTCTGATCAGGGCGGCGTCGTCGTCGGGCTCGCGGACGAGGCGGCGCTTCAGCGGGCGTACACGGACCTCATCGAACGCCTGGGGCCGCCAGAGCTTTCGGTGGAGGCGATGGCAACCGTCTCCGCCGGCGTCGAGCTGATCGTCGGCGCACGCCGCGACGTGAGCTTCGGCCCGATCGCGCTCGTCGGTGCGGGCGGCCTCTACGCCGAGATTCTTTCCGACGTCGCGGTCGCGCTCGCCCCACTCGACGCCGCCCAGGCGGAAAAGCTCCTGCGGTCGTTGCGCATCGCACGACTGCTCGACGGCGCCCGAGGGCGCGCTCCGCTGGATATCGCCGCGGCGGCCCGCGCCGCGGCTGCGCTCTCCTCGATCGCAGCCGCGCATCCGGAGATCGCCGAGATCGAAGTCAATCCGCTGCTCGTGACGCCGTCTGGCGCAATCGGCCTCGACGCGCGGGTCGTGCTAGAAGATGGCGCCGATGCTCGCTGAGGGCACCTTCGAAGGAAAGGTCGCTGTCGTCACTGGCGGTGGGACGGGGATGGGGCGCGCGATGGCGCTCGAGTTCGCGCGCCTGGGGGCCGGAGTCGTCGTCGCCGGGCGCCGGCCGGAGCCGCTCGAGGAGGTCGCAGTCGCGATCCGCGAGGGCGGGGGCCGCGCGCTCGCCCAGCCGACGGACGTCCGCCAGCCGGACCAAGTGGATGCGCTCTTCGACGCGGCCGTGGACGAGCTCGGCCGGGTCGACGTCCTCGTGAACAATGCGGCGGGCAACTTCGTCGTGCGCGCGGAAGACCTGTCGCCGAACGGCTGGCGTGCCGTCGTCTCGATCGTGCTCGACGGCGGCTTCCTCTGCGCCCGCGCGGCGGCGAAGAAGATGATGGATCAGGGCGCGGGCGGCGCGATCCTTAGCGTTCTGGCGAGCTATGCGTGGACAGGAGGGCCGGGGACGGTCCACTCCGCGGCGGCCAAGGCGGGGCTCTTAGCGATGACGAGGACGTTGGCGGTCGAGTGGGCGCCGCACAAGATCAGGGTGAACACGATCACGCCGGGCCCGACCGACACCGAAGGCGCTGGGGCAGCGCTCTGGCCGAGCGAGGAGGACAGGGCGCGCGTCGCGGCGACCGTCCCCGCGGGTCGCCTGGCCACGGTGGAGGAGATCGCCTGGTGGACGACGGCTCTCTGCTCGCCGTACGCCGACTACATCACAGGGGAGAACCTGACCATCGACGGCGGGCACTGGCTCGAGCAGGAGGGCTACCTGCCGGCACTCGGCGAGGCCTGACCTCCTCGAAACCGCGAAGGGCGCCGCCCGCCGGCGACGCCCTTCGTCGTTCTCCTTAGATCAACGCGTACGCGGGCCGGAGGGCCGCTACGGGCTCGTATGTGGCTCCGTACCCCAGGATTCGGCCGATCGGAGCGCCCATGGCGAGCGCGCTCCGCTGCATCCATGCCGGTACGACCGGCAGCCGAACGTCATCAAAGTGAGCCTTTGCGATCGGGGCGAGGCGCAGCGGCTGAGGCATGCCCTTCTTGTTCGTCTTGCCGTCGACAGCGAGACCGAACATGGTCTCGATCAGTCGCTCGAACTGGAAAGCGGGACGGATCTCACAGAAGAAGCGAGCCTCCGTGTCTCCGGCATTCCAGAACTTGTGCGCCGTGCCGGGCTCGACGACGACCTCGTCACCGGGGCCCGCGACGAGCTTCTCGCGGCCACGCTTGAACCCGACCGACCCTTCGACCACGACGAAGCGCTCCTGCTGGTGAGGATGCGCGTGGGCGGCGGCCACCTGCCCTCCCGGCTGGACGAAGGTCTCGACGACCACGAGCTCGCCGTTCGTCTCCGCCGACGTCCGGTGGAAGCGCAGGCGCTCTCCTGTGACGGCGTTCTCGATCATGTCTCCTGCGTGAATCATGGGGGAACCCCTTCCAAGTGAGAGTGACTGGACTAGTCGAGCCGAACGATCGGCTGCCTATGCGAAGAGGGCGCGCGTCCCACGGACCGTGAATCCGGCCAGTGCGAGAACGCAGAGCGCTGCGAACGCGACCCCTACGAACAACTTGAACTTCATCGCGGTCCTTTCAGTCGAAGGTGCATCTGACGCGACGAAGCCTGGCAGGGCTGAAACCTCCTGGCCGTGGGGCCAGCAGGTTTTTCCTGGTGGGGCTAACCCCCGGGTCTTGGACTAGGTGAGAGAGTCGTAGACGAGCCGCTGGAAGTGCTGGATCAGGTGCTCGCTCGAGGTGAGCAGTCGGCCGTGGGGCACCATCCCGGAGTCGAGCCCCTGTTGTACGGACGCAACGAGGGCCATGTCCTCGGACCCGACCTGAGCCCCGAAGGACATGATTTCGCGCGCCGCCTCGTCCGAGACGTCCGCTCCGAAGAAGTAGTCGGTCGCACCGCGCAACTCGTGCGGGCCGACCGGACGCCACATGTCCAGCGATAGGTTGAGCGGGCCGGGCTCGATGTTGATCGTAAGGCTCGGCCAGACGAAGTGGTACTGCGCGCGCGTCACCTCGCCGTGAGGCTCATAAGGGAGCTTGTCGCCGTTCGCAGAGGCGCGGAGCGGCCCGAACTGGCTCGACACGAAGCCCTCGGATTCGAGCAGGTAGGCGTCCGGGTCGACGTCGATCAGCTTCGAGAAGCTCGGATGGGCGACCGGGCAGTGATAGCACTCGAGGTAGTTCTCGATCCCGATCTTCCAGTTGACGGGACTCACGCCCCACTCGACGCGCTCCCGAAAGCGCAACCGGTCAAGCTCGATTCCGGTGTCCACCAAGACGGACGGCAGCCGGCCGAGCACATCCGCGAGCGGACCGGCCTCCGGGTCGGGGTTTACGAAGACAAACGGTCCCCAGACATCGACCTGCACGGGCAGGAGCGAGTACTGGTCGAAGTCGAACCCGGGCTCGCGGTCGGACCGGGGCGCCGCCCGCAGGCAGCCGTCGAGACCGTACGTCCAGGCGTGGTAGGGACACTGGAGCGTCTCCCGGCGCCCCTCGCCCTGCACGACGAGATGGCCCCGGTGCCGGCAGACGTTCACGAACGCGCGCAAATCTCCGTCCTGGTGCCGGACGATGACGACCGGGACGTGGCCCGCCTGGGTGGCCACGAAGCTCCGCGGCTCGGCGAGCTGTTCGAGGCGAGCTGCGTACTGCCACGAGCGTGCAAAAATCCGCTCCCGCTCCAGCCGGTAGATCTC
The DNA here is from genome assembly GCA_035535315.1 of Gaiellaceae bacterium. GTDB lineage: Bacteria > Actinomycetota > Thermoleophilia > Gaiellales > Gaiellaceae > DASQGA01. The sequence goes on from DATLQD010000037.1 coordinate 20,554, forward strand.
CGGGTTGCTGTACCACTCGGCCGGAAGGGTGAGACCGGCGTCCAGAGCCTCGCCGACGGATGCGTCGATGTCGGTACGTGGGTCGATCACGCGCCGTCCTTCCCGTAGTCCCAGGGCTCGTACGGCTTGCCTGGCGTGCCGCCGACCATGAGCACGACGGTCGGCGACTCGAGCGCGATCGCCTCGCGCATCGCCTCGGGCCGGACGTAGAGGATCTCGCCGACCCCGAGTTCGACCTGCTCGCCGTCGCACGTGAAGCGCGCGCGGCCGCGCAGGAGCACGTACGTCTCCTCCTGGTTCCCGTAGTCGACCTCGGTATGGGGGACGACCAGCTCCTCGCCCTCGTCCGCCTCGTACTGGTTCATGCCGAAGCCCAGGATCCCGAGCTCGGTCCCGACCGAACGCCAGCGGGCGCCGTAGCCAGGCGTCCGTGCCCACTCATCCCAGAAGCCCTCGGGCTCGACCCGGCCAAGCTGGTCGAGGCGCGCGGCCCGCCAGAGCGGCCTTTCGACCGATGTCATGCGGCCTTGCCTCCTCCCACAGTTGACTGACCGGTCAGTCAGGGTACGCTGTCGGAGGAACGGGTGTCAAGAAAAGTGACCATGCCGGCGACCATTAGAACAACCGACCTGCTCGACGCCACCTGCCGCGTTGTTGCGAAAAGCGGTGCCCACGGCCTTCGGATGAGCCATGTCGCCCGCGAGGCGGGGGTCTCGAATGCGCTTCTCCACTACTACTTCGAAACGCGGGCGGAGCTTCTCTCGCGCGCCTTCGCCCACGCCGAGGGCCGGGTATACGAGCACGCTGGCACCGAGCTGGAGGGCCTCCCGAGCGGAGCCGAGCGGTTACGGAGGTTCTTGCATCTCTATGTCGAGGACGACGTGGTCTTCCAGGAGAACTGGGTGCTCTGGAACGAGATGTGGTCGAGCTCGCTCTTCGATCCGGACATGCGGCCGACGATCGAGGAGGCCTACCGCCGCTGGATCGCGTTCATCGTCGATCTCGTCGAGCAAGGGCGGACGGACGGGTCGATCCCCGCCGGCGTCGATCCCGAAGAGGCTGGAGCCCGGCTGGCGGCCGTGGTGGACGGGATCGGCTCCCAACTCCTGCTCGGCTTGCTGGCCCGCGAGCGCGCGGCGGCGTTGATCGAGCAGTCGATCGAGCTCGAGCTCAGCGGTCGTACGCAGCTCGGCCCCGCTTGAGGAGCCCCCGCGCGACGATGACGCGCTGGATCTCGCTCGTGCCTTCCCAGATCCGGTCGACGCGAAGCTCGCGGAAGTGGCGCTCGGCCGGGTACTCAGTCATGTAGCCCCGTCCGCCGAAGATCTGGACCGCGCGGTCGGCCACCCGGCCGGCCATCTCGGAGGCGAAGAGCTTGGCCATCGCGACCTTCCCGTGAACGATCTTCGGATCAGGCTCCGAATCGAAGGCGTGGGCGGCGTGGTAGGTGAGAAGCCGCGCAGCCAGGAGCTCCGTCAGCGAGTCCGCGAGCATGAACTGGATCGCCTGGAGGTCGGCGATCGGGCCACCGAAAGCTCGGCGCTCCTGCGACCAGGCTGTGGACTCGTCGATCAGGCGCTGCACGGCGCCGCAGCAACGGGCAGCGATCATGAGCCGCTCGACGACGAACCACTTTTTCGCGCCCTCGTTGCCACCGCTCGGCACACGGTTCGCATCCGGCACGCGGCAGTCGCGGAAGCCGAGCTCGAGGTGCTTGTAGAGGTAGGGGTCGTGCATGAACCTGGGCGTTCGCAGGACCTCGCAGCCGGGCGTGTCCCGGTCGACGAAAAAAAGCGTCTGCTCTCCGTCGGCGACCGCGAGGACGATGTAGAAGTCCGCCTTCTCGCCGCCGGTGACGAACCACTTTTCGCCGTTCAGCACCCATTCGTCGCCGTCCCGAACGGCCGTCGCCTCGATCGCGGAGACGTCCGACCCCGCGCCCGGCTCCGTCACAGCCCAGGCCTCCTGCCGATCGTGCCGGAAGACGGGAAGGACGTAGCGCTCGAGCTGTCCGGGGCTCACGATCTCGAGAAGCTCGACGGGTCCACGCTCGGCGACGATGAAGCCGAGACCGTTGGTCGCCTTCCCGGCCTCCTCCTCGAGCGCCGTCTGAGCCAGCATCGAGCACCCGCCGCCGCCATGTTCCGGGGGCACGTTCAGGTTGTCGAACCCGGCCTCCCGGGCCTTTTTCTTCAGCGCGGCGATCGCGGCCTGGTCGAAGTCGCCTTGCTCGGCGACGCGCGCCTCGACCGGGTAGATCTCCTCTTCCACGAACCGGGCGGCGCGCGCCTTCAGCTCGCAGATGTCGCCTGGCAACTCCGGAACAGTCGGGATCAACGGCTCTCCTCGCAGAATCTCATCGTCGCGACTGCCACGGTCTGCGCACAGGCTACGAGGTCGTCGATCGGGACGTGCTCGTCGATCGCGTGCGCCGTCTCGAAGCCGCCGGTACCGAAGCCGACCGAAGGCGTGTCTCCGTAGACGGTGTACGTGGCCCCGTCGTACCAGGAGTCCAGCCCGGCGAGGGAGCCCTGGCGACCCACCGCGTCGCGAGCGCCCGAGAGGACGGAGACGATCGGGCTGTCCTTGGGGATCTCCATCGCCATGACGCCGGTCGACCAGCGGAACGAGGGCGGATTCTCCGCCAGCCAGTCGTCCTGGGCGGTCGCACCGAGGATCCACTCGGTGACCTCCTTCTCCACCCCGGAGCCCCAGCCGCCCTCGTCGCCCTGGACCGGCAGGTAGAGCGCCCCGCAGGTGAGGCGAAACGACGCTGGATACGTCACCGCCCACTCCCCCGCGGTCGCAATCGTCGGGACGACGTCGGGAGGCGAGAGGTACGGATGGGTGAAGTCGTCGCGATCGCGCCAGCGCGCGCGAAGCTTCTGGATCGCCTCCACGACCAGCATCCCCTTCTCGATCGCGTTCACCGCCCCGCCCTCGCGCCAGTGTCGCTGCGCGACCTCCGCGTGGCCCGGCCGCCCGGGAACTTCGATGTCTGCATAGGAGGAGCCACGGCAGGCGACCCAGACGTCGAACCCGGTGGGCTCGGTGACGATGCCCGCGTCGGCGCGCACTCCGTGGGCGACTGAAGCGGCCCCGCCCGCGCCCGATGACTCCTCGTCCGTGATCGTGTTGACGACGAGGTCGCCTGCGAGGGCAATCCCCTCCGCCGCCAGCGTCTCGGCCGCGACCACAATGGACGCGAGACCGCCTTTCATGTCCGAGGCGCCCCGGCCGAAGAGCATCCCGTCCCGCACCTCGGCCCGTAAGGGGTCGCTTTTCCAGCGGTCCCGGGGCTCGGCGGAGACGGCGTCGATGTGTCCGTTCAGGAGCAGGCTCCCGCCCTCTCCGGCTCCCTTGAACCGGGCGACGAGCTGGGGCCGGCCCTCGAAGCCGAGGCCGTCAGGAAGAAGAGGGTGGCCCGCGAGGTCTGCGGGATCGGGCTCCCAGATCTCCACTTCCGCTCCTGCGGACCGAAGCCGGGCACCGAGGTGCTCCTGGAGGGCAACCTCCTGGCGCGGAGGGTCCTCCACCTTGCGTGCGGTGGTGTCGAAGCCGATCAGCTCCGTGGTGAGCGCGACGAGATCGTCGCGACGGCTTGCGATCACATCGACGATTCCCTGTTCTCGATCGTTCAGGGCCACGGCGTCCGATCTTAGGACGCGACCGCGCTGGCCGCGTCGGCACGCTCGACCGCGCGCCGGGCGGAAAGCGTTCCCTCGAGGATCGCCTCCTCTGCCGATCTCGGGGAGAGGACGTCACCCGCCTCCTCAACGTGAAGACCGCGTGCGGTCAGGGCCTCTGCGAGCCCGCTCGTGGGAACGCGACCGAGCGCGAGCACGAGGATGTCCGCCGGCAGCTCGCTCTCGAGCTCCCGGGCGAAGAGGTTTCGAAACTCGACCGCTCCGCGGCGGGCACCGGTCAGCTCCAGATGGGGCTCGAGCTGGACGCCCGCGCGGTAAAGTCGGGCTAGGTAGAGGTTCCGCTGGTACTGGTGCATCGAGTCGGCAACCGCGATCGAAGCAACGGCGAGCGTGACTTCGTTTCCGGCGCGATCGAGGAGCTCGGCGCAATCGATCCCGGCGGGGTCGCCTCCCCAGTCGGCGATCACGACACGCCGACCCTGCGGCACCGGCCCGAGCAGCACGTCCCAGGCCTGGAGGACCTCCATATCACCCAGCTCGAGGGGTGGGTCGTAGGGGTGGGCCCCGGTCGCGACGACGACGGCGTCAGGGTTGAGCGCACCAACCGAGTCCGCGTCGGCCTCCTCGTCGAGCCGCAAGTCGACCCCTGCCCGCTCGAGCAGGCCGTCGTAATTCCTCCGAAGCGCCCAGGCAAGCTCAGCGTGTCCGGGGGCCGAGCCCGCGAGCGCGATCTGGCCACCGATCTTGTGCCGCCGCTCGAGCAGCACCACGTCATGTCCCGCCGCGCCTGCCTCCACGGCGGCCGCGAGCCCGGCGGGTCCCGCCCCGACAACGACGATCCGTCGCGGCTCGGCGGCCGGCTCGGGTCGGGAAAGGCTCAACTCCCGCCCGGTGCGGGGGTTCTGAGTGCACGCAATCGGGGTGGCCGCGTGGTAGTGGGCGATGCAAGCGTTGCAGGCCAGACAGCGCATGACCTCGTCGGTCCGGCCCTCCCGTGCCTTTCGGGGCATGTCCGGGTCTGTGATCAGCGCCCGGTTCATCCCCACCGCGTCTGTTCGGCCCTCCTCGATCAACCGATCGGCTTCGACCGGGTCGACGATCCGCGACGCCGCGACCACCGGCACTCCGATCCGGAAAGGCTCGGTCCATTCGGCGATCGCGTTCTCGACCGTTGGCGGCGGGGGGACGATGCCGACCGAGCCTCGGTACGTGGAGGAATCGCCGAGGGCGACATGGACAAAGTCGACGCGTCCCTTCAGCTCTCCGACGACGGCCCGCGCGGCTTCCGAATCGCCCGAGAGGCGGACGCCGACGGCGATCTTCCCCGCCGTCTCGCGTACGGCCTGGAGGACGGCGACGAGAAGAGCGGCGGGCTCGGCCCAAGCGTCCGTCCGGCGATTCAGCTCCGGGGTGAAGAACTGGGCCAGCAGATAGCCGTGGGCCGCGGAGATCTCGACCCCGTCCAGGCCTGCTTCCGAAGCAAGGCCCGCGGCCCGGGCGTAGCCGGCGACGATCGACTCGATCTCCTCCTCGCGAAGGGCACGCGGCTCGATCTTGAAGCGCTGGCTCGGGATCGCCGAGGACGAGACCGCCGGAGGGCGCGGCGCGCTCGCGATCTGTTCCCGCCCCCCGTGGAAGAGCTGGACGAAGAGCCGAGTCTCGTACGGACGCATGGCCTCCACGAGACGCTCGTAGGCCGGACGGATCTCGTCCCGGTAGCCGGCGAGGGTGTGGGAGGTCAGAAGCCCGAGCGGGTGGACGGCGGTGGCCTCGAGAACAATGAGCCCCGTGCCACCATGCGCCCTCGCCCGATGGTAGGCGACGAAGTCGTCCGTGGGCAGGTGCTCGTGGACGAGGGTCGTCTGATGCGCGGTCGAGACGATGCGGTTCGCCAGCTCGACTGGGCCGATCGTGAGCGGAGCGAAGAGGCGCTCGAGGCTCACGGCGCGCCTCCGGCTTCACGCTCAAAAGCCGTGCGCTCGAGCGGCGTCAGCGGGCGCGAAGCGCCGGAGTCCGGGTTCCGCGCTACCAGCACAGCCTCCGCCTCGGCCGCGAGCGTGCCGTCGCCGGTGACGAGGCGCTCACGCGTCCGGACCGACGATGTCCCGATCGACTGGAGCTCGCAGCGTGCAATCACGTAGCCGTCATCCTGCTTCAGCTCGCGTCGGAAGTCGATGGCGACCCTGGCGACGACGTAGCCCCAGAGATCGCCTTCTTCGCCGAGCGTGCGCGCGAGCCACGCATCGCGCACCTCCTCGAGGAAGGTCAGGTAGACGGCATTGTTGACGTGGCCGTACGCGTCCTGATCACGCCAACGGATCTCGATTCGCTTCTCATGCATGGGGGTTGCCGGGGAGGTCGGCGGGATGATAAGCCCCTCCCCCGTGCCAGGACGCGTCCTCGTCTGCGACCCGAGCTTCCCGCTCGACACCCTCCGGGAGATTCTCTCGCCGGCCGATGTTCGCATCGAGAAGGCGGAAGCGCCCTGGGACGGCGATGACGTCGTCGGCCTCCTGGTCGGCCCCGACTATCCCGTCGACCGAGAGGATGTCGAGCGCCTGCCCGCGCTGCGCATCGTTGCGACCTGCAGTGTCGGCTATGACCACGTCGACCTCGACGCGGCTGCGGCGCGCGGGGTCACGGTCGCGAACGTGCCCGACTACTGCGTCGAGGAGATGGCCGAGTCCACCGTTGCGATGCTCCTCTCTCTTCTTCGCGGCATTGTCGTTCTCGACCGCAACGTCTGGAGTGGCGACTGGGACTACCAGGCCGCAGGAGTCCTGAGCCGGGTCAGCGGCTCCCGCGTCGGCGTCATCGGGGTTGGGAGGATCGGGCGCGCCGTCACCGAGCGCGCCCTCGCGCTCGGCATGGAGGTCTGGGCGAGCGACCCGGTCGTCGGAGCTGACGCGATCGGGGAGACCGGCGCGCGGGCTGCCGAGCTGGACGAGCTGCTGGCGGCGTGCGGCGCGGTGACCCTCCATGTTCCGCTCACGCCCTCGACGCGGCACCTACTCGGGAGGCGAGAGCTCGAGCTCATGCCGGCAGGCGCGTTTCTCGTCAATACGGCCCGCGCCGACCTCGTCGACATGGGCGCACTCGCGGAAGCCCTTCGCTCCGGGCGGCTCGGCGGTGCGGCCTTCGACGTCCTGCCCGAGGAGCCGCCCGCAAGCCTCCCCGACGCGCCTCGGCTTATCCTCACCCCGCACGCCGCCTGGTACAGCGAGAAGACCGAGCGCGAGGTCTACCGGCGTCCCGCGCTCGCTGTCCTGGACGTTCTCGAAGGGCGGCAGCCGAGCGACGCGGTGGTGATGCCGTGACTTCGGTCCTCAATCAAGAGGCGAATGCGGGTAGCGTCGCCCTCGTCACGGGCGGCGGCACCGGGATCGGCCGCGCTACCGCGCTCGAGCTGGCACGCACAGGCGCGCTCGTCGCGATCTGCGGGCGCCGGCCCGAGCCGCTCACCGCAGTGGCGAAGGAGGTCGAGGCGCTCGGGGGGGAATGCCTCGCGCTCCCGACGGACGTCCGTGAGCAGGATCAGGTCGAGGCGCTCATCGAACAGACGCTCGAGCGCTTCGGGAAGATCGACGTCCTCGTCAACAACGCCGGCGGCCAGTTCATCGCGCCGGCGGAGGAGATCTCTGCCGGCGGCTGGCGGGCCGTTCACCGGCTTGCAGTGGACGCCGCCTGGAATGTGACTCGTGAGGTAGCGACCCGCTCGATGATCCCCAAGCGACGTGGGGTCGTCGTCTTCGTGGGCTTCAGTCCTCGCCGCGGGGTGCCGGGCATGGCTCACGCTGCCGCAGCCCGGGCCGCGGTCGAGAACCTGGCCAGCGGCCTGGCCTCGGAATGGAGCCGCTACGGGATCCGCGCCGTGTGCGTCTCGCCCGGAACGATCATGAGCGAGGGCCTCGAGGGGTACGGCACCGAGCGCATCGCCGGCTGGGAGGAGGGAATTCCTCTTGGCCGCCTCGGGCGCCCGGACGAAGTCGCATCCGTTATCGCGTTCCTTGCTTCCGAGGGCGGCTCGTACGTGACAGGCACGACGGTGGTGGTGGACGGTGGCACGGACGCCTGGGGGCATGGGTTTCCGCCACCACGCTCGTGAGTAGGCTTATGCCCATGCCGACCGTATCGAGGCTCTCGACCACTCCCGTCAAGGGCTCCGCGCTCCACCACCCGGAGGAGATCCGGCTCGAGCGCTACGGGGTGCCCGGAAACCGGGAGTTCTTCCTCGTCGACTCCACGGGCCGCCTGTTCGGATGCACGAGGCACGGACCCCTTGTCCAGGTGCGAAGCGAGTACCAGGCCGACCCGGAGCGCCTGGCGCTCCACTTTCCGGACGGGAGTGTCGTCGAAGACACAGTCGCGCTCGGCGATGAGAGGCTGCGGGTGGACTTCTGGGGCCGGCCGGTGGATGCCCAGCTCGTCGTCGGGCCATTCGCCCAGGCCTACACCGACTACATCGGAAAGCCCGTGCGGCTCGTCCGGACGTCCGACCGGGGCGGCGCGTTCGACGTGCGCGTAGTGACGCTTCTCTCGGAGGCTTCCGTCGAGGAGCTCGGACGTCAGGCGGGCACCAACGGTGACGTGGACGGACGCCGGTTTCGGATGCTCTTGACCCTCGAAGGCTGCGAGCCACACGAGGAGGACACGTGGGAAGGGCGCCGATTTCGCGTCGGCTCGGCCGTGATCCGGGTCGGCGGCCCGGTCCCCCGCTGCGTAGTCACCACCCGGGACCCTGACTTGGGCTTCCGGGACTTCGACTCGCTGAGGGAGATCAAGGCCTACCGAGGTCTGCGTGACGGCAAGGAGATCGACTTCGGTGTCTATGCGGACGTCGAGGAGCCTGGAGTCGTGCGCGTCGGCGACACGCTCGAAGACGCTTAGCACGGGCCGGGGCTGCTACTCGGAGTTCCTTAGAGCCCAGCGCTCGCCGGCGGCTCGGGCCTCGTCGGTGTGCGCGAGCGCGGCGTAGGCGATGCGCTCGAGGAGAACGGATGTCTCACGCGACGACTCGACCATCAGGTCGGCTGTGGCCTTGATCGCGATCACCGCCGGCTCGGGAAGCTCAGCAATGCGCGCTCCGAGCTCCAGCGCCCTATCGACTGCGTTGCCCGCGGCCACCACCTCCGTCACGACGTTGTAGGCCAACGCCTCGGAGGCGGAGAAGCGCGGCCTGATTAGCATGAGCTCCTTGGCCCGCGCTGCCCCGACCAGGCGGACCAGCCGGTGGGCTCCTCCGGAGCTCGGAAGGATCCCGAGCTCGACCTCGGGCAAGCCGAAGATTGCGCTCTCGTCCGCAATCCGAAAATCCGTCGCGAGCGCGAGCTCGAGGCCGCCACCAAGGCAGTAGCCGTGAATGGCGCTGATCGAAGGCTGGGGCAGGCGGGCGATGCGCTCGTAGACGGCACCGGATCCCCGGTAGTAGGCCTCGATGCCAGCGAGGCTCTCGTCGCGAGGCTCCGAGAGGTCGGCACCGGCCGAGAACGAGCGACCGGCTCCAGCGAAGACGATGCAGCGGCTCCCGGCGACCTGAGGCGAGTCGAGCGCTTGCCCGAGCTCGACCTCGACATCCGTCGAGATCGCGTTCAGCTTGTTGTCCCGCTCGAACGTGAGGACCGCGGTGGCTGCGACAAGGCGGACGTCGACAAGAGGCTTCTCATGCATGCGAACCGACCGGATTCTGCTACAGGCGCTCGCGGGTCGGCCGAAGCAGCATGCGTGGACGCTACGGCACCGACGGGTCTCCGGACAAGAGCGCAGCCGAAGTGCAGAGCACTGTTTCGGCACGATTTGCGCCACACACACGCGAATTTCCACGGTACGCTCGCGCGTGAGCAGGGGGGCGGGTCGGGGCCCGAGCTACACGCGCGTCCACCTGGCGCGCTAGGCCGAGAGCCGCTCGGCGGTTCCGTGCGCCTCGAGCGAGGCAGGCGCCACGCCGAGCTGCTCCGCTGCGAACCGACGCAGGAACTCGTGCATTCGCTCGGGCGTAATGTCCCCGGCCAGCGCCCTGAAGGCGAGCCCGTCGGCAAGACCCACGAGGCGTTCGGCAACCTCGTCCGCCGGCACGACCGGATGAAATGCCCCTGCTCGCTCGCCTTCCTCGATCACCTCGCGAAAGTAGCGGCGCCAGCGCAGACCGACCTTCTGGCTCTCAGGACGAAGGTCGGAAGCTCGAAGAACCCTGCTCACGAGCTCGATCCAGAGCAGGTATTGCTCTCTGAGCCACCCCGGGTAGGGAACGGTGACGTCGATCAGCAAGGCGAGCCTCGACACCGAATCGCCTTCTTCCTCGAGGGCCGTCTCGAGACGCCGATATGGAATTTCGTTCGCCCAGCGAAGCGCCGCCAGGAGGACGTCTTCCTTGGTCTTGAAGTAGTAGTGGACGGTTCCTGTCGAGACACCCGCACCGCGGGCGATGTCGGCGATCCGCGTCGCCTCGAATCCTCGCTCGGCCAGAGCGTGCCGCGCGGCCGCAAGAATGCTTTCTTCCCGTTCATCCCGGACGAGTCGCGGCGCCCTCACGTCACAAACCTAACTTGACTGACCTGTGCCAGTCCAATCTAATTGACGCTTGAGTCAAACCTTTCCCTGGAGGTTGGAGCATGCGCAGCGATCTTGACCGGATCCTCGAGAAGAAACTTGGCCGTGGGCAATTTCTGAAGCTCGCAGCGGCTGCCGGAGGAACCGGGATCCTCGCCGGGTGCGGAGCCTCTTCGGGAGAGAGCGACAACACCGATACTGGCGCAGCCGGAGCGACCGAGACCCGGCCGTCGATCGACCAGGAGAAGGGCGACCTCAAGGTCTTCGAGTGGGCCGGGTACGAGCTGCCGACGTACATCGGCGTCAAGGCCTACGCGAAGAAGTACCCGAAGCCGAAGTACACCTTCCTGACGAGCGACGACCAGGCTCTTTCGAAGGTCAGGGCGGGATTCGAGCCTGAAGTCGTTCATCCCTGTATCGGCTACGTGCAGGACTGGGTCAACCTCGACGTCGTGGAGCCGTTCGACACCTCGCTCATGAAGAACGTCAAGGACCTGAACCCGGCGATGCTCGAGGGTGGTCAGGTCGACGGGAAGCAGTACTTCATCCCGGCCGACTGGGGTTTTTCTTCGCCGCTCTACCGATCCGACAAGGTCGACACGAGTGAAGACACCTGGGCGCTCTTCTACGACGAGAAGTACAAGGGAAAGATCTCCTGGTGGGACAGCCTCGAGAACCTCCTCGTGGCCGGCTACGTCAACGGCGTGGACGACCCGTGGAACATGGACGACGGCGAGCTGGAGGACATGAAGAAGTTCCTCATCTCGAAGAAGCACGTCGTCCGGAACTTCTGGGCCTCGCAGACCGACCTCGATGCGGACTTCAAGGCCGGGAACATCTGGATCGCCTACGCCTGGGCCGGCTCCTACGTCGCAGCGAAGGACGCTGGTCACGAGGTGACGTACATGGAGCCCAAGGAAGGGCGCCTGTCCTGGGTGTGCGGCTTCGTCCTGATCAAGGACAGCCCCAACTACCACCATGCCCATGCGTACGTCGACGAGTGGTCGAGCAAGTTCTCGGCCGAGTGGATCGAGAAGAACTACGCCTACGGGCACGCGAACACGACTGCCGATTTGAGCAAGCTCGACCCGGGCTTCGTCGAGGTCCTCCATCTGAGGGATCCCTCGGCCCTGCAGGAGCCCAAGGCGCACATGGATCGCTATATCGCGCGCCGCAAGGAGTACAACGCAGCCTGGGACGAGGTCAAAGCGGCCTAGGGGTAGGCCCGACCGCAGCGTGGCAGTAGACGCTCAGCCCGTCCCGCGTACCCGCAGCATCCGGCGCCCACGGTTCCGCGGCAAGAACGTGACAACGGCGGCGTTGATCGCGCCGCCGCTCCTCTGGCTCGTCGTCTTCTTCGCGATTCCAGTTGTCCTCGTCGGACTCCTCTCCGTCGGGGGAATAGTCCTCTTCCCGGGCGACGAGGTCTGGACCCTGTCGTCGTGGAAATCCTTCCTCGACCTCGACTCCGTCTACATGGGTCTCTTCTGGAAGTCGATCAAGATGTCGCTGATCGTCTCGGCGATCTGCGTCGTGATCGCCTACCCGATCGCGTATTTTCTGGCCCTGGGGACGAGCAAGCACAAGTACACGCTGCTCCTCCTCATCATCGTCCCGTTCTTCACGAGCTTCCTGCTCCGTGTCGCAGCCTGGAAGTTCATCCTCGGCGACCAAGGGCTCATCAACTCGTTCTTCTACTCGACCGGCCTTAGGGCGGACGAGCACCCGATCCCGCAGCTCCTCTATAGCCAGTTCACGGTCATGCTCGTACTCGGGTACGTGTGGATCCCGTTCGTGGCCCTGCCGATCTTCGTGTCCCTCGAGAACCTCGACCGGCGGCTCCTCGAGGCCGCCAGCGACCTCGGGGCCAGCCGCTGGCAGGCCTTCCGCCGCGTCACCCTCCCCCTCAGCCTCCCGGGGGTCGTAGCGGCGTTCGTCTTCATCTTCATCCCGACGATCGGCGAGTATGTGACGCCGTCCCTCGTCGGCGGCAACAAAGGCTTTATGTTCGGAAACGCCATTCAGGACCTCTTCGGTCCGGGCTTCGACTGGACCACCGGTGCGGTCCTGTCCATGTTCCTGTTCGGCGCCGTGCTCTTCTTCACGTTGATCTTCGCGCGCTTCCTCTCCATGCGACAGCTCTCGACATGAGCGACATCGCGGTCTCGAAGAACGGCCTTCGCAGCCTCAAGGTGTTCTTCGGGCTCCTTGTCGTCTTTCTCTACGCGCCCCTCCTCGTGCTCTTCGTGTTCTCGTTCAACGACGACTCGACGATTCGTTTCCCGCTCCAGGGCTTCACGACCCAGTGGTACCAGGACTTCCTTGCGAACCCCGAGCTGACGGGCTCCCTCCGGACGAGCGCCATCATTGCCGCCATCGCCAGCACGATGGCCGTCCTGCTCGGGATCCTGGCCTCGCTTGTCCTCGTGCGCAGACGGTTCTTCGGGAAGTCCGGCGCGACGGCGTTTCTCCTCTCGCCGCTCGTGATCCCCTACGTCGTCTTCGGCATCGCCCTGCTCATCCTCTTCAAGACCGTCGACGTCTTCCTCGACCAGTGGATCGGGGTCACGATCGGGCTGTCCATCTGGACGGTGGCGATCGGCCACGTGGTGATCTTCCTCCCGTATGCAATCCTCGTGCTCGCGCCCCGCATCGAGCGGATCGACGAGCGCCTCGAGGAAGCCGCCCGCGACCTCGGGGCCACGGGGCTTCGCACGTTCAGGTCGATCACCCTGCCGCTGATCGTTCCTGCGGTCCTCTCTTCGTTCCTGATCTCGTTCACGTTCTCGTTCGACGAGTTCGCGGTGGCGAACTTCGTGGTCGGCGACAAGGTGACGTTCCCGATCTACCTCTACTCACAGCTCCGGTTCCCGACGCTCCTGCCACAGGCGATTGCGGTAGCCGTCGTCGTCTTCGTCGCGTCCCTCGCGATCGTCATGGTCGCCGAGGTGGGGCGCCGCTTTCTCGAGCGGAAGCTCGACGTCGAGAGCGAAGGCTCGACGCTCGTTCCTGGCGCGGCCTAAACCCAGCCTAGTCGGGGGCGGCGGCGGCGGCCGGCCCGGCGAGGACGGCTGCGTCCTCGGGCGGCCACGTCAACGTGACGCGCCGGCCGGCACCGAGATTCGCTGCGTTGTCGGCACTCATACAGTGACTAACGATGCGGCCTGATTCGGTATCGACATGGAACTGCGTCAGCGACCCAAGGTAGACGAGCTCGGCGATCGTGCCGTCGATGCGGGAGCCCCCCTCCGGCGGGCGCCCGTTTGCGGGGTCAATGCGGATGCGCTCCGGACGGACGGCAACCTTGAGCTGGGCACCCGGCCGCGTCTCAGCGGTCTCCAGAACGGCAAGCCGCTCGCTGTCGCCGAGCCGCATGACCGCCACCCCCGCGTCAACAGCATCGACGCGGAAGTCGAGCTCATTCAGGGAGCCGACGAAGTCGGCGCAGAACGCGGTTGCCGGCCGCTCGTAGATCTCACGCGGGCTTCCGATCTGCTCGACGAGGCCGTCGTTCATGATCGCGATCCGGTCGCTCATCGAGAGCGCCTCTTCCTGGTCGTGGGTCACGTAGACGAACGTCGTCCCGAGCTCGTTCTGAATTCGCTTCAGCTCGAGCTGGAGCTGCTTGCGCAGCTTGACGTCGAGGGCACCGAGCGGCTCGTCGAGGAGGAGGGCGGCGGGACGATTGACGAGCGCGCGCGCCAGGGCTACACGCTGCTGCTGTCCACCCGAGAGTTGCGACGGGCGGCGCTTCTCGTACCCTTCGAGCTCGACCACTCGGAGCATCTCGTTCACTCTGGAGCGCTGCTCGTCCTTCCCGAGCTTCTTCAGCTTGAGACCGAAGGCGACGTTGTCGTAGATCGACATGTGGGGGAAGAGCGCGTAGTGCTGGAAGACCATGTTCACGTTCCGCCGGTTCGGCGGCACGTTCGTGACGTCGTCCCCTCGGAGCAAGATCGTGCCCTCGTCGGGCTCCTCGAAGCCCGCGATCATCCGGAGCGTGGTCGTCTTCCCGCAGCCCGAAGGACCCAGCATTGTGAAGAACTCGCCCTCACGGATCTCGGTCGTCATCTCCTTGACGGCCTCGACGTTGCCGAACCGCTTACGAACTCGATCGAGCGTGATGGCGACGCCGTCCGCTGGCATCGTCCGAGTCTAACCCACGGCGTTTCCAGCGAAAAGGCTGCTCCGGACGGCGATCAGCTCGTGGGCGGCCTTCTCCATCAGCGGCAGTGGGGCCACCGTGATGCGGACCGCGCCCGCCATGCCGAACTCGCTGCCGGCGCGGATCAAAAAGCCGCGGGAGGCCAGTCCGTCTGTGAGCGCGACGTCGTCAACTCCGACCCGGGCGAGCACGAAGTTCGCCTGCGATGGGTGAACGTCGATGTCGGCAGCCTCGAGGAGGCGGGTCAGAAGTTCGCGTGATTCGGCCGCCTGGAGCCTGCGCTCCTCGACGGTCTCGGGGCTCTGCAGGCTCGCGGTGCCCGCAGCAAGGGCCGCCCGGTTGACGTTGAAGGGCTCCTGCACAACATCCAGATACGACGCAAGCGGCTCCGACACGACCGCATAGCCCAGCCGCAGTCCCGCAAGGCCGAAGATCTTGGAGAAGGTCCGGAGGAGAATTACCGGCCGCCCCCCGGCCACGTCGTCTTCTCGC
>DATLQD010000038.1:0-51773 GCA_035535315.1 Gaiellaceae bacterium
ACGATCTCGATCGCCCGGTCGAGCAAGGGATCCTCGTCGGGGTCGAATTCGCCGCCGGAGTCGTCGTCCACGACGACGACCGGAGCCTCGAGGAGCGATTCGTCAAGCTCCTGCTCACGCTGTCCGCGGCACTGCTCGACGATGAGCGCGATCTCCTCCTCGCTCACGTAGGCGCCCTGGACGCGCTGCAGGCGCGACGTTCCGAGCGGCTTGAAGAGCATGTCGCCCTGCCCGAGGAGGCTCTCGGCCCCGGAGGTGTCCAGGATGACGCGGCTATCGGTCATGCTCGAGACGGCGAAGGCGATCCGCGAGGGCACGTTGGCCTTGATCATCCCGGTGATGACGTCGACCGACGGGCGCTGCGTCGCCAGAACGAGATGGATGCCCACGGCCCGGGACTTCTGCGCCAGGCGGATGACGGCGTCTTCGACCTCCTGCGGCGAGATCATCATCAGGTCTGCAAGCTCGTCGATCACGACGAGGAGATAAGGCAGCGGCTCGTCTCCGCGCGCGGCGAGGGCCTTGTTCAGCTCCGACAGGTTCCGCGCGCGTGCAAGGCTCATCCGCTCGTACCGGTGCTCCATTTCCGCAAGGATGTTGGCGAGGACGGCTGCGGCGGCCTTCGCATTCGAGACCACCGGCGTCAAGAGATGCGGAATCGATTCGTAGAGCCCGAGCTCGACTCGTTTCGGGTCGACGAGGATCATCCGAACCTGATCGGGCGTGGACCGCAGGAGGATCGAGCAGATCATCGTGTTCAGGCAGCCCGACTTGCCCGAGCCGGTCGTGCCGGCGATCAGGATGTGCGGCATCCGAGCGAGATCGGCCCACACCGAAGCTCCCGAGATGTCCTTCCCGAGCCAGACCGAGACCGGGCTGGCAGCGGCGGGAAACTCGTCGTAGATGTCGCCGAGAGTGACGATGTTGGGCGCGAGGTTCGGAACCTCGACTCCGACCGCCTGCTTCCCGGGAATCGGCGCAAGAATGCGGATCTCCGTCGTCGCGAGCGCGTAGGCAAGGTCATCCTTGAGCGCCGCGACCTTCCCCACTTTCGTTCCCGGAGCAAGCTGGAGCTCGTAGCGCGTCACCCGCGGTCCCGAGACCTGGCCCGAGAGAGTCGCCTCGACCCCGAAGTTCGCAAGCGCCTGGACGAGTGCCTCGGCGGTGCGCTCCATCGCCTTGGCCGGCTGACCACCGGCGGGGCGCGAGCGCTTGAGCACGCCGGCGTCCGGAAGCCGGTACGCCTCGCGGTCCGAGCTTCCGGCCGGGACGAACGGCAGGGCCTCCTGCGAGCCGGAGCTGGATTCCTGCGTGTCGTCGAGCTGGGCAGCAAGATTGACGGCGGGCATGTGCTCCGACTGGTGATCCGACACCAGATCCGGATAGGCGGTGGCGCCGTCGACCGGCGGTCTGGACGGCTCGGCCGCCGGTGCGGGCTCCGGAGGAAGCGCGGGCCGCGGGCGCTGGACGCTACGGCGCGCGACGGCGGCCGTTTCGCGGGCGGCGCGTGCGGACCGGCGCAGGACGGCACCTACGGACGCCCCGGTGACGAGGATCGCACCCGCGCTAAAGGCGAATGTCCCGAGGAGGAACGTGCCCGTCTGTCCGATCAGGCTGCCGAGGGTCGACTCGAGAGCGTCTCCCAGCGCTCCGCCACGGTCGCTTCCGAGCAGCCCGAGGACACCGAAGGCAAGAAGCACGATCCCGGTCCGGAAGGGCTTCACGTCGACGAGACCCGAGCGGGCGACCATCAGGCCTCCCACGCCGACGAGGGCAAATGGCAGGGCGAAGCGAGCGGCACCCACGGCGTCTGCAAGGGCGTCGTCCACGTTCTCGCCGACGACGCCGCCGTCCCAGCCGAAGAGGAGAACGGCCGCGAGAAAGAGGCCGGCGCAGGCGAGGCCGAGCCCGATCAGCTCGGGATGCGCGGCCGCATGCTTGACCCGTGACCGTCGCTTCTTCTTTACCCGGGCGGGCGTGCGGGGACGCGGCTTCCTAGCGGGCTTGCGCTTCGCCATGCCAGCCCTTTCGCGGGCGGGCGGCGTGCTCCTGCTCCCGGGAACCTATGGAAAGCCGGCGAGCCGCTCGACGAGAACCTCGAGAAAAGCCTCCGAGTCGATGTCCACCGCGACGGCGCAGTTGGGCTCTCGATCAGTGCGCCGCCAGAGATCGACGACGGTCCGTCCCCGGCAGAGCTCGGAGTCGGTTTCGACGACGACGTTCCGGCGCAGCGTCTTGACGAGCTCGGGCCGGGCGACGAAGGCCACCGCCACAGCGTCGTGGACCGGCGAGCCCGGAAAGTTGTACGTCTCCGCGTGAAAGCGGTGATAGAAGGCGAACAGGTCCGCCACGAACGCACCGGTGCGACCGGACGCGCGCAGGCGGTCTGCGTGCTTCGGCAGGAGCAGTGCTTTGTGGGTGACGTCGAGGCCGATCATCGTCACGTCGAGGCCGCTCGAGAAGACTCGCGCCGCCGCCTCGGGATCCGCCCAGATGTTGAACTCCGCGGCGGGAGTGACATTCCCCTCCGCGATTGCGCCGCCCATGAGCACGATCCGGTCAACCCGCCCAGCCGCCTCGGGACACCGCTCGATCAGGACCGCGACATTGGTCAGGGGCCCGGTTGCGACGAGCGTCACCGGCAGGTCGGTGTCGCAAATTCGGGCAGCCGTGAAGTTGACCGCATCGTCCTCTACGACCCCCCGCTTCGGCTCGGGGAGGTCCGGGCCGTCGAGACCGCTTTCTCCGTGCACGTCGCTGGCGACGTATGGGTCCCGCTCGAGGGGCCGATCCGCCCCCGCGGCCACGGGGACGTCTTCGCGGGCGACGAAGTCGAGCACGCGGAGGGCGTTCGCCGTGGTCTTCGCGAGCGTCTGGTTGCCGGCGACGGTGGTCACGCCGAGAAGCTCGAGCTCGGGGCTCGCCAGCGCGAGGAGGATCGCCATCGCGTCGTCGTGGCCTGGGTCGCAGTCGAGCAGGATCGAAGTACCCATCAGGCGCTGAGTATGGCGTCGACCTCAGCCGCCGTGGGGAGGGAGCTCTGCGCACCGGGACGGCTCGCTGCGATCGCGCCTGCGGCGCACGCGCGTCGGAGCGCCTCCTCCCTGGAACGACCCTCGAGGAGGCAGACAGCGAGGCAGGCGCAGAACGCGTCCCCTGCTGCAGTACCGTCCACAGCGTGCACCCCCGGCGGGACGGCGCGCGCGATCTCCTTTCCGTCCTCGAGCAGGAGCGCTCCCTCGGCGCCCAGCGTCAGCGCGAAGAGCCCGTCGAGTGGCGTCGAGCCAAGCGTCTCGAGCTCGAATGAGTTCGCGACGATCAGGTCAGCTCGCGCCAGCACCTCCTCGGGCACGATCCGTGCCGGGGCGGCATTCAGGCAGAACATGCCGCGGGTCTGATCGGCGGCGGCCGCAACCGCCTCGATTGGAACCTCGAGCTGGCACAGCACCCCGTCCGCGTCTGCGAGCTCGAAGTCGTCCGCGCCGAGAGACCGGTTGGCCCCCGGTACGACGACGATCTGGTTGTCGCCAAGCTCGGAGACGAGGATCATGGCGAGGCCGGTCGGCTCGCCCGCCGCGATCCGGAGCCCGGTGAGATCTACGCCGGCGCCCTCCAGCCCGCGCCTCGCCTCGGCCGCGATCTCGTCGTCTCCCACGCAGCCCACGAACCGCACCTCCGCCCCCAGGCGAGCGGCTGCCACCGCCTGGTTCGCGCCCTTCCCGCCTGGGACGCGGGAAAGCTCCGCGTCGGTAAGCGTCTCGCCGGGACGAGGCAAGCGCTCGACGCTCGCGACCAGGTCGAGGTTGATGCTTCCGACGACGGTGATGCGCGGACGCGCCGCCACCTAGAAAGCCTAGGCGGCGAGGGCACGGAGATCGTCGACCGCGCCTCCGAAGAGATTCTCACGCAGGTCGAAGAGACCGGCCCACAGGGACGAGCGGTCGGGCACCGTCTCCATCCGGGCCGACGTGGCGAGGCCCTGAAGCGCCCGGACGAGCACCGCCAGCTCCAGGTACGCCTGTGCCACCCGCCGCGGACACGCGGTCACGCCTGCCCGGCGGAGGACGTCCTCCCACTCGAGCACCTCCCCCGGTCCAGGCTCGCCGTACCACGAACGACCCTCGGCACCTTCCGGCTCGAGCTCGAGGAGGAAGCGCCCGAGCGGTCGTTCGAGCCCGGCGAGCGCGGTCTCGGCCCGCTCGGCCGCGCGCCGTAATGCGGCCTCGCGCCGGGGGACCGTCGAAGGCTCGGGCTCGCCCCTCGCCCAGCGGTCGAGCAGTCGGCAGAAGGCCAGTGCGGCCACTTCGCTCGCTGTCAGGGAGCGGATGAGCTTCGTCGCGGTCGGGTCGGAGACGCCGTAGCAGCGGACGAGCCCGGGCCAGCCGAGCGTGGTCGCATTGTTCATACCCACACCTTTACAGCAAGGACACGGACTCGGCTACACCTCAACGACAACCGGGAGGATCATGGGCCGGCGCCCCGTGCGCTCGTAGACGAGCTGGCTAACCGCGTCCTGGATGTGCTCCTGAAGGAGCTTCAGCTCGGTGACGCCGTCCGCGTAGCATTCGGCGAGGGTCTCCGCGACCTCCTCGCGGGCCTCCTCGAAGAGCTCGCTGTCGGTCTCGGCGAAGCCGCGGGCGATCACCTCGGGCGGGACCGGCCCCCTCCCGTTTCCCGATCCCACCGTCGCGACCACGATCAGGACGCCGCTCTCGGAGAGGTGGCGCCGGTCGCGGAGTGCTCCGTCTTTCACGTCTCCCGAGCCGGCTCGGTCGACGAAGATGCTTCCGACGTCGACCTGGTCGACGATGCGAGCTCGCCCGTCGGAGAGCTCCACGACGGAGCCGTTCTCGCCGAGGATGACGCGGTCCGGCTCGACGCCGGCATCGCGCGCGAGCCGGCCATGGGCCGCCAGCATCCTGAACTCCCCGTGCACAGGCATGACGTTTCGCGGCCGAAGCAGCGCCAAGACGGTACGAATCTCGTCGGCGTTTCCGTGGCCGGAGGTGTGCACGTTCGCGATCTCCTGGTGCAGCACCTCCGCGCCGGACCTCGTGAGGCGGTTGATCGTGTCGTGGACGCGCAACTCGTTTCCGGGCACCGGCTTCGCCGAGATGATCACGGTGTCGCCCGCCTCCACCTCGACGTGCTGGTGATCGTGGTAGGCGATGCGGGTCAGTGCCGAAAGTGGCTCACCCTGGCTCCCCGTGCAGAGGATGAGCGTCTCCTCGGGACGAAGCTCGCCGAGGTCGGCGGGCTTCACGAGCAGCTCCTCGGGAACGTCGATGTAGCCGAGGTTCCGCGCGATGTTGACGTTCTTCCTGAGCGAGCGGCCGACGAGGGAAACCTTCCGGCCTGTCTCGATCGCGACATCGATCGCCTGTTGCACCCGGTGCACGTTGGAGGCGAAGGATGCGATCACGACCCGCCCGCCCCGGGCCGGGATGATCTGCCGGAATGCTTCGCCGACGGTGCGCTCCGACGGAGTCACGCCCGGCCTCTCGGCGTTTGTCGAATCTCCGAGCACAAGCTCGACACCGAGGTTCCCGAGCTCCGCAAGCTTGCCGACGTCGGTCCGGAAACCGTCGACAGGCGTGTGATCGATCTTGTAGTCGCCCGTATGGACGATGCGCCCGCCAGGTGTCTCGAATGAGAGCGCGACTGCGTCGGGAATCGAGTGCGCCATGCGCGCGAAGTCCGTGCGGTAGGGCCCGATCTGAACCGGGCCGCGCTCCGGCTCGATCTCGTTGAGGTCGGCCGCCCGGAGGAGCCCGTGCTCGTCGAGCTTCGACTTCACAAGCCCGAGCGTCAGGCGGGTGCCCCAGACCTGCGGGATCTCCACCTCGCGCATCAGGTATGGCAGCGCCCCTACGTGGTCCTCGTGCGCGTGCGTGAGGACGACCGCCCGGATGTCCTTCGCCCGCTCCCGCAAGAGAGCGAAGTCGGGGAGGACGAGGTCGACGCCGAGGTGCTCGTCACGGGGGAAGGAGAGGCCGGCGTCGACCACGACGATGCCACCATCGCTCTCGATCGCGGTCATGTTCTTGCCGACCTCACCGAGGCCGCCAAGCGGGGTTACGCGCGTCCAGGCCGGGCTCACCGGGGCAGTGTACTTCCCGTCTGGAGCGCTTTCCCCGCAGGGTTCGCCAAGGTCACCCGCGGGAAGCTAGGCGCGTGCGTGCGAGAGAATGCCTGCGGCTTCGAGACCGGCCCGTACCAGCGCGACCTCGTCCTCGCTCGCGTCGACGAGCGGGAGACGCAGGCCGCCGACCTCGTGGCCGAGAAGGTTCAGCGCCGCCTTGAGCGGAATCGGGTTCGTCGTCACGGCCAGAGCCTCGAGGACGGGTTGGAGCTCGTGCTCGATCGCCTCCGCGCCCTCGGGATCGCCATCCTTGAAGCAGCGGATGAGCTCCTTCACCCGCGTGCCCACCAGGTGGGTGAAAACGAAGATCCCTCCGGTGCCGCCCAGTTCGAGGAAGGGAAGCAGGAGATCGTCGTTCCCCGCATAGAGAGCGAGGTCCGTCTCTTGCACGATCCGCTCGGCCTGGTTCAGATCGGCTGTGGCCTGCTTGACCGCTTGTACGGTCGGGATCTCTGCGAGCACGGCCAGGGTCTCGGGCTCCAGGTTCAGCACCACCCGCTGTGGGATGTTGTAGACGATGATCGGCCGGTCGCTCGCCTCCGCAATGGCGCGAAAGTGAGCGATGATCCCGGCGACGGGCGGCTTGTTGTAGTACGGGGTAACCACGAGAAAGCCGTCCACGCCGAGTCCGTGCGCCTGCTCGGTCAGATGAACGGAGTGGGCCGTCGAGTACGTGCCTGTGTTCGCGATGACCGTTGCACGAGCGCCGATCGAGTCGACGGCCGCGGCGCAGAGCTCGAGTCGCTCGTCGTCCGTGAGCGTCGGCGCTTCTCCAGTGGTTCCGGCGACGACGACTCCATCCGAACCGTTCTCCACGAGATGAAGGCAGAGGCGGCGGAACGCATCCACATCGACGGCACCGTCCTCCCGGAACGGCGTCGCAACCGCGGTCAGGACCTCGCCCAGCACCGGTCGGATTCTACGCGACGAGCCTGTCGATCCCCAAGGTCACACCAGCAGGCAGTTCTTCCAGCCGCTCGAGGGCCAGGAGAACGCCGGGTACAAAGGCCTCGCGAGAGAGCGTGTCGTGCCGGATGGTCAGAAGCTGCCCCTGGCCGCCCAGCAGCACCTCCTGATGGGCCACGAGGCCCGGCAGGCGGACGCTGTGGATCGGCACGTCTCCTTCCAGGCGGGCGGCCGTTGCCTTCGCCGTGCCCGAGGGCGCATCCAGCTTCGCCTCGTCGTGGAGCTCGACGATCTCCGCACGCGGCAGCCAGTGAGCCGCCTCCTCCGCGAAGCGCATCATGAGAATTGCGCCGAGCGCGAAGTTCGGAGCGACGAGGCATGGGATCTCGCGCTCCCGGGCGAGGGTATCCAGGGCCTCCACGTCCGCGTCCTGGAGGCCCGTCGTGCCGACCACGCAAGGGATCCCCGCAGCAAGGCAACCCTCGACGTTCGCGCGGACGGCGTCCGGGCGCGTGAAGTCGATCGCCACGTCGTACCCGGCGGGCACGGCTCCGTTTCCGGAGCCGACGCCCTGCACTTCGTGCCCCGCCTTCGCGAGCGCCGGGCCGAGGACCGTCCCGACCTTCCCCCCTGCTCCGAAGAGGAGAATCTTCACGCGGCCGCTGCGACGAGCCCCGGCGAGATGCGCTCGACCGCGTCGACGAAGCGCTCCTCGCTCGGCCCGATCGCGGCGACGGACAGCCTTTCCTCCGCGAGCAAGAGCGCCGCGAGTCCAGCCACCGCGTCGCGGTCGACGGCCTCGATCTCAGCGATGACGCGGTCTAGTGACAGGATCTCGCTGTCGGTCACCAGGGACTTCCCGAGTCTGCTCATCCGGTTGGACGTCAACTCCATCGAGAGCATCACCCGGCCTTTGAGGTTCTCCTTCGCGCGCTCGAGCTCGTCGTCCCCGAGCTCCCCGGCCGCGACTGCGGCGATCTGCTCGCGCAGGATCTCGAGACAGGCGGCGAGATTCTCCTCCCGCGTGCCCACGTAGGCACCGATCTGACCCGTGTCGGCGTATTGCGATGCAAACGTGTACACCGCGTAGGCGAGACCGCGCTTCTCGCGGATCTCCTGGAAGAGCCGGGACGAGGCCGAGCCGCCGAGCACGCTGTCCAGGATCGAAGCTGTGAACCGCCGCCGGTCCGACCGTGCGATACCTGGTGCACCGACGCAGATGTGGTACTGCTCGGTGTCCTTTCGCTGGAAGCGAAGACTCGGGCTCGGCGCATCGACGAACGGTGCCCGAGCGCCGGCCCGGCGGGCCGGTGGGCCCGGGCTCTTGGCGCTCATCCGCTCCACGAGCTCCACCACCCGGTCGTGCTCGAGGTGCCCGGCGGCGGCGACCACGACGTTGTCGGGCCGGTAGCGGGCGCGATGGTAAGCGGAGACAGCGCGGCGCGAGACGTTTGCGATTACGTCCGCGGAGCCGAGTACCGGCCGGCCGAGTGGATGGTCGCCGAAGACCGTCTCCGTGATCAGGTCATGGACGAGCTCCTGCGGCGCGTCCTCGACCATTGCGATCTCCTCGAGGACGACCTCCCGCTCGGCGTCGAGATCGGCGAGGCGGGGAGCGAACACCATGTCGGTTATTACGTCCATGGCATCCTCGAGGTGTTCGTCGAGCACGCGAGCGAAGACGACTGTGTAGTCCCGACCCGTCGAAGCGTTGAGCTCGCCGCCGAACGTATCGAAGATCTCTGCGATCTCGAGCGCGGAATAGGAGCGGGAGCCCTTGAAGAGCAGGTGCTCGAGAAAATGGCTCAGGCCGGCGTGGGCGACGTCCTCGTCCCGCGAGCCGGCGCCGATCCAGATCCCGAGCGCGACGGAGCGAACGCTCGGGAGCGGCTCCGTCACCACCCGGGCGCCGCCGTCGAGAGTCGTGAGGAGGTAGCTCTCCACCGGTCGCATCGTAGCCGGGTGCGAAGTGGTAGCTAGCCCGTGGGCCTGAAGGCCCGGCCTGGGTCTCCAGCGGCACGGGCAAGAAGTGCCAGCGCCTTCAGGAGAGGCCGGGCCGGCCCGCGGGTCAGGCGCACGTCGGCGAGGTCTCCCTGGAGAATCCGCTCGACGACGTTCCACACGAGCTGGGTCTGCGCCAGCGCGAAGGACGTACGGGGGAAGCGGTCGAGCGCCGCCTTGATGCTCCAGGAGGCCCAGAGCAGGGGCGCGAGCTGGCGCGTGAGCCGGGGACCGTAGGGGTCGAGCGTCTCCTCCCGGCCCTCGAGCACGTCCAGCACGGCTCTTGTCGCGAGCGAACCGCTGAGGATCCCCTCGTACATCCCGTCGCCGGACACCGGGTCGACGAGGCCGGCTGCATCCCCGACGAGCAGCGCTGGGCCTCGCGAGAGGCAGGAGGACGGCAGCCGCATTGGAAGCCGGAAGCCGCGGAGCTCGCCGAGCTCCTCGAGCTCGGCTCCGTGCCGCTCGCAGAGGCGGCGCAGGTGCTCACGGAGCCGGGGGCCTTCCTCGGTCGACCCGCCGACGCCGAAGTTGACGTGGTCGCCCTTGGGGAACACCCACGCGTACCCGCCCGGCACGGTGGCGAAGTCGATCAGGAGGCGCCCGCGGAAGCGCTCGCGGTCGATGCGCCCGTAGGAGAGGTTGCCTTCGAGCGCAACCCCAACCGCCTGGTTGCCGCCGAGCTCGAGCGCTCGCGCCGACACGCCGTTGATCCCGTCCGCGCCGACGACGGTCCTCGCGGCGATGCGGTCACCGTTGACTCTGACGGTCGCGCTCTTCCCGTTCGGCTCGACACCCGAGACCTTCGTCCCGTCCCGGAACTCGACGCCTACCGCCGCAGCCTGCTCGACGAGGTAGGCATCGAGTCGCTTCCGTTGCGTCATGTAGACGAGCGGCTTGCCACTGCCGCGCTCGACCCGCTTGTCGTATCCGAGGCCGAGCTCGGCGATCGTGACGACTTCCTCGACGACCGGATCGATGGAGAAGGGCAGGAGCCGCGCGGCACGGCCGGTCACCCCTCCTCCACAGGGCTTGTCGCGCGGGAAGCGCGCGCGGTCAAGGAGGAGAACAGAGACTCCTTCGTGGGCGAGTCGGTACGCCGTCGTGGAGCCGGCGGGGCCGGCTCCAACGACGACACAGTCGTAGCGCTTCACTCGCGCATCTGCCGGGTGCTAGCGGCGGTTCCGCTCGCGGCCGCGGTCGCGTCCGCGGTCACCGTCACGAGGCCGCTCCGAGCGCTCTCGGGGCGGTGCGTCCTTGGCTCGCTCGATCAGCTCCTCGGGTTGCACGAGGTTGCCGTTCTCGTGCTTGGCGACGAGCTTCAAGCCGATCCGGCCGCGTGCCTTGTCGACCTCTTGGACGATGACGTCGAGTACATCGCCGCGGGCCATGACGTCCTCGATATGAGCGACGCGGCCGGGGCCGACGTTGGAGACGTGCAGTAAGCCGTCGGTGCCCTTCTTGAGCTCGACGAAGGCACCGAAGTCCGTCGTCTTCACGACCTTACCGGTGTACTCGTCTCCGACCTCGGGCTCCTTGGTGAGGTTCTCGATCGCGGCGATCGCCTCTCGCGCCTTCGTGCCTTCCGTGGCGTAGATGAGGATGGTGCCGTCCTCTTCGATGTCGATCTGGACGTCGTAATCGGACTCGAGCGAGCGAATCGTCTCACCGCCCTTGCCGATCACCATGCCGATCTTCTCCGGGTCGATCTTGACCGTCGAGATCCGCGGTGCGTTCTCGGAGAGTTCCGAGCGAACCTCGGGGATCGCCTCGGCCATCTTGTCGAGGATGAACTCGCGCGCCCGCTTTGCCTGCTCGAGCGCGTTTCGCATGATCTCCTGCGTGACGCCGGTGATCTTGATGTCCATTTGGAGAGCCGTGATGCCCTCGCGCGACCCGGCCACCTTGAAGTCCATGTCGCCGAGATGATCCTCCGCTCCCTGGATGTCGGTCAGGATGACGTAGTCGTCACCCTCCTTGACGAGGCCCATGGCGATTCCCGAGACGGGCCGCTTGATCGGCACGCCTGCGTCCATGAGCGCCAGCGTCGAGCCGCACACCGATCCCATCGACGAGGAGCCGTTCGACTCGAGCGTCTCCGAGACGAGGCGGATCGTGTACGGAAAGTCCTCCGCCGGCGGAATCATGGCCTCGAGGGCCCGCTGCGCGAGCGCCCCGTGGCCGATGTCGCGCCGCTTTGGGCCGCGCATAAAACCGGTCTCGCCCACTGAGTAGGGCGGGAAGTTGTAGTGGTGCATGAAGCGACGGTCCGTCTCGAGCGACAGATCGTCGATCCGCTGCCCCTCCTTCGCGGTTCCGAGCGTCAGGAGCGTCATGATCTGGGTCTGCCCGCGGGTGAAGAGCGCCGAGCCGTGTGTTCGCGGCGCGACGCCGACCTCGCACTCGATCTCGCGGATCTCCTCGGTGCCGCGACCGTCGGGGCGGCGCTTGTCGACGGCAATCTTCCGCCGGACGAGCTCCTTGTAGACGGCCTCGGCCGCCTTCTTCACGAACTGCTTGGTCATCCCGTCCTTCACGAGCGGAGCATCCCCGTCGACGGTCGCGGGACCGGCCGGGAAAGGCACCTCGACGGTGTCGATGATCCGGTCGAAGAGGAGAGCCCGCTTGGCGGACTTGAGCTCCTTCGAATCCTGCTCGGCCTCGGTCAGCTCGCGCAGATCGCTCTCGAACTGATCGCGTACCGGGCCGATCACAGCCTCCAGGCGAACGCGCTCGAGGATGAGCCCGAAGCTGGACTTGACCTGCATCCGCTTGACGATGTCCTCCTCGGTGGAGGTCATCGAGAGCGGCGGGCAGAGCTCGTCGACGAGCTCGTCGACGACCGCGGCGGCCTCGCGAAGGCCTTCGGCGGCGATCCGCTCCCGGATCCGATCCCCGTGCGACGCCTCGAGCTTTTCCGTCAGATCCGTGTCGAGCCATTTCGGCTTGCCGGCCTGCCGGCGGAGATCTTCCTGCGCCTCACACAGCTTCTTGATCTCGGCATGCGCAAGGTCGAGCGCCTCGAGGAGGACCTCTTCGGTCACCTCGTCGGCTCCGGCTTCGACCATCGTGAGACCGTCCTTTGTGCCGACCACGATCAGATCGAACTTGGACTCCTCGGCCGACTCGGGCAAGGTCGGATTGAGTACGAGCTGCCCGTCGATCTGTCCGACCCGCACGGCGCCGACGGGTCCGAAGAACGGCAGCGGCGACAACATGAGCGCAGCCGAGGCGCCGTTGATACAGAGGATGTCGTGTGCGGTGATGAGGTCGGCCGAGAGAATCGTGCAGATGACCTGAACTTCGTTCCGGAAGCCCTTGGGCCAGAGCGGGCGGATCGGCCGGTCGATCATGCGGGCGGTCAGGATCGCCTTCTCGGTCGGGCGCCCCTCTCGCTTAAAAAAGCCGCCGGGGATCTTCCCGGCTGCGTACATCCGCTCCTCGACGTCGACGGTAAGCGGGAAAAAGTCCGCTCCCTCACGCGGCTCGGGCCGTCCATGCGCCGTGGCGAGCACCATGCACTCGCCGGCTCGCACGACGACGGAGCCGCCGGCCTGCTTGGCCAGCTTGCCCGTCTCGAACGATATTTCCTCGCGTCCAACTGTGACCGACACCGCGGCCTGGGACGTTTCGATCGTACTCATATTGCCTCCTGTCTTCTTGCGGAGGACGGAGGCGGAGGTTTGAGGCAGACCCGGGCTCGGGGGCTCCCTCAAACTTCCACCGGCGCCCTCCGCCGGCCCGGCGCTACCGGCGCAGGCCCAGTTCCTTGATGAGGTCTCGGTAGCCCTCCACGTTTCTCCGTTGAAGGTAGTTCAGAAGCCGGCGGCGCTGGCCGACGAGCTTCAGAAGCCCTCGACGCGAGTGGTGATCCTTCTTGTGCGTCCGCAGGTGTTCGGTGAGATAGGTAATGCGTTGCGTAAGCAGCGCCACCTGCACCTCCGGCGACCCGGTGTCCGAGTCGCTCTTTCCGTATGTGCCTACGACCTCTTGCTTCGCTTCCTTCGTCAGAGTCATTGGCCGTAGGCTAGCAAAGGTGCCGCGCTCGTCCGGTGACGCTTTCGGCTCTCTGGCGGGCAAAAAGCAAGCCGGACCAGGACGCAATGGCCTCACGCCTGGAATTGCCGCGGGGCACCCGGCTACGGCTCAGGCAGGCCTGGAGATCCTGGTCGAGGGAGGCACGGCAGCCGACGCGGCTGTTGCAGCCTGCCTCGCGTCCTGCGTCGCCGAAACGGTCATGACGGGTCTCGCGGGCGGCGGGCACGCGCTCTGGTGGGATGCCACCGAACGCCGGACCGAGCTTCTGGACTTCTTCGTCGCGGTTCCGGGCCTGGGCGGTAACACGCGCGGGACGGAACTCTTGCTGTTGGCGGTGCCGTTCGGGACCGAGCTCGTCCATTACTCGGTCGGAATCGCCTCCTGCGCCGTTCCGGGCGTACCGGCCGGCCTCGGCGCACTTCACCGGCGCCGCGGACGGCTGCCATGGTCACGCCTCGTTCAGCCTGGGATCTCCCTGGCAGCCGACGGAGTCGAGATGCCGTCCGCCCACGCTGCCTGCCTGGCCATGCTCGCGCCCGTGATGACGATGCGGGAAGGGGCGCGGATCTACGCTCCGGGCGGGCACCTCCTCGAAGCAGGCGCGAAGCTGCAGCAACCCGGCTTGGCCGCTGCTCTGGCCCTCGTGGCGGAGGAGGGGCCCGAGAGCATGTACACCGGCTCGCTCGCCGAGGCTCTGCTCGAGCTCATGGAGGACCGCGGCGGCCTCGTCACGGAGGCCGACCTGCGGGCGTACCGGCCCGAGTGGGTGCAGTCGGTCGTGGGCGCCCACGCGGGCTACCGGATCGAGACGCGGGCCGGGCTTGCTCGGGTGGTTGAGACGCTTGCGGCGCTGCTGCCGCTGGGAGGCCTGTCCGAAGCTGAGCGCGTCAGCGCCCTCGTCGCCGCGCTAACAGAAACGCCACCCGACGGTCACACCACGAATCTCGTGACCGTCGACGAGGTGGGGAACGCCTGCGTTTTGACAACGAGCCTCGGCCTCGGCTCGGGTGACTTCCTCCCGGGCTACGACCTTCATCTGAACAGCATGCTCGGCGAAGTCGACCTCGTCGCCGGTCCGCTCGAACCGGGGACGCGGATGGAAAGCATGATGGCGCCGACGCTTGCGCTTGACGACCAGGGGCCCGCACTCGCGATCGGTGCCGCCGGCGGGACAAGGCTTCGAAGCGCACTGGTCCAGGTGCTGACGGCAGTGCTCGACGAAGGCTTGGATCCGCGGAGGGCCGTGGGGCGCCCCAGGTTGCACCCCGTGGGCGAGGTGGTTCACGTGGAGCCTGGTTTCGCAGCTTCGGCGCTGGAAGCGCTCGAGGCCGAGGGGAAGAGCGTCAGACGCTGGCCTGACCTTCATCACTATTTCGGCGGCGTCAGTGCGAGCGGGCGAACAGGCCTGGCGGCGGACCCGCGTCGGAGCGGCTCGGCGCGACGTCTTTCCTGACGGAACTGTCCGACTCCGACCATCCGACATATCCGCAATGCGGGCACCCAGGGTTGTTCCGCACGGTGCCGCGACCGGCCGGCTTCGAGTACGTCGACTCGCACCCGAGACATTGCACGGTCACGACCAGGAAGATTCCATCCATATGCACATCATTCGTTCCCGGTCCCTGAATTGCACGCCTCCCTGGAAGAATCTTTACACCGGCGGCGAGGCCGCTCGAGCCTCGTCCGTGTCTCGCACGATTTGCTCGACGAGGTCGGCCTCACTCTCGAACGCGCGCTCATCCCGCAGGCGCTCCCAGAGCTCGAGACGGAGCCGCGTGCCGTAGAGATCGCCGGTGAAATCGAGGAGAAAGGCTTCGATCCGGCGCTCTACGCCGCCGTAATGTGGGTTGACGCCGATCGAAACAGCGGCGCGGTGGCCGAGAGCCTGGCCCGCGTAGATCCCGTACTTCGGGACGAGGATGCCCCGGTCGACCGAGAGGTTGGCGGTCGGGAAGCCAAGTGTCCCGCCACGCTGGTCTCCGT
This sequence comes from Gaiellaceae bacterium, assembly GCA_035535315.1. Lineage (GTDB taxonomy): Bacteria > Actinomycetota > Thermoleophilia > Gaiellales > Gaiellaceae > DASQGA01. Next base: position 15,071 of record DATLQD010000038.1, read on the forward strand.
AGACGACCGGTCCCTCGAGCTCCGGGGCACGACCAAGAAGTGCGGCCGCCTCCCGGATCTCACCGCTTTTCAGGTGCTCGCGGATCCGGCTGGAGGAGACGCCCTCGAGGATGGGCACAGCCCCTGCGTCAATTCCAAGCGTGCGAAGGAGCTCGAGGTCACCGCGCCGCTTGTGGCCGAACCGGAACCCCTCGCCCGCCAACACGGTCTGGGTGCCGATCGGCCTGAGAATCTGCGTTACGAACTCTTCAGGCGCGAGTAGGGAGAGCGCGGTCGTGAACTCGACGGCGAGGACGTCGGCAACGTTGGCTGCTTCGATCAGCTCGAGGCGGCGCTCGAACGTCGACAGAAGCTCGACCTCGTAGCCGAGAACCGCCCGGGGATGCGGCTGGAAAGTCACGACCGTGGGTCGAAGACCCGTTGCAACCACCGCGTCGATGACGGTGCGATGGCCGCGATGGACGCCGTCGAAGGTGCCGATCGCGACCGCCCGCTCGGCCGGTTCGAGCTCGTCAGGCGTCCGTGCGACGTTCATGCGAAAACCGTCTCCGGGCGGATCGCCCTACCGTTCGAGCGGCCGATCGCCACCAGCTCGGGCCCCAGCGTGAGCGCCACCGGTCCCTCCCCCTTTCCGTCGATCTCGCGGCCGGTGGCGACCAGGCGCAGCTCCTCGGCATCGAGATCGCGGCGCGGCAGGAAGGACACCGCCGCGAGCGGAGGCAGCACTCTGGTCTCGGAAGCATCCTCGATCGAGAACGGGCCGACCTCACTCCGCCGTAGCGCCAGACAGTGGCCGCCGAGCGCGTCGGCGATCGCCCGGACGTATGTCCCGCTCGAGACGTGTAGCGCCAGGACCACGCTCGGTGGCTCGTACCGAACGATCTCGAGCGAATGGACCGTGCTCCGGCGCATCGGCATCTCGACGGCAATCCCGCGCCGGTGGAGCCGGTAGGCGCGCTCGCCGTCGATCTTGACCGCGGAAGCGGCCGGAACGGGCAGCTCGACCTCTCCGCGCAGTGCTTCGATCTGCTCCCGCGTCGCAATCTCCGTCTCCTCGAGCTCCTCGCCTTCGGGATCCCCGGTGGTCGTCCGTGCACCGAGGCGGATCTCGGTCTCGTAGCGCTTGTCTAGCCCAACCAGGTACTGCGCGAGCCGGGTAGCACTGCCGAGGAGCACGAGCAGCAGGCCGCTCGCGAACGGATCCAGGGTGCCGGCGTGCCCTGCCTTCAGCCCGTAAGTCGCCCGCAAGCGCTTGACTACCGCGAAAGACGACGGCCCGACCGGCTTGTCGACCAGGACCAGCCCACCCCTCGTGGACGACTCGGCACTCAAGTGCGTAGCCTCCGACACGATTCGCGAGCCACGCGCGCGATTCTCCCGGATAGGCTCGACGCGGTGGGTGGCACGCGGCCGGCCCCAGCCGAGTGGTCGCCGGACGACCCTCTAGGTCTGCGCCAGGAACTCGCGGCGAATGAACTCTGTGATCTCTTCGACACTCGCCTCGGAAGGGAATCCGGCCGCCTGCTTATGGCCCCCTCCCCCGCTCTTGCGGGCGATGGCCGAGACGTCGAGCCCCTGCTCGGTCGTCCGTAAGCTGACGCGCCGGAGAGGGCCGTTCTGCGTCGGAGGCTCGCGGATCAGTGCGGCCATCTCGGAGCCTTCGACCGCACGTAGGGAGTCGATGATGCCCTCCGAGAAAGGCTCATCCGCGGCCGTTGCCTCGAAGTCGTCCTTCTCCAGGTGCGAGACCACGAGCCGGCCTCCCTCGAGGAGCTGCGCATTCTGGAGCGCACGCGCGAGCAGCTTCAGCTTCGCGAACGACACGTTCTCGTACACACCCTGGAAGACCCTGTGGACGTCCGCGCCCGCTTCGACGAGCTCGGCCGCGAGACGCAGCGCCTTCGCGGTCGTGTTCGCGTACTGGAAGCGCCCGGTGTCGGTCACGATCGCGATGTAGAGCGCCTCGGCAATGGGCGGAGTCAAATCGACGCCCAGCTCTGCGAGGAGGTCTCTGAGGATCTCACCGGTCGACGAGGCATCGGCCACGATCAGGTTGAGATCTCCGAACCTCGAGTTGTCGTGGTGATGATCGATGTCGATGACGAGCGGCGCGTCGTCGAGCAGCTGCCGGTGCTCCGGCCCCAGGCGGCTCTCGTTGGCGGCGTCCACCGCGATCAGCACTCGCTCGGAGACGTCGTCCGGAAGCGTGCGGACCAGGTCGCCGAGAGCCATGAAGCGGTACTCGCGCGGGAGCGGGACCTCACCGAAGAGGTACATGACGGCATCTTTGCCGAGCTCACGGAGCGCGAGCGTCATCGCCACGAGCGAGCCAAGCGCGTCGCCGTCGGGGTTCTCGTGCGTGGTCACGACGAAACGGTCGGGAGACCTGATCGCATCGGCGACCTTTCGCAGGTCAGTCTGCGTTGGATTCGTCTGGAGAGAGCTCATCGATGAGCTTAGAGAGGCGGACGCCTTCCTCTATCGTCTGATCGTACTCAAACCTCAACTGCGGAGTTCGCTTGAGATGAAGCTCCCGGTTCACGCGCGCCTGCAAGGGAGCACGGGAGGACTCGAGCCCGGCAAGGGTGGCAACGCGCTTCTTCTCCGAGCCGAGCACGCTGACGAAAACGGTCGCCTGCCGGAGGTCGGTGCTCGCCCTCACACCCGTGATCGTCACGAAGCCGATCCTAGGGTCTTTGAGCTGGCCGATCCCCTCGGAGAGCACTTCCCGGAGGGCCTCGTTGATCCGGCGCATGCGCTCAGGCATCGGGGGCTACGACCTCCCGCTGCGTGGAGATGAGCTCGAACGCCTGAGCGCCCAGATAACGCTCGGCTGCGTCGAGGAGCTCCATGGCCTCCGAGTGGCCGCGGGCCACGCACGCGACAGTGAGCCGGGCACGCTGCCAGACATCGTGATGATCAACCTCTGCCACGGATGCCCCGAAGCGGCGGTGGAGCTGAGCCTTGGCCGAGAGGAGCTCCTTCCGCTTCCCCTTCAGAGAATGGTTGTCTGGGAAGTGGAGCTCGACCGACAGGATGCCGACGTAGCCGGCGCCCACGGCCAGAGTCCTACGCGCTCGCCTCGGCCTCTGCCTCAGCCGCGGCGGCGGGCTGGCCGTTGCCGGCGACCTCGAGGTCGGTGCGCTCGATCTCGCGCGTCTCGTAGGCCTCGAGGACGTCGCCTTCCTTCACGTCGTTGAAGCCGTCGAGGAGTATCCCGCACTCGAAGCCGGCCTGCACCTCGCGCGCGTCTTCCTTGAAGCGCTTCAGGTTAGCGATCGTAGTTTCATAGACCACTGTGCCGTCCCGGATGACGCGGATCTTGGCGTTTCGGCGGATGACGCCGCTCGTGACGTAGCAGCCTGCGATCACGCCCACGCGGGAAGCGCGGAAGAGAGCACGCACCTCGGCCTCGCCTAGCGTCTCCTCGACCTGCTCAGGTGTGAGCATGCCGACGAGCGCCTGCTGGATTTCATCGGTGAGCTGGTAGATGACGCGGTAGGTGCGAAGGTCTACTCCCTCGCGCTCCGCGAGCGCGCGGGCCTCCGCGTTGGGGCGCACGTTGAAGCCGAGCACGATCGCGTTCGATGCGGAAGCGAGCATGATGTCGCTTTCGGAGATTGCGCCGATGCCGGTGTGGATCACGGTGACGCCGACTTCGGGATGGTGGATCTTTCCGAGCTCACCGACGATCGCCTCGACCGAGCCCTGGACGTCCGCCTTCACGATCACGTTCAGCTCCTTGAGGGCACCCGCCTCCATCTGCGTGAAGAGATCCTCGAGCGAGACGCTCTTCTTGGAGCTCCGTGACATCTGCTCCGCGCGCAGCCGCTGGCCACGCAGGCCCGCGAAATGGCGCGCCTGCCGATCGTTCTCGACCACCTTCGCGTACTCACCGGCGCCCGGTGGCTTGTCGAAGCCAAGAATCTCCACGGGCGTCCCCGGGCCTGCCTCCTTGACGCGCTCGCCTCGGTAGTCGTGGAGGGCGCGCACCTTTCCCCAGGCATCATCGGCAACGATCGCGTCCCCGACCTTCAAGGTGCCGCGCTGGATGAGCATCGTGGCCACCGGCCCACGCCCGACGTCGAGCCGGCTCTCGATGATCGGGCCGGAAGCCTCTGCTTTTGCGTTCGCGGTCAGCTCCAGCTCCGCGTCAGCGACGAGAAGGATCTTCTCCAGAAGCTCGTCGAGGCCCTCGCCGTTCTTCGCGGAAACGTCTGCATATTGGGTCGTGCCACCCCACTCCTCCGGTTGGAGCTCTTGCTGGACGAGCTCCTGCCGAACGCGGGTGGGATTCGCGCCTTCCGTGTCGATCTTGTTGACGGCGACCACGATCGGCACCTCGGCCGCGCGAGAGTGGCTGATCGACTCGAGCGTTTGCGGCTTGACGCCGTCATCCGCCGCGACGACGAGGACGGCAATGTCAGTCACCTTCGCGCCGCGTGCGCGAAGGGCAGTGAAGGCCTCGTGGCCCGGCGTGTCCAGAAAGGTGATTCGCCTCTCATTGTGATCGACCTGGTAGGCGCCGATGTGTTGCGTGATGCCGCCGGCCTCGGTCTCGACGACCGCCGACTTGCGGATGGCGTCCAGAAGCGTCGTCTTGCCGTGGTCGACGTGGCCCATGATCGTCACGACCGGGGGCCGCGCGCTCAGATCCTCTTCGCTGTCCTCGTAGACCTCGGGCTCGAACTCTTCCTCGTCCGCATGCTTGATCTCTACCTCGCGCTCCAGCTCGGTCGCGATCAGCTCGATCGCGTCGTCCGCCAGCGACTGGGTGATTGTGACCATCTCCCCGACGCCCATCATGATCTTGATGATCTGCGGCACCGGGACGCCGAACGCGGCCGACAGCTCCTTGACCGTCGCTCCGGAGGCGACCGTCACCTTGCCCGTCGGCGGCGGAGCGGGAGGCGCGCTCTCCCGAGGCGCTCGGGGTGCTTCGCGCTGGCCCGGGCGGTCGGGACGCGGCCGCGCGGCGCCCGAGTCGATGACGACGCGGCGCTTGCGGCGACCGGAGCCTCCGGCTCGCGGCCGCAGGGGTCTGTTGGGACGATTTTTACCGTCAGCCATGGCCCTTTAGCCTAGCCCTCCTCCAGAAACCTGTCCAAGGGCCGGACCACCGTCACGCGACGTCTGAGCGTCCGGGCAAACGCCTGGCGAGCCGTCGCCCGCTCCAGGCAGGCGATGCGAGGGCATGTGTAGGCGCCGCGCCCGGTCGCTTGCCGAAGCGGATCGCGCGTCAGCATGCCCTGCGGCGCCACAAAGCGAAGAAGCTCGGTCTGCGGGCGCTTCTGGCCGCACCCAATGCAGGTCCTGACCGGTGTGTTCACGATGCAGCGCTCTCGCCCTCCTCGCTCGGCCCGGCGGGCACCTCGACGGTCTCCTCGGCCTCCGCCGTACCAGGGGTCGGAACGCCGTCCACCGCTTCCGGCTCCTCGGTCGGCTCGAGCTCGCTCGGAGCCTCGTCAGCCGGCGCGCTCTCCGCTGCTACGGGCTCTTCGGCAGTCGTGACCTCGGTCGCCTCTCCACTCGGATCGCCTTCCGCCGCCTCGGGCTCATCCGGGCCTGCGACCGGGACAGCTTCCTCGGGAGCCGGCATCTCACCGGCCTCCTCGCGCGCAGCGAGCTCCCGGTGGGCCGGGATGCCGCAATACCGCGAGCCGGGGAGCGACGCATTCGGGCACCGCTTCCCGTTCGAGAGCAACGCGGCGCACCGCCCGGAGAACTCCTCGTCGACACCGCCTCCATACGCAGCGTCGGCCTCGGCCTGGGCGAACTCGGCCTCGGACTGGATGTCGACCTTCCAGCCGGTCAGGCGCGCTGCCAGGCGAGCGTTCAAGCCTTCTTTCCCGATTGCGAGCGAGAGCTGATCGTTCGGGACGATGACGGTGGCCTCACGGGAGTCGTCGTCGACGAGCACCTCCCGCACACGAGCCGGCGAGAGCGCCTTCGCGAGAAAGCGAGCGGGCTCGTTGTTCCACGGAATGATGTCGATCTTCTCGCCTCGAAGCTCCGAGACGACCATGCGGACTCTGGAGCCGCGCGGGCCCACGCAGGCGCCGACCGGATCGACGCCCTGGGCGTGCGACTCGACAGCGATCTTCGAGCGGTAGCCAGGCTCGCGCGCAACGCCGCGGATCTCGACGAGACCATCCGCGATCTCCGGCACCTCGAGCTCGAAGAGCGTCTTGATGAGCTCGGGATCGCGCCGCGACAGGATCACCTGGGGGCCCTTCGTCCCCGACCTAACCTCGGTGATGACGGCCTTGATCCGACTGCCCTGCTCGTAGCGCTCGCCGTCCACCTGCTCGGAGCGTGGGAGGAGTGCCTCGACCTTCCCGAGGTCGACGAGCACGTTGTTCCGGTCCCCAGCCTGCTGGACGATTCCCGTCACGACCTCGCTCACACGGTCGACGTACTCGTCGTACATCATCGCCCGCTCGGCCTCTCGGATCCGCTGCTGGATGACCTGCTTGGCCGTCTGTGCGGCAATCCGGCCGAAGTTCTCGGGGGTGACGTCGGCGCGCTTCACCTGCTCGGGAGGCACGTCGGACCAGTCGATGTCAAGGTCGTCGTCCGAGATCAGGGTGTGCGACCGTTCACCATTCTCGATCTCCAGCCGCTCGAGCTCCTCGAGGGTCCGCTCCCGGGCCTCCTCGATCAGGCGGGTCTCGATGTCCGCGGGAAGCTCGATCGAGAAAACGCGAAAGTCGCCGTTCCCATCGATCTCGACCGCCGCGTGGCGGGAGGCGCCGGGCGTCTTCTTGTACGCCGCCAGCAGCCCGTCCTGAAGGGCCGAGATCAGTGCCCCCGTCTCGATGCCCTTGTCTCGCTCGATCTCTTTTACTGCTTCCAGAATCTCTCGGCTCATTGCTGCTCCAGCCCTTCGTCGATCAAATTTCCCCGCACGATCGCGTCGTAGGGAACCTCGAACTCCCGCTCCCCGGTCGCGATCCTGAGCTGCCGCTCGTCCGCAGCCACGATCTCCCCCCGAAATCGTCTCCGACCCTCTAGCTCGACCGCAGTCCTGAGCGCGGCCTTGCGCCCGACCGCCGCCGCGAAGTGCTCGGGCTTCCGGAGCGGCCGCGCGAGCCCCGGAGACGAGACGTCGAGGCGGTAGCGGTCGAGGTATCCACGGAGCGCGCTCGTCACCTGTTCGCAGAGCGCGTGGTCGACGCCGTTCGGATGGTCGATATACACGCAGAGCCGCTCGGGGCCGCCGAGCTCGACGGCCACGACCTCGACGTCGGGGAGGCGGCTTTCGACCGTCTCCTCGACCTCGCGATGGAGCTCTCGCTCTTTTTCGTGAACCTGGGTCATTTTTGCTGTCCTCTCGCAAAAAATGGGCGCCGCGCGCCCATTTCTCCAAGCGGGGAAATGTGGTCTTGCAAGGATAGCAGTGAGGCCGCGAACCGTCGGGCCGCGGTCCGCCCGGAATTCCGCACGGCTCGAACGCCTCAACCTCTGCGGGTTTGGCCGGGCAAAAAGGTTTCAACGCCCGCGTCCCGGGGACAATGGGGTTGAGCTGGGGAAACCCGAACCATCCTGCGGAGGGACGACAACATGGTAAAGGGAGCTCTTGGTGTCCTTGGAGTGTCTGCGTTGCTTGCGATCGGGTGCGCGCAGGCGTTCGCGCTCGACCCGGTCTCGAGCGTGCCCGTCCCCACCGTCAGCGTGCCTTCGCTCCCCGTTCCGGTCCCCACGGTCAGCGTTCCCACCGTTACCAGCCCGACCGCCACCGTCAGCGTCCCCACCGCGACGACCCCGACGGCCACCGTCAGCGTCCCCTCCGTGACGAGCACAACGTCCACGGTTACGGGCGCAACCGCGTCATCGCCGTCGACGGCTGTCTCGGCGTCTTCGGCGTCCCTTCCGGGAAGCTCCACCTTCTCGGGTTCCTCCGGCTCGTCGTCAGGAACAGGCGCTAGTTCCTCGGGCTCGTCTTCAGGAACAGGCGATAGCGCCTCCGGCTCGGCGGCGGCGGGGCCTAGCGCCAAGGGTCAGCGATCGGGAACGGTCCGCCGCTTCGAATCGCGGCCACCCAAGTTTCGGAGCCGCGGCAAGCACCGGCGAGGGACGACGCTGGTCGTTTGGCTCTCGAGCGACTCGACCCTGGTTTTCTCCATCGTTCAGATCGCCCCCAACTGCCGCGGGGTGGGGGGATTCACCCGTGTAGGCACACAGGGAAAGAACCGGTTCAGCTTCTCCGGCCGAATCGACGGGCATCCACTCAGCGCCGGCACGTACAGAATCCGGGTTGCAGCTATCCAGGGTCAGAAGGTCACTTCGGTCAGCCGCGAGACCGTGGTCGTGGTCGCACCAGGACAGAGCGTTCGCGACGCGCACGCGCAGAAATCAACCTGCGGCCCGGGCGAAGAGGCCACCAAGGACCGCGCTGAAATAGCCGCGTTCGTAGACACCCACCCTCCGGGCACCGGCGGCGCGCCCGTATCGCCATCGGCGCACGGCGGGGGGAGCGGAAGTAACGGTGCCGTGGTCGCACCCGAGGGCGTGGATCCCCCGGCGAACTTCTTGCTGCAGCCGAGAGCACCGAAGCTCGCGATCACCCCGGATGTCGACGGGGGCTGGTCGCCAACGGCCCTCAGTACCCTCGGCGCCATGTTCATCGTCCTGTTCGTTATAGGCGGACGGGAACTCGCCGAGCGGTACAGGGATGCGAGATGGCGATGACCAAGAGGGGCACACTCAGACGCAGACCTTCGTCCGAAAGGTGCGCTGTCCCGGAAGGCGGCGTCGGCTAGCCGACGCTCAGCGGCGGAGCCTCTCGAGCGCCTTCTGGTAGTCCCGGCTCTGCGGCCGGAAGAACCGGGCCAGCTTGTAGTGCCCTGCCGCCTCGTCCGGACGCCCCTGCTTCTCGAGGCAGCGCCCGAGGGCGAAGTGAGCATAGTGATCGATGGGCGCGATCTCGAGCATCTCCCGGAACTCGCGTTCGGCCTCGGCGAAGCGTCGGATTCGGAAGTACGCGATCCCCAGCGCCTCGCGGATCGACGCTTTCGCCGGCTCGCGTTTCTTGGCCTTCTCGAGCGCGACAGTGGCCTGCGCGTTCAGCCCGGCAGCCAGATGGTCGCGGCCCATCCGGTAGAGGTCGTAGGTCGTCTCGGTCGTTTCGGTCATCAGTCCAGTTCTTACCCAAGATACGCGTAGTTGTGCCGCACGACATCTTCGGGATGCGTGAGGTCGCGGGTGGGTCGAAGCTCGAGGGCGAGAATCGTCTCGCCGGCCTCCAGAAGTCGCCGCCCGGCTTCTGCCAGCTCGTAGGGCGGGCCCGGAAGCGCCTCGAGGCGGCCCACGAAACGATCGTCGAGAAACCAGAGCGGTGCGGCAGCGAGCTTTCGCGCTCCCGCGCGGTCGTCCGCCTCACCGCCAAGCGCGATGACGCGTCCCCCAGAGGCTCGCACCGGTGCGCGGCGCTCGAGCTCCCCCGGCGGTACGGGACGGACGCCCAGGCCGCCGGCTGCCCCTGACGCCGACCAGGTCGCCGCCGCCGCTTGGATGTCGCCGCGGCTGAAGACCGTGTCGGCTCCGGCCACGAGGAGAGGAAGCTCCGCACCGGCGTCGAGAGCCCGCCGCACAGCATCCGCGGAGCCGAGGGGAGCGGGCTGCGTTGCGTACCGGATCGAGAGGCCGAACCCGGAGCCGTCGCCGAGGAGGTCCTCCACCTGCTCGGCGAGGTGCCCGACGACCACCGTCACCTCGGAGAGCCCCGCGGCCCGCAGCTCGAGCAGGAGAGTCGCGATCACGGGGCGTCCGTCAATCGGAAGGATTGGCTTCGGCCACTGCTCGGTCAACGGGCGAAGCCGCCGCCCCTCGCCGGCAGCCAACACGACCCCGCTGAGCACTATGACGTGAGCGAACGTACGCTGAGCGTTCCGCGCAGGCGGCGGCCGAAGCTCAGCTGGCGCCCAAGCTCGCGGCGCAGAAGCCTGAGCTCGCGGCGGGCTCGGCGAATCGCGGGTCCGGACTCGGCCGGCGGCCCGAACCGGGCCTCCGAGAGGCTGTGGACGTACGGGTCCGAGTTGACGGCGAATTCCGTTTCGACCAGCTCACCGAGCTCAGACAGGGTCAGGCTCGGAGGCGCGTCGACGCCCTGGTCGGCCAGATAGCCGACCAGATCGCTGCGACAGGCCGACGCGATGCGGCGCGGTTCCTTCGAAGCGAAGCGAAGCTGGCGCCGCGCCGTCTTCGCGGCAACCAGCAGGAGTGCCCCGCCGCCAAGAAGCAGACCGACGAGCCGGAGCAGGGCCGCTCCGCCCCCGTCGCTCTCGTCTGTCGGCGAAACCGCCCCGACACCACGTGACCCCAGGGTCGCGCCGATCTCGTTCCGCCGGACCCTGAGCGTTCCGCCGCGTTCTTTGCCCGCCGTGACGGAGTTGAAGTAACCGGCGGAGATGGCAGCGAATGCGCCCGGAAGCCCGGCTAGCGAACCGTCGGGGCCGTTGAACGTACGCGAGGTCGCCGAGTACTCGACGTCGAGATTTCCCCGCCCCGGGGTCGGGTCGAACGCCAGCCAACCGCGACCGGGGAAGTACACCTCGACCCACGTGTGGGCGTTGTGGTCGGTGACGGTCCACTCGTGCCGGTCCGCATCCCAACGGCCGCTCGTGAAGCCCGCCGCGACCCGCGCCGGCACCCCCACGAACCGAAGCATGAGCGCCATGGCGCCTGCGTAGTGCTGGCAGTACCCACGCTTGTCCTTCAGGAAGGCCACGAGGGCTGGCTCGCCGAAGGGTGCGTCCGGCGGAGTCTCGTCGTAGGTGAACCCGCCTCCGTCTCTGAACCACGCCTCCAGGACCGCCGCGGCGGCATACGGAGTCTTGGATTCCTTCGTCAGAGCAACGGCGGTCTGGTACAGACCGCGATGAGCGATCAGGAAGGAGTCGTTCGTCGTCGCAAAGAGGCCGTTCATGAAGCGCTCCCGCTCGGCCGCGCCGAACTTCGGCACCTCGATCCCGGAGAGCGGCTCGAAGTAGCGAGAGTCGAGCTCGTCCGGGTATGCCGTGCCGGCGTCTGCCAGCTCCGGGATCGTGGCCTTCGGCGTATAGCTCCAGGCGGTGTACTTCTGACCCTGGCGCAGGGTCTGCTCGAGGACCACACTGCCGCTCGGACCTGTCTGGTAGTCGGAGCTCGTGGCCGGACGCCACCGCACGGGCTGTGCCGATGCGATCAGATGGTTGTCGCGGAGCGCCTGGATCGAGATCTCCTGCTCGACCCAGTTCGAATCTCTCTTCCCGGCGCCGGGAAGGAGCGGATCGTTGCTCCCGACGTCGATCTCCTCCTTGGACGGCTTGGGCTCGCTCAGATCACCCGTCTCGTTCCAGGTCCCGCCGTTGTAGTCCTCGAGCACCGTCGCACGCCAGTAGAGCGGGCGGCGGGGCCCGTCGACGTGCACCCGCATGACGACCGTCTTCTTCTTCGGAAAGCGGAGCCCCTCGTAGTTCGACGTCCAGACGTAGGAGACGCTGACCGCCTTGTCCGGCCGGTCGTAGAGATCCCACTGCTGCCAGCGGAGGAATGCACCCTTCGCGACGGCCTCCGTCGATGACGCACCCACGGCGGCGAGCACGAGCAGGCCGCCGACGACCAGGGCGGGAGCGAGCCCGCGGAGGGCCAGGCCACGGGCCCGGAAGAGAAAGAGGATGAAGAGCATGCCGGCGAGTGCGAGCGCTCCCGCGAAGAGGGGGTTGTCGCCCGGAAGCAGAGTCGCCGGCCACCCCACCCCGACCAGGAGCGCGAGTCCGGCTGCGACCGGGCGCTTCGCAGCGGCCAGCATCCCCACGAGTGCCGCGAAGCCGAAGACGGCGATCACCACGAGCCCGTGCATGGTCGGGTAGTCCACGCGGTCGAACGGAAGGGTGGCGTCGTAGAAGTCCTGGAGGCCGTCCCGCGCTGCGCCCAGGACAGGTCCGAAGAAGTCATGACCGCCTCCCGGCCGGGCTTCGAGCGGCGAGACGTCCCAGGCGATTCCAGCAGCGAAGATCGTCGCGAGCACGAGGACTCCGGCGACTACCGCCCGTCGTCGTCCCAGCGCCACCGCGAGGGTCGGTAGGAGCGCGATTACGATCACGGCGAGCACTGCACCCCGCGACACGTCGCGCTGCTCGAGCCTGAACCAGCTCACCGTGGCGAGGGCCGCGGCGAGGGCAAACGCGGTGAGCGCCCTAGCCAACGGCGACTCCCGATCGGGCGGTCCCGGAGAGCTTCTCCACCAGGTCGTCGCCACGCCGCAGGACCGCCACCGCGATGCCCGCGCGCTCGAGGCGGATCAGTTGGCCGCTCGCATCGTGATCCGGGCGGTTCGGCTCGGTGCCAAAGCTCCGGGGGTCGACGTAGACGATCGTGGCCGGGTGGTGTGCGCCCGCACGTTGCAGGAGCTGCTCGATCAGCTTCGGTGAAAGGGAAGCGGTCACGATCGTGAGCTCGAGCGCCCGGGCGGCCGCGCCTGCTTCGTCCGCGACGAGCGTCGAAGCGGCGAGATGACCGTCCGGTTCGACCGCAGCCAGGATCTCGAGTGCCAGGTGCCAGTCACCCTCGAACGAATGAATCCGCTGGTAGGACGGGGTGCGCGCGTTCACGATGAGCGACGAGCGCCGCGCCCGCTTTGCCTGCGCGAGCAGGATCGAGCCCGCGGCGCGCACCTGGAGCTCGAACGTGGAGTCCGGCGGGCTCCCAACCACCGCGCCGCCGTCTGCATCGAGGAGAACGGCTGTCTCGTCCCGCGGCGCGTCCTCGAGCTCCTTGACCATCAGCTGCCCCCGCCGGGCGGTCGAGGGCCAGTGGACCCGCCGGAGCGACTCGCCCTGCTCGTAGTCGCGGACGGAGTGGAGCTCGAACCCGGTCGTGCGGCGCATGAGCAGTCGCCGGCCGCCCGGCGTGCGTGAACCCGCGTCGGAGAAGAGGCTCTCGAGCTCGGCGAGGCGGGGGTAGACGAGAAGCGACTCACGCCTCGGAAGCGCCTCTTCGATCCGCTCGAGCCCGAAGGGGTCCTCGATCACGACCTCGGCGGACTCGATCGGGTAGCGCCCTCTCGGGACGTCGTGGAGGACGTAGCCGCCGCGCAGACGCCCCCCGTGGCGGGTCAGCACGGTCTCGCGCACGCCGATCCTCGAAATCCGCTCCACGACGACGAGGCTGCTGGTCGGAAAGCGGCCCTCGACGTCGAGCTCCAGCCGTACCGGCACGTCGTCGCCGGCCACGTGGTCACCACGACCCAGCGACCGGCGGAGCGTCATCGGCTTTCGGAGAAGTCGCACCCAGAGTGCGGCACCGCCGACGGCGAGCACGAGACCGACAGCGACCGGATAGAGGGGCTCCGAGCCGAAGCCCCATGCTACGAGATACGTCAGGCCGCCGAATGCGAGGATCCAGCGGCCGCGGTCGGTCAGCATCGCGGGTTAGACCGGGACGGGAGTCCGCTCGACAAGGTCGCGGACGAGGTCGACGCCGTCCAGGCCGGCGGAGCGAGCCTCTGGAGCAAGGATGAGCCGGTGGGCGAGGACGGACGGCGCGATTCCCTTCACGTCTTCCGGGACGACGTAGTCGCGCCCGGCGGAGAGGGCGCGCGCCTTGGCTACCCGGAGCAGGTTGATGCCCGCCCGGGGGCTCGCGCCCAGGTGGAGCCGGCTGTCTCCTCGGGTCTGGCGCAGGAGCGTCACCACGTAGCGGTTGACGCTCTCCTCGACGAACACGCGCCGCGAGTCCTGGATCGCCCCGATTACATCCTCGGCGCTCGCCACGGGGGTCAACGACTCGAGCGGATCCTCGGTGGTCTGCTCGTTCAGCATCCGCGCTTCGGCCGCGAGCGGCGGGTACCCGATCGCGATCCGCATCGTGAAGCGATCGAGTTGCGCCTCCGGTAGCGGATACGTGCCCTCGTACTCGATCGGGTTCTGCGTCGCCATGACCATGAAGGGCGGCGCGAGCCCGTACGAGTGACCGTCGACGGTCACCTGGCCCTCCTGCATGCACTCGAGGAGCGCAGCCTGCGTCTTGGGGGACGTGCGGTTGATCTCGTCCACGAGCAGAACGTTCGCGAATACCGGGCCGGGACGGAACTCGAACTCGTTCGACCGCTGGTCGAAGACGTTCACGCCCGTCACGTCCGAAGGCAGCAGGTCCGGAGTGAACTGCATCCTCGAGAACGAGAGGTCCACGGAGCGTGCGAGTGCCTTGGCCAGGGTCGTCTTCCCGACCCCGGGAAGGTCTTCGATGATCAGGTGCCCTTCGCTGAAGAGACACAGCACCGCGAGGTCGAGCGTCTCGTCGGGCGCGTGCATGACGCGACGCAGGTTCTCGGTGATGCGCCTGGCCAGGTCGGCCGAGCGGGTCGCCTGAACCGGTTCCCTCACCCCCGCCACCTGCTCTTCCATCAGTCTCCTCTCAGGAGCGTCGCGACTTCGTCGAGGATAGCCGCAGCGACCTCCGCTTTGGAACGCTTGCCTACCTTCCGCTCGCCTCGGTCCGACACGAGGACGACTTCGTTGTCCTCGGCGTCGAAGCCGATGTCCGACCGGGATACGTCGTTAAAGACGAAAAAGTTCCCTCCTTTGACTGCGAGCTTCTCGCGCGCCCTTGCGAGGCCGCTCTCGCCTTCGTCCGCCGCGAAGCCGACGAGCACCTGGCCGTTGGTGCGACGTCGCACGAGCGCCGCGAGAATGTCGTCCGTCGGGTCGAGCGTGATTGTCCACGGCTCCTTGCTCTTCGGATGCTTGCCACCAATCGGTTCACGCGGCGTGTAATCGGCGACGGCTGCTGCCATCAGGACGACGTCCGCATCGGCTCGCGCCAGGGTTTCCCGCGCGAGGTCCGCTGCAGTCGGCGCCTCCACCAGCTCGATGCCCACCGGGGGCACGCCTGATCCGTTCGAGAGGACGAGAGTCACATCGGCGCCCCGGCGCCTCGCCTCTTCGGCGAGCGCAATCCCCATCCGGCCGGAAGAGCGATTGCCGAGGAAACGGACTGAGTCGAGCGGCTCGCGGGTTCCGCCGGCGGTGACGAGGACCCGCTTGCCGGCAAGCTCGACTGCGCTGCTCGGGGCGGGCTTACCCGAGAGCTCGCGGATCCGCTCCAGGATGGCGGCCGGCTCGGCCATCCGGCCGGCACCCGACTCTCCCTCGGCCAGCTCGCCCGACTCAGGCCCCACGAACTCGACGCCGCGTTCCCGAAGCGCTGCCACGTTGGCCTGCGTCGCCGGGTGTTCCCACATGCGTACGTTCATCGCCGGCGCGACGAGGAAAGGGCCCCGGAAGGCCAGGGCGGCCTCGGTCAAGACGTTGTCGGCGAGGCCGTGGGCCAACTTCGCGAGCGTGTTCGCCGAAAGCGGCGCCACTACGAGCAGGTCGACCTGGGCGAGGTGCGGGTAGAGCTCTCGGATTGGCTCGCGGCGCGCCAGCCCCGCGAAGGTCTGGGAGGTGACGAAGCCTTCTGCTTCGGGCGTCAGGACCGGCAGGACCTCGTGCCCGTCCTGCACGAGCAGGCGAACGAGCTCACAGGCCTTGTAGGCGGCGATGCTCCCTGTGACTCCGAGCAGTACCCTCAAGCCTCTCGCCGTCCTCCGACCTACCGACGACCTCGGTACGAGCGCTAGCGCGTGTACTCGTACTTGATATTGCCCTCGGCGATCTCTTCGAGGGCCATCGTCAAGTAGTTCTTCGAGCGTGACTCGACGAGCGGCGGTGGAAAGTCGTCGAAGGTGCCCTCGCCGAGCTGGTGGTGGTAATTATTGATCTGCCGGGCACGCTTCGCAGCGATGATCACGAGCGCGTACCGGGAGTCGACCTCGTTCAGGAGGTCGTCGATGCGTGGATAGATCATGTACGCGACAGTCTAGCGGCAGCGTTGATTTCACCGCGGACAACATCCTCGAGCTCAGCAACAGCTCGATCGAGGTCGTCGTTGGCCACGACGTAGTGGAAGTCGCCCGCCCGCCGTTTCTGCTCCCGCGCCATCTCCAGCCGCTCGTTGATCTCGCCGGCACTCTCCGTCGCCCGCTCCAGCAAACGGCGCTCGAGCTCCGGAAGCGGAGCGTCGACGAAGATCGTCACGCTCCCCGGAACCTCGTTTCGGACGGTCAGCGCGCCTTCGAGCTCGAGCTCCAACACTGGGATCCGGCCCGATTCGGTGATGCGAGCGATCTCAGACCGCAAGGTGCCCGACCGCTGGCCCCACGGGAACCGGACGTATTCGAGCAGTTCGCCGGCCGCGAGACGGCGGTCGAACTCTTCGTCTGAGACGAACCAGTAGTCGCGTCCGTCAACTTCTTCGGGCCGCCGCTCTCTGGTCGTCGCCGAGACAGCCAGCTCGAGCTCCGGAATGCGTCCCAGAAGCCTCGATATGAGCGTGCCCTTTCCGGCCCCAGACGGACCGGTCACTACGAAGACCTTGGGGGCGCCGGTCAGCGGTGCAGGAGCCCGACCAGCTCGGCCCGCTGGCGCTCGGAGAGCCCGCCCACGGTCTTCGACTGGCTGATCCGGCACTGGTTGAGGAACCGGGCGGCTTTGACGCGGCCGAACTTCGGGACCGCCATGAGGATGTCGATCACCTTCGCGGTCTCGACGTACTCCGGTGGATTCCTGAGGACGCTCTCGATCCTGACGGCCCCGGCCTTCAGGTCCTTCTTCAACTGTGCGCGGCGAACGCGGATCTCATTTGCCCTGCGCAGTGCCTCCATGCGCTGGTCGAGCGATCTGAGAGGGGCCTGCACCTGCGTCCTGGAAGCCTGCATGGCGCGGCATTCTAGCACCGCCTCGCCCGTGTTCAAGTCGAACCATTTTTGAGGTTTTGCAGGTCTTTTTGTCTATACTGGCAACAGCGCGCGGTCCTGGGCATGCGCGATGCCGCGCGCCTCGGCGACATCGGAGAGGCCTCTGGACGCAAGCTCGGAGGCCAGCTCGGCCCGGACCCGGACAGGTGCTCCGGGCTCCCGGAAGAGGATCGTGCCGAGGCCGACGGCCGAGGCTCCGACTGCGATCAGCTCCAGTGCATGGCGCCCGGACTCGACGCCTCCGACCCCGACGATTGGGAGCTGCGAGACCATGTAACACGCGTGGACCGCGGCGAGCGCGACCGGGCGAAGCGCAGGACCGGAGAGCCCTCCGGTCGAGGACCCAAGCGTCGGCGCAAGTGTCTTTTCGTCGAGGGAAAGGCCTCGGATCGTGTTCACGAGCGTGAGCCCATCCGCTCCCGCACGTTCCACCGCCAGCGCGACGGCCGCGATGTCGGGCAGAGCCGGCGAAAGCTTTGCGTAGAGGGGCTTCGCGGTCGCAGAGCGAGCGACGGCAACGAGCTCGGTCACACCCCCGTCCGGCGCCTCGACATTGGGACACGAGAGGTTCAGCTCGATCGCCGCCACCTCGTCACGCTTGTCGAGACACTCGCAAAGGGCGCCGTAGTCCGGCGCGGAAAAGCCCCCGACCGAGACCCAAATCGGGATGCCAAGGCGCGCCAACTCGGGCAGCGACTCGGTCAGGAACCGGTCGATGCCGGGGTTCGCCAGACCGATCGAGTTCAGCATCCCGACCTCGCTCTCCGCGATCCGAACCGGGGCGTTTCCCTCCCGAGCGAGCGGCGTGACCGTCTTCGTGACGAAAATGTCGAGCGCCTGCGCCACATCGGGTGCAGCCACCGCGTCCAGGCATCCGGAGCCGTTCAGGATCATGCTGCGGCAGCCTCTTCGGTCGCATCCGGCGCCGCCAGAACATCCTGCCCCGTCAAGACCGGTCCCTCCAAGCACAGCCGGCGGAGATGCCCACCCAACTCGACGACGCAGCCGTAGCAGGCGCCGAACCCGCAGGCCATCGGGGCCTCCCAGGCGAGCTGCGCCTCAGGGGCCATGCGCGCGACGGCCCGGAGCATCGGCTCGGGCCCACACGCGAGGATGTCCCGGGCCGGCTCGACCGCCTCGGTGACCAGAACGGGGTCGACGACCACCTTCGCCCCCGGGAGAAGGGCGGCGGCCTTCGCGTGGCGCTCGCTCCTGAAGCCCAGGACGACCGGCGCGCCCCCGAGCCGCTCGGCGAGATACGGGAGGGGCGCGATGCCGATGCCACCGCCAACAAGAAGGGGGCGGTCGACATCGAGTCGATACCCGTTTCCGAGGGGGCCGAGCACATCGACCTCGTCGCCCTCTTCGAGCGCCGCGAGCGCCCGAGTGCCCTTGCCCACGGGGTCGATCAAGAACGCCAGCTCACCAGGCGGAGCGAGGCAGAGGCTCATCGGCCTGGGTAGCGCGTGGCCCCTGGGGGTCAACATGAAGAACTGCCCCGGCTCACCCGGATCGAGGTCGCCGCGACGGACCCGGACCAGCCGGTACGGCCCCACAGGCCCGGCGCCGGTGACGCTAAGCCGTTCTCTTCTCAACCCACTCCTGGAGCGAGAGCGCATGCTCGTGCCGCCCCTCTCCAATCGCATCGACGGCAGCGGCTGCACCCGCAAGCGTGGTCACGCAGGGCACGCGGGCGACGAGTGCCGCCTCGCGGATCAGGTAGCCGTCGGAGCGCGCTCCGCTCCCCGCCGGTGTGTTCAGGACGAGGTCGCAGCGTCCCCTCCGGATCAGGTCGACGACGGTCGAGCCTCCGCCCTCCTCCCCCACTTTCCGAACGCTTATCACCGGCACGCCCGCGGCCGCGAGCGCGTGCGCCGTTCCCGCCGTCGCGCAGAGCGAAAACCCGAGCCGCACCAGGCGGTGGGCGAGTTCGCAGGCGGCCTCCTTGTCCGCGTCGCGAACGGAGAGGAACACCATGCCTTCCGACGGAAGCGGGCGTCCGGCGGCGCGCTCCGCCTTCGCGAACGCGGTCGGGAAGTCAGCGGCGCTTGCCATGACCTCCCCGGTCGAGCGCATCTCAGGACCGAGCACCGGGTCGGCCCCGGGGAAGCGGGCAAAGGGAAAGACAGCGGCCTTGACGCTCGTCTGCGTGGTGGCGCCCTCGGTCGGAAGAGCGAGGCTCGAAAGCGGCTCGCCCGCGACCAGTCGACAGGCGGATTCGACCAGCTTGACACCGAGCGCCTTACTCGCGAAGGGCACCGTCCTCGAGGCGCGCGGGTTCGCTTCGAGGACGAAAAGCCTCCCGTCCAAGAGCGCGATCTGGACGTTCAGGAGCCCGATCACCCCGAGCCCTTGGCCGAGGCGGCGCACTAGGTCTCTGACCTCGTCGAGCGCTGCCTCGTCGAGGGAGATCGCAGGCAAGACGCACGATGAGTCACCCGAGTGGATCCCGGCCTCCTCGACGTGCTGCATGACGGCGGCGACGTAGGTGGTGTCGCCATCGGAGAGGGCGTCCACATCGAGCTCGATGGCGTTCTCGAGGAACGCATCCACAAGGAGGCGACCTCCCTGTGCCGCGGCCTTTGCAAGCTCCTCGGGGCCGTAGCAGACACGCATGTTCCTGCCTCCGAGCACGTAGGAGGGGCGCACGAGCACCGGGTAGCCGATCCTCTCCGCGACAACGCGCGCCTCGTCAGCACCCGTGGCCATACCCCACGGCGGGACCGCGATCCCGAGCCGGTCGCACAGGCTGGCAAAGCGGACGCGGTCCTCCGCAAGGTCGACCGCGTCGTAAGGGGTCCCAAGGATCGGAAAGCCGGCCAGCTCGATCGCCCGGGCGAGCTTGAGCGGGGTCTGGCCACCGAACTGGATCACGACGCCGGCCGGCCGCTCACGTGCGCACACCTCGAGAACCTCCTCGACTCCGAGCGGCTCGAAGTACAGACGGTCGGAAGTCTCGTAGTCGGTCGAGACGGTCTCCGGGTTGCAATTCACCATCACGGTCTCGAAGCCGAGCGCGCGGAACGTCTGCGCCGCGTGGACGCAGCAATAGTCGAACTCGATCCCTTGGCCGATCCGGTTCGGCCCCGAGCCGATGATCACGACGACTCGCCCTGCGTGGCTCGGAGCGACGTCCGCCTCACCCCAGGTCGAGTAGAGGTAGTTCGAGCGCGCCTCGACCTCGCCGGCAACCGAGTCCACCCTGCGGTAGACGGGGCGAACGCCTGCTGCCCGCCGGCCAGCCTGCACGGCTTCAGAGCTCGTTCCGCACTGCTCGGCGACGGCCGCGTCCGACCATCCCTCCCGCTTGATCCGGATCCAGTCCTCCGTGACCAGGTCGTCGACTGACGAGATACCGGCGAGTACCGCGCGGGCGCGGCCGAGCTCTGCCCGGAACCAGGGGTGAACACCGTCGGGAAGGTCATCGAGAGACGCCCACGGCGTCGGCGCGTCCTGGTCGAGCTCACGGGAGCGCATCGCCTTCAGGAACGCCTCGGAGAACGTGCGGCCGATGCCCATCGCCTCGCCGACCGACTTCATCTGTGTCCCGAGTGTGGAGTCGGCGCCGGCGAACTTCTCGAAGGCGAAGCGCGGGAACTTCACGACCACGTAGTCGAGCGTCGGCTCGAAGCTGGCCGGAGTCGTCCCGGTCAGGTCGTTCGGGATTTCGTCGAGCGTGTAGCCGACCGCGAGCTTCGCCGCCACCTTCGCGATCGGGTAGCCGGTCGCCTTCGAGGCGAGCGCAGAGCTCCGCGAGACACGCGGGTTCATCTCGATGACGCGGATCTCGCCACTCTCGCGCGAGCGGGCAAATTGGATGTTCGAGCCGCCTGTCTCCACCCCGACGGCCCGGATGACGCAAGCGGCCGCATCCCGGAGCTCCTGGTAGGCCTCGTCCGGAAGGGTCATCTGAGGCGCGACCGTCACCGAGTCTCCCGTGTGGACGCCCATCGGATCGAGGTTCTCGATCGAACAGACGACCACCACGTTGTCGCGCCAGTCACGCATTACCTCGAGCTCGAACTCGTCCCAGCCAGTGAGGGACTCCTCGACGAGGACCTGACGGACCGGGCTCTCGGCCAACGCCCGCTCGAGCATGCGCTCGAGCTCATCGGGGTCGTGGGCGATGCCGCCACCGTGGCCGCCGAGGGTGAAGGCGGGGCGCAGGATGACCGGGAACGACAGGCCCGCCGGCAACTCCTCCGGCCCGGTCACGATCGCCGACTCCGGCACGCGGAGGCCGGTCGCGTCGACCGTGGCGCGAAAGAGCGCCCTGTCCTCGGCCCGGCGGATCGCTTCGATGCCGGCGCCGATCAGCTCGACGCCCAGCGCGTCGAGGACGCCCGAGCCGCCGAGCTCCGACGCGAGGTTCAGCGCCGTCTGGCCGCCCAGGGTCGGCAGCAGGGCGTCCGGACGCTCGCGTGCCAGCACATCCGCCACGGACTCAGCGTCCAACGGCTCGACGTAGGTCCTGTCTGCGAACCCAGGGTCGGTCATGATCGTGGCCGGATTCGAGTTGATGACGATCGTCCGGAAGCCCTCAGCCCGGAGGACCTTCAGGGCCTGGCTTCCGGCGTAGTCGAATTCGCAAGCCTGCCCGATCACGATCGGACCCGACCCGAGCACGCAGATCGACTCGAGGTCAGGCCGCCTCGGCATGTCGTACCTCCCGCACCCAATCGTCGATGAGGCCGTGAGCATCGTGCGGCCCGGGTCCGGCCTCAGGATGGAATTGCACCGAGCGCGCCTGCTGAAACGGGAGCGAGAGTCCCTCCACGGTCCCGTCGTAGAGGGACACGTGCGAGACCGCCTCGCCGCTCCCGCGCACGGCAAAGCCGTGATTTTGGGATGTGACGAGGACGCGTCCACTCGCGAGCTCGAGGACGGGATGATTGGCACCGCGGTGGCCGAAGGGAAGCTTGAAGGTCTCGAGCCCGGCTGCGAGGGCGAGGAGTTGGTGCCCCAGGCAGATGCCGAGCAGCGGCACCCGGCCTAGCAGCCGTGCCACCTCCGCCGCCTGGGCCGCCAGTGGAGCCGGATCGCCGGGTCCGTTCGAAAGCAGGACGGCGTCGGGCCGCTCGCCGAGGATCGTGTCCGCCGGTGTGTCGTGGGGAAAGACCTTCACGCCGGCTCCGTTCCAGACGAGCCTGCGAACGATCGAGCGTTTGCAGCCGTAGTCCAGCACGGCGATCCTGGTCGTGCCACGTCCGACGGTATACGGCTCCGGCGTCGAGACGGCGGCGGCGAGCGCCTTCCCGGCCATGGCAGGCTCGGCGCGGACGCGTTCGAGCACCTCCTGGACGGACGCCTCGCCCGCCACAGCCGCAGCTCGCATGGCGCCACGGTCGCGGAGGCTGACGACGAGGGCGCGCGTGTCCATATCCTCGAGCGCAACCACTCCTCGACCCGCGAGCCAGGTAGACCAGTCGGTGCCGGTTGCACGGCGCATGAGGACAGCGTGTGCATAGGGACCGGCGGACTCGAGTCGCTCGTCCGCGACGCCATAGTTTCCGACCATGGGAGCGGTGAAGCAGACGATCTGCTCCGCGTAGCTCGGGTCCGTGACGATCTCCTGGTACCCGCTCATGGCCGTGGTGAAGACGGCCTCGCCGTAGGCGATCCCCGGCGCGCCAACGGACCGCCCCGACAGGACGGTGCCGTCCTCGAGGACGACGAAGTCCCTCATGCCGAGTACGCCGTCCGGCCCGCAGCCATCGTCATCGCAACCGTGCCCTGCAGGGTGGCGCCGAGGAGCCACGAGTTGGCCGACTTGGAGCGGAACCCGGTCTCGCTGGGCATCCAGGTCGCCTCGAGGTCAAGGAGGACGAGGTTTGCAGGAGCGCCGACGGCGATCCGGGGGCACTCGAGGCCATAGATCCGGGCCGGTCCGGCGCTCATCCGCTCGAGGAGCGTCCCGAGCTCCAGCAGGCCGGGTGTGACCAGGCGCGTGTAGAGGACGGAAAAGGCGGTCTCGAGGCCGGTGACCCCGAAGGGCGCGCCTTCGAACGGCACCTCCTTCTCGTGCCGAGCATGCGGCGCGTGATCGGTCGCAATCGCAGCGATCGAGCCGTCGCGAAGTGCCTCGAGGAGCGCCACCCGGTCTTCCTCGGCGCGAAGTGGCGGATTCATCTTCACGTTCGAGTCGAGGCTCCGGACGGCCTCGTCCGTCAGGCAGAGATGGTGCGGCGTCACCTCTGCAGTCGCCCGCACGCCTTCGGATTGCGCCGCACGAAGCTCCTCGACCGACTCTCGCGCGGAGAGATGGAGGAGGTGTAGAGCCTCGCCCTCGTAGCGTGCCAGGGCCAGGTCGCGGGCGACCATGAGGCTCTCGGCAACTGCGGGATAGCCTCCGAATCCGAGTTCGGCAGAAACCGCCCCTTCGTGCATCTGCCCGCCGCGGGAGAGCGTCGGCTCCTCGCAGTGGAGGGCGATCGGGCGCCCAGCTGCCACGTTGTACTGGAGGGCGCGACGCATCAGGGACGGGGCCACCACGGGCCGCCCGTCGTCGGAGAACCCGGCCGCGCCCGCCTCCGCAAGCTCGACCATCTCGGTCAGCTCCTCGCCTTTCTGACCTCTCGTGATGGCCGCGAGGAACCCGACCGGCACCTCCGCCTCCGTACGAGCCTGCTCGACGAGGGCGCCGAGGACGGATGCCGAGTCGACGACCGGATCAGTGTTAGGCATTGCGAGGATGGCGCAGTAGCCCCCGGCGGCCGCGGCGCGCGTACCGGAGGTGATGTCCTCCTCGTCCTCGCGGCCGGGCGTTCGCAGGTGGACGTGCGGATCGACGAAAGCCGGCGCCAGCACGAGCCCCGCGCCCTCGACGACCCGGTGCTCGTTCGTGTCGAGGTCGAGGCCGATCGCAGCCACGATGCCGCCGTCGATGCGAACGTCGATGATCTCGTCGACTCCCTCGGTGGGATCGAACACCCGTGGGCCGCGAACGACGACGTTCTCCATGCCGCTCTGGCCGAAGAGCACGGCTGTCATCAGGCCACCTCCTCGATCTCTGCGACCTTGACCTCGACCGGCCCGTGGGTCAGCAGGTCGTAGAGGACCGCCATGCGGACGACGAGCCCGCTTCGTACCTGTCGCTCGATCAACGCGTCGGCCATGTCGGCCACCTCGTCGTCGATTTCGACACCGCGGTTCATCGGACCCGGATGCATGACTTTCTGGCCGGACCGAAGCCGGTCTCTGGTGACGCCCCAGCGTGCGGTGTACTCGCGGAGGCTGGGGACGTAGTTGGCGCCGGCGAGCATCCGCTCCTTCTGCATGCGGAGGACGTAGACCACGTCGGCATCGCGGATCGCCCCGATGTCGTACGAGGTGGAGCAGCCCATCGCCTCGATCCCGCGGGGAATCAGGGCCGGCGGCCCGACGAGCGTCACACGTGCGCCCATGAGCAGCAGCGCCTGGACATTCGAGCGCGCCACCCGCGAGTGGAGGACATCGCCAACGATTGCGACGTGGAGCCCTTCGATCCCTCCGAGCTCCTCCTCGATTGTGTAGAGGTCGAGGAGAGCTTGCGTCGGGTGCTGGTGCTTGCCGTCGCCTGCGTTCACGACGTGAGCGCTCGTGTACAGCGCAACGAGGTTGGGCGCCCCGATCTCCGGGTGACGGATGACGACGACGTCCGGGTCGTAGCAGCCGATCGTCAGCGCTGTGTCTTTCAATGACTCCCCTTTGTCCACAGCCGAGCCCGTGGCCTTGATCGACATCACGTCGGCGGAGAGCCGCTTGGCGGCCAGCTCGAAGCTCGAGGACGTGCGGGTGGAGGACTCGTAGAAGAGGTTCACGACGGTGCGGCCGCGGAGGGCAGGCAGCTTCTTCACCTCGCGCTCGAGCGAGCGGGAGAAGGTCCGCGAGAGGGCGAGCAGCCGCGCGACGTCATCGCGCTCGAGATCCGCGATCGAGATCAGGTGGCGGCGCGGCGGTCGCTGCGGCGGCAGTAGCTCGTCGCGGATCAGTGGATGGACGTCAGCCATGTTTCAACCTTTCTGGATGGTTGGTCGGTCCGATCAACCATCCGCCATGGAAACGAGAAGTACGGCATCGACTTCGTCGACCTCGACGAGCTGCACCCGCACGTGCTCGCTCTTCGCGGTCGGGAGGTTCTTGCCGACGTAGTCGGGTCGGATCGGAAGCTCGCGGTGGCCTCGGTCGACGAGGACGGCGAGCTGGACGCGGGCAGGGCGGCCGTATTCGAAGAGCGCGTCGATCGCGGAGCGGATCGTGCGGCCCGTATAGAGCACGTCGTCGACGAGGACGCAGGTCTTTCCCTCGAGCGGAAAGTCGAGCCGGGTCGCCTTTACGACCGGCTGTGCGTGGAGCGGCGCCTCCCCACCCCGCACGGACACGTCGTCCCGGTGGAAGGTGATGTCGAGCGTGCCCAGGTCCGGCTCCTGGCCCGCGAACTCGCCGATCAGGCGTCGCAAGCGCTGCGCCAGCGGAACGCCCCGGGTGTGGATGCCGACCAGAGCGACCCGCCCGAGGTCAGGATTGCCCTCGACGATTTCGTGCGCGAGACGAGCGAGCGTCCGGTTCAAGGCCTCCGCATCGAGCAGAGGCTTTCCCGCCTCGACGGGCACAGCCACTACGATCTCCTTTCCGGCCTCTCTGGACCGAGTTAAAGGGGTCGGCGAGACTCTACACGCTCGGGTCGGACGACCCCTGGATGATCAGCCCATCTAGCCCGTGCAGGGGCCCGACGAGACAGGGTGGAGACTCCCCCGCGCAGCCTTCGCAACGAGGTCGACGGGCACGCCCAGCCCTCCGCGCCCACCCCGCACCGCGGCGAACATCATCGTGACCACCCGCCCGCTCCGGTCGACCGCAGGACCGCCGCTGTCGCCCCGCCGGATCGGTCCGCGAAGCGGCACGACAACCCGCAAGCGCGGGCGCCGGCCGTAAGCGTCCGCCCCGACGATTCGCCGGGGTGGACCGGCTGTGCCCGGTACGGAGACGAGCGAGCCGTTCTCCGGATAGCCAAAAAGCGCGACTGGGCGAGACACCTCAACGGGAGGGGCCGTCCGGAGCGGCGTGACGCCCAGCGACGGCACCCGAAGGAGCGCAATGTCGTTCAGGGCGTCCACGTGCACCGGCCGGGCGCGCAGGTTCTTGCCGTTCGGCACCAGAACGCGGGTATCTCGCTCGCCGGCGATGACGTGCACGTTCGTGGCCACGAGTGAGCGCCCAACGACCCACCCGGACCCCTCGAGACCCAGCCCACACGCAGTCCCCGTGACCTTCACGACTGCTCGGGCGGCCAGGCGGGACTGCGGCGAGCGCGCGACGCTCGGATCCGGAGGCGGCAGGCCCTCGCCGGGAAGCGCCCCGATCAAAGGCAGCGGGTCGAAGCGCCCCAGCGCATGGAGGACGATACGCGGCGGGACGGCTTCGACAAGGCGTGGCAGGACTTCCGAGCGCTGCACCTGCTTGCGCAACCCGAGCGAGGGCTGCTGGAGGGCAACAATCGCAACGAGCCAGACGATCGCGAGGCCAACAACGGCGCCAAAAAGGGCACCGCCCACAGCGTCGATCAGCCGCACCGGGGCCGGCAGGAACCAGCCGAGTCGAGGGATGACCAACGTGGCCGCGAGCTGGAAGAGCATCACGCCCACCGCCGCTCCCGCGAGGCCCGCCACCGGGAGCCAGGGCGACTTTGTGCCTCCCTCGAGGAACATGGGAGCGATGCGGGACGCTGCCAGCCCGCCCACGGCGAGGCCGAAGAGCGATACCACCTGCGTCGAGAGCCCGCGGGCCGCACCCTGGAGGGCGGCCAGGGCAACCCATACGAGGACGACCAGGTCGACGACGGTCACGTGCGAGCCGAGACGACCACCCAGTGGAGCTCGATCTCGACCTCCGCGGGAAGCTCCCGCTCCGCCTGGGCGAGCCCGGCGGCGAGCTCGTCCTCGTCCAGGAGGTGGAGGGTCGAGATGTAGCGGCCGCGGATTCGCTCGAGCGCGTGCTCGCGGGTCATGTTCGCACGCTCCTCGAGCGGCTGAACGACCACCTCCGTGAAGCCGGCTGCCCCAAGCTCAGCAGTAAGGAGCCCAGGCTCCGGAAACCGCGCGCGATCGATCAGCTCCACCGACGGCAAGAAGCGGGTCAGCCAGAAGCTTCCGAAGTGCCTCGGATCGAACGTTGCGATGACGACCCGTCCGCGCGGGGCGAGGACCCGGTGAAGCTCCGGCAACACTTTCCCGCGGTCGACCAGATGGATGACGAGGCGGAGGAAAGCCAGGTCGAACCAACCGCTCTTGAACGGCAGCAGCTCGGCCTCGCCGCGCTTGAAGCCCACGGTCCTCCCCGCCGTGCGGCGAGCCACTGCGAGCATTTCTTCAGACGGGTCGACGCCCCAGGCACGGGCACCACGCTCTGCGATGGCTTCCGCGAGACGTCCGGTGCCACACCCGACGTCGAGGGCCCGCTTCCCTGCGACGCCCCCCGCCGCGGCGACGAGAGCCGCGAGGAGCTCGAGCCAGTTCTCGTCGACGGGCCGAAGCCGGTCGTAGGTCGCCGCCAGTGGCCCGAAGTCGGGGCTCGACGGCGCGGCTACGCGTCCCCGATCAACTCGTCGGGGTCCGTCATCGCCTCGATGGCGTGCTGTGCCTCCTCCAGCGACGTCTCCGCGACGAGTACCTTGGTCGGAGCGTCGTCAAGCGCGGCCGGATGGTGCTCGACTGCGGCCTCCAGCTCCGATTCGATCCCCGCTGACTGGAGAATCGATTGGATCTCCTCCGCCTCTGTCAGGTCCCGCGTCAGCGCCACCTGCACCATGCTCGACACCGGCCTCGGCCTCCTCGCGACGCCCGAGCGCCCCGCCCTTGATCAACCGCGGCGCGCCACGCTCGGGAAAGGGGACGTCGATGATATCGAAGTCCCTGGGCACGACCGTTTCGGCGAAGATCGCTCGTGCCTCCCGCGCAATCTCAGGGCCGAAATACCGGTTCGAGAGGTGGGTCAGGACGAGCATCCGAGCCTCGGCGGCGGCAGCCAGCTCGGCCGCCTGGGTTGCTGTCGCGTGACCGGTCTCCTCCGCCCGCTCTCGCTCCTCCTCGGCGAAGGTCGCGTCATGCACGAGGACGTCCGCGTCACGGGCCACCTCGAGGACTGATACTGCGGTGCGCGTGTCTCCCGTCAGCACGACCTTCCGCCCTGGCCGCGGCGCTCCCAGCACCTCTTCGGGCGCAACGGTGTTCCCGTCCGGAAGGGTTACGCGTTCTCCCCGCTGGAGCGCACCGTAGAGCGGACCCTTGGGGACGCCGAGGCGCGTCGCCGCAACGACGTCGAAGCGGCCGGGCCGGGGGCGTTCCACGAGCGCATAGCCGTTCGACGACATCCCGTGATTCACGTTGAAGACCACCAGCCGGTACTCGCCCCGGGCGAGGGTATCGCCGGGCCGCAACTCGACGAGATCGAGCTTGTAGGTGAGCTTGCCGAAGATGCGCCGGAGCGCGCCGAAGAGGTCGACGAGACCGGGTGGGCCGTAGACCGTGAGGGGCAACTCCCGACCTCGCAGCGCGAAGGTCTTCAGCATGCCGGGAAGGCCCAGATAGTGGTCCGCGTGGTAGTGGGTCAGAAAGACTTCAGGCAGCTCCACGAGCCCGATCCCAGAGCGCAGAAGCTGTCGCTGCGTCCCCTCGCCGCAGTCGATCAGAATGCGCTCTCCGGCGCGTCGGATCAGGGTTGCCGCCGGCGCGCGGCGTGCCGTCGGCACCGAGCCTGAAGTCCCGAGGAAGACGAGGTCGAGATCCACGTGGCCAGTGTACGGCGGTTCACCTCCTCCGACGGCTCAAGGCCTGGTGTTTCGGCACCGATACTGGAAGAGCCGCCATGCCCCGCAACACCCCTATCCAGCGCGTCTCGCGTTCTGTAACGCTCCTCCGCGCCTTCCTCATCGTCAGTGCGCTCCTGCTCGCAGCCGGAGGGTTTGTCCTCGGCACCGTTCTGACCCACGCACTCCGGGCTCAGGCCCTCGACGACGCCAAGCGGAGTCTCGCCCAGTACACGAGCGGCGTCCTGGGGAGCAGCCTCGTCTACGGGTCACAGCTAAAGGTCGGTCCGACCGCGACCACCGTGGTTCGCAGGGATCTCGCGGAGCGGCCCGACATCCTGAGCGTCAAGGTCTGGCGTAGCGACGGCGTCCTCGCGTGGACAACCCTCGCTCCCGAGCGGATCGGCCGCCGCTTCCCGGTGAGCGGGGATCTGCGCGAGGTGATCGAGCATGGGAAGCCGGGGGCCAGCTTCGAAGACACGCACGGAGCCGAGGATGCGAGTGAGGCCGATCTCGGGGTCGAGAGCGTCATCGAGGTCTACGCGCCAGTCCTTGCCGCCGGCGAGGTCGTCGGCGCCTATGAGATCTACGCCGACGCGACGCCGCTCGAGGCGTCCATCGCCGGCAGAAAGCAGGTCATCTGGCTCACGACCGCCGGCGTTTTCTTCGCTCTCTGGGGGTTGCTCGTCCTCCTTGTGCGCGGGGCTTCGGACACCCTCCGGCGCCAGACGACGACGCTACGCGAGCGCTCGGTTGCCCTCGCGAATGCGTACGAGGCGCTCGAGCGGAACGCGCTCGAGGCGGTGGAGAGTCTGAACGCGACCGTGGAGGCGAAGGATCCCTACACCGCCGGGCACTCGCTCCGGGTGCAACGAATCGCTCTTGCGATGGGCGACGAGCTCGGGCTCACGCCCATCGAGATGGACGCGCTCCGTTTCGGCGCCCTCTTCCACGACATCGGGAAGATCGCCATCCCGGATGGGATCCTGACGAAGCCAGGTCGCCTGACCGCCGAGGAATACGACGAGATCAAGCGCCACTCCGCCGAGGGAGCGCGGATCATCGAGAAGTTCAGCCGCCTCCGCGAAGCGGTTCCGATCGTCCGCCACCACCACGAGCGCTGGGACGGAACAGGCTATCCCGACGGCTTGTCGACGGACGCGATTCCGGTCGCCGCCGCAATCGCAGGGCTCGCCGATGCCTGGGACGCGATGACGACGGACCGCCCCTACCAGGAGGCCCTGCCGCTCGATGCCGCGATGAACGAGGTGCGCAACGGCCGCGGCACGCAGTTCATCCCAGTCGTCGTCGATGCGTTCTTCGCGGTTGCGAACAGACGACCTGAAGAGCTGTGGATCGACGAGGCGCAGCCTCTCGCCGCGAGCTAAGCCCGGAAACGCTAGCCCGGGATCAGAAGCACCTGTCCGGGCTGCAAGAGCGGGCTCGCCAGATCGTTCCTCTCCGTAAGCTGCCAGACGGCTTCTCGCACATCGCCGCCGGTGTACTCGGCCGCGATTCGCCAGAGCGTATCCCCCGGCTTCACCACATAGCGCGTCTCGGGGGTCGCTCCACTCGACGGCCGCGCCGCCCCCAGCGCGAGCACGAGAAGTGTGAGCAGAACGACCCCGGCGAGAATGAGACGCGAGACGAACATGTGTTCGCCATGCTAGACGAACGTGTGTTCGCTGTCAAGACCCGAAGGAGACCAGGGTAGGAACTCGGTCGCGGAGGACGATCATGGTCTTCTCCGGAGCCCGACGCCGTTCGGTCGGGCTTCCGGGATTCAGGATCCACGTCTCATCGACCCTGCTCACCTCCGGAAGGTGGCTGTGGCCGTACGCGACCGCGTTGCAGTCCGGGAACCAGGTTCGGAGACGGTCCTCCCGGCCCGCCTTGGAGCCGGCGTCGTGGACGATCCCCATGCGGATCCCTTCCGCCTCGATCTCGAGACGCTCAGGCAAGACGCTGCGAAGCGGCGGCTCGTCCATGTTGCCCCTGACGGCGGCTACCGGCCCAAGTGCCTCGAGCTCTGCGAGGAACTCTCTCGAGGTCAGGTCTCCGGTGTGCAGGATGAGCGAGGACGCCTGCAAGAGGCGAAGGCATCCGCCAGGCAGCCCGCGCGCCCCCCGGGGCATGTGCGTGTCTCCGAGCAGCGCGATCAGCGGGGAGCCTTGCCTCTAGTACGTGCCGGGCAGGAAGCGTCCGTCTCGGTAAACGAGCTCGCCGTCGACGAAGACTTCGCTCCCGGACCGGAGATCGCACACGAGGTCCCAGTGGAGCGCCGACTGGTTTTGCCCACCGCTCTCCGGATAAGCCTTCCCAAGCGCAAGGTGCATCGTCCCGCCGATCTTCTCGTCGAAGAGCGTGCTCCGCGTGAACTCCTGGATGGCCTCGTTCATTCCGAACGCGAACTCGCCGGCCCGCCGGGCGCCGTCGTCCATAGCGAGCATGGCGTCCAGGAAGTCCTGACCGCGCGCCGCGTGCGCCTCGACGACCTCCCCACCTTTGAACCTGAGGCGAATGTCCTCGACCATGCGTCCCTGGAAGCTCGCCGGGAACGAGAAGTGAATCTCGCCCTCCAGACTCGTCTCGACCGGACCGGTGAACACCTCTCCATCGGGGAAGTTCTCCTTCCCGTCGCACGGGATCCACGTCCTGCCTTCCACTCCCACGGTCAGGTCGGTCCCGTTCGAAATGACTCGAACCTCGCTCTTCGTATCGAGCCATTCGGCCAGGCGGGTGAGGTCCTCTCCGAAGCGGCGCCATTCGCCGACCGGGTCCTTCTCGTCGAGGCGACCGGCGCCGTAGACGAACTCCTCGTACTGAGCAAGCGACATCTCCGCATCCTGCGCGGCCGAGTACGTGGGAAACAGGGTGATCACCCAGCGGAGTTCGCCCGCCGCGGCGCGCTCGAGGTAGCGGTCGCGGAGCCGCTCGCGCGCGCGGCCGGCCAGGGCAAGCCGCTCAGGATCGATCGAGCTCAAGCTCCGCGTGTTGAATTCGGCCTCGAACACCATCCTCACGTCCGCACGCTCGTAGTCCTCCACCCTGGCGGGGTTCACCCACTCGAGCTGCGCGTCGGTGCCGTGCGCGAGGAGCGTCTCTGTCAGCCCGTCGACCGCGATCCGGGTCTGCGGGTGAGCACCGGCGTCCATCACGCGCCGTGCGACCGCCAGCACGAGCGGTGCCGCGAGCGGTGAGCTCTCGATGAGCACCAGTTGGCCCGGCTGCACATCCGTCGAGTAGTCGACGAGGACGCTAGCGAGGCGTTCGATGCGGGAGTCGGCACTCACAGGCGGACCTTTGACCTACGTGGAGCGAGGCAGACGCGAGGGACGCTCACGCGTGGACGACCGGCTCGCTCAGGAACTCCCCGGCTTTCCAGACGAGCTCGCCGTCGGCGTAGACCTCGCCCTCCTCACGCAGGTCGCAGATCATGTCCCAGTGCAGGCCGGAAGAGTTCTCTCCTCCAGCTTGAGCGAACGCCGCCCCGAGCGCGAGGTGCATCGTCCCTCCGATTTTCTCGTCGAAGAGGATGTTGCGCGTGAAGCGATCGATTTCGTAGTTCAACCCGAAGGCGACCTCCCCGAGGACTCGGGCTCCGTCGTCCATGTCCAGGAGCGAGCGCAGGTACTCCTCCCCCCGCGCCGCCTCGGCTGAAACGACGCGGCCGCCCTCGAACCGCAGCCGGATGTCCTCCACCTCGCGGCCCTGGAAGATCGCGGGGAACGAGTAGCGGATCTCACCCGCGGTCTCGGTCTCGCGAGGGCTCGTGAAGACCTCGCCGTCGGGCATGTTGTACTTCCCGTCCGCTGCGAGCCACGTCCTTCCCTCGACGCCGAGGCGGAGATCCGTATCCGGACCGACGATCCGGAGCTCCCGGACCGACCCGAGCTCCTCGGCGCGCGCGCCCAGGCTCTCGGCCACCTCGCTCCAGTGAGCCGCCGGATTCTCCTTGTCGCTGTGACAGGCGGCGAAGACGAACGCCTCGTAATCTTCGAGCGACATGTCTGCGTCCTGGGCATGCGCGAGGGTTGGATGGAGCGTCCCGCACCACCGCATCTCGCCGCTCGCGATCCGCTCCCAGCGACGGTTCGACAGCGTCCGGTGCGCGGCAATATAGCGGCTGTGCTTCCCCGGATCGACCCGGGTGAGCGAGCGCGTGTTCGCCTCAGACCAGATCGTGACGAGCGCGTCGATCGACTCAATCTCCAGCGCCTGCACCGGGGAGATGTATGCAAGCTGCTCCTCGGAGCCGGTTTCGAGCATGAGCTCGAGCAGCCCGTCGAGGGACAGGTTCGTGTACGGATGGGCTCCGACCCCGAGAGCCGCCCGGTACGTCGCGAGCGCGAGCGGGGCGCCGATCTCGAGCCCGTCGATCCGGAGGACCTGGCCTTCGCTCAGCTCGAGCGAGTAGTTGACGACGAGTTCGCCGAGCCGTTCGACGCGAGGGTCGGTCACGCGAGTCTTAGAACTCGATTCATGATGGGGCCTCGTCGCCGGGGTGCGATGGTCGGCGCGAGGCTAGGACGCAGGGAGTGCTCATATCGAAAGAGATATGGGCACGACTGAGGACGACGCATCGCGTCGTCCAGCGCGGCTCGGCGGCACAGTGCTTCATTGTGAATCGAGTTCTTATACCGGAGCGCGCAGAGAGCCGGCCGGAAGCGCGCCGAGGACGGCGTCGACGAGAGCTCCGGGGCCGAAGCGCACGGGGTCGTCCGCAGGCAGGCCCGTTTCGGCCGCAGCAGCCGCGATCGCCGCGTGGGCGGCATTCTCGTCGAGCGTCCGGGTGTTCAGCGCGACAGCAGCGACGCGAGCCTGCCGGGCGGGCAGAGATATCTGCTCGTGGAGCTCGACGAGCTCGCGAAGCGGCAGGATCGGATGTCCCGGGCACCCTTCGATCTCGGTCGCACCCGCCTGGTGGCAGAGCACGAGAACGTGTGGGGCGCTTCCGTGTAGGAGCCCGAGCGTAACGCCCGAGTATTGCGGGTGGATGAGCGAGCCCTGTCCCTCCACCCAGAGGAGGTCCCCGCGGGTCGCCCCCTCGACGACGAGCTGCTCTGCCGCACCCGCCACGAAGTCCGCGACGACAGCATCAACCGAGATTCCCCACCCCGCGATCGCGATTCCGGTCTGGCCCGTGGGCACGAAGACCGACCGGATGCCCCGCTCGCGGGCCGCGCGGTCGAGTTCGAGCGAGACCGTCATCTTGCCGATCGCGCAGTCGGAGCCAACGGTGAGGACGACCGCAGCCTCCTGCTCGAGGTTCGCCCCCGACGGGACGCTCAGATCGGCGGGCGGCCGCCGGAGGTCTCGGAGCTCGACCCCGTGCTCTGCGGCGAGGGCGACCAGCTCCGGATCCTCGTCGAGGAACACGTGCATTCCCGACTCGATGTCGAGTCCGGCCGCAACTGCCTCCCGGAGGATCGTCTGCCAAACCTCGGGCAGCCGTCCCCCGGAGGTGGCGACACCCACGAGCGCGGTGTCAGGACGGTAGGCAAGCCCTTCCCCGACAGTCCCGACGACCGGGAGACCGTGCAGCGTCTCCCCAGAGTGCTCCGAGTCGAGAAGCGCCACGACCTCGTCCGAGCCGTAGTTCAGCACCCCACGCATGGTCTTCCCATAGTGGGCGTCGGTGACATAACCCTCGGCCAGGATCAGATATCGCTTCACTCCCGTTCCCGGACCGCCTCGCGCACCCCCAGGCCGGGCTCCTCGGGCGGCACCTGGATACCGTTCTCGAAGGCGACGCCGGGCCACGGATCCTCTGCAAGCAGGAGGTTGCCATCGAGGTCGACGTGGTCGCAGAGACTCGCGATCTGGCACCCGGCCGAGATGCCGAGGCCGGTCTCGATCATGCAACCGAGCATGACTCCGAGGCCCAGCGCGCGGGCGGCGACCGCCATCTTATGGGCCTCGCGAATGCCTCCGCTCTTGGCCAGCTTGATGTTGATGCCATGGGCGCGCTCCGCGCACGCGGCCAGATCGGCGAGGGTGTGACAGTCCTCATCCACGTAGACCGGGAGCGCGGCTTCCTGCTTCAACCGCGGCCCGCCGGGGTCGCCCGCCGGAAGCGGCTGCTCGACGTATTGAACCCCGAGGTCGGCCAGCGCCGCGATGCTCTCGATCGCCTCATCGACCTCCCAGTACTCGTTGACGTCCACCATGAGCGGCAGGTCGGTGACGCTCCGAACTGCCCGGACCCGCTCTACGTCGAGCCCGTCGCGTCCGCCGAGCTTCAGCTTCAGCCGCCGGAATCGCGAGTCGACCTGCTCGGCGCGTCGGGCCATGTCGTCCGGATCGCCGAGCCAGATCGTCCAGGAGGTGGGCGGCCCGATCTGGCGGAGCCCCAGGAGTCGCCAAACCGGTATGCCGGTCAGCTTCCCGCAGAGGTCGTGGAGCGCTGAATCGAGGGCCGACTTCGCGGCCATCTCTCCGGGCCGCTCCGCCAGGCGCTCGCCGATCTCCTCGAGGGCGAAGGGGTTGTCCCCGAGCAGGTCGCCGGACTCGTCCAGAAACGCCGAAGCCGATTCGATCGACTCCCCATAGTGCGCCTGTGGAGCCGCTTCGCCATAGCCGATCGTGCCCTCGTGGCGGAGCTCGATCCAGATGAGCTTCTCCTCGACGCTTGTCTCGCGGGAGATCGTGAAGGGCTGCTCCAGCGCCAGGGTCACGGAACGATGGACTAGCTCCACGGCGGGTAGACTAAGCCCTCCCGCGCCTGTAGCTCAGGGGATAGAGCGTGCGCCTCCGGAGCGCAAGGTCGCAGGTTCGATTCCTGCCAGGCGCACTACCCCGAAGCAACCCGCGAACGCCTTTTCCTGCGCGCCATGACGGCTCGTATCGGATTAGACTAAGCCCTCCTGCGCCTGTAGCTCAGGGGATAGAGCGTGCGCCTTCGGAGCGCAAGGTCGCAGGTTCGATTCCTGCCAGGCGCACTACCCCGAAGCAACCCGCGAACGCTTTTTGCTGCGCGCCATGACCACTCGTCTCAGATCATGGCGACCGCACCTCAAACTACCCCAGAGCGTTTCTCCACTGAGGTTGATTTCAGGACTGCCGTCGACGAAACGGCAAGCTGGGACTTGACTGCCGGGCTCGGTTCGCGTACCACTTGCCCTGGGACCCCTCGGGCGGCCGGGGATAAGGGGGAGGGAGCGGTGGCTCTTCGGACTGGTATAGCGGTGCTCGCGACGTTCGCCTACCTCGCTGCAACGGGATCGGCCGCAGCCACCGACCCCGTGATAGGCGCCGCCGGCGACATTGCGTGTGCGTCCTTCACCGCGACTTCCTCGAGCTGTCAACAGCAAGCAACATCCAATCTCCTGGTCGCCGGCGGGTACTCGAAGGTGCTCTCGCTCGGGGACCAGCAGTACGAGAACGGCACGCTCTCTGATTTCAACAAGTACTACGAGGCGAGCTGGGGACGCGTGAAGGCAATCACGGCTCCGATACCGGGAAATCACGAGTACCAGACGAGTGGGGCGAGCGGCTACTACGACTACTTCGGCGCGCTCGCCGGCCCGCGTGGCAAGGGCTACTACTCCTTCGATCTAGGTACCTGGCACCTCATCGGCCTCAACTCGAACTGCTCCAAGGTCAGCTGTAGCGCGGGGTCGCTGCAGGAGCAGTGGCTTCGGTCCGATCTGGCAGCGCATCCGCGGGAATGCACCTTGGCCTTCTTTCACCACGCCAACCTGACGGCGCCGACCACAGCCCTGCGGCAGGCGTTCTTCGATGCAGGTGGGGACGTGATCCTGACCGGCCACAACCATGTGTACAGACGCCACGTTCTTCGCGACGCGAGTCTGAACGCGAACCCCGCCGGCTACCGGGAGTTCATCGTCGGAACGGGCGGGAAGTCCGTCTCGGGCACCCCGTTCGGGATCCTGCAATTGACGCTCCGATCTGGTAGCTACGACTGGAAGTTCATCTCGATCGCCGGCGCGACCGGAGACACGGGAAGCGCTCCCTGCAGCCCGGGCGGGTCGCCTCCCACGGCCCCGACGGCGGCTTTCTCGGCGACGCCTAGGAGCGGGACGGCTCCGTTGAACGTCAGCTTCACGGACCAGTCGACTGGCGCTCCGAGCTCTTGGGCCTGGGATTTCCAAAACGACGGTATTGTCGACTCGAACGCC
>DATLQD010000039.1:0-2125 GCA_035535315.1 Gaiellaceae bacterium
CGACCGGCGAAGCGCTCATCACGCTCGACGCAAGGATCGACAAGGGCGAGCACACCGCCTCCGGCGACAGCGTCAACACCGCCGCCCGCCTGGAGTCGGCCGCACCGGCCGGCAGCATCTTCGTCGACGAGGCGACTCGCCGGGCGACCGAGCGGTCGATCGAGTTCGGCGACGCGCCTCCCGTCGTGGCGAAAGGCAAGAGCGACCCGATCCGCGTGTGGGATGCGGTCCGGCCCCGCACGCCGGTGGCCGGCCGGCGAGCGAGCGACACACCGCTCGTCGGTCGCGAGCGGGAGCTCACGTTGCTCCGGGGGACGGTCGATCGGGTCCAGCGCGAGCGCGAGCCGCAGCTCCTCACCCTCGTTGGGGTCCCCGGAATCGGCAAGACGCGGCTCGTGTCGGAGCTCGCCCGCGAGCTCGACCGCGGTGGCGATTGGCGCTGGCTGGAGGGTCGTTCCCTGCCCTACGGCGAGGGAGCCACGTTCTGGGCGTTCTGCGAGATCGTGCGAGGGTTCACGGGTGTGCTCGACTCGGACGACGACCAGGAGGCGACGCGCAAGGTCCACGGCGCCGTCGCGGCGGTCGTCCCGGAGCCGTCGGAGGTCGCGTGGCTCGAACGGCATCTGCGGCCCCTGGTCGGCATCGATACCGACGATCTCGGCTCCGGCGACCGACGCGGCGAGGCCTTCACCGCCTGGCGGCGGCTCATGGAGGCGCTGGCGGAGGAACAACCGCTCGTCCTCGTCTTCGACGACCTGCACTGGGCGGACGACGCATTACTTGACTTCGTGGATCACGTTGTCGACTGGGCTAGCGGCGTTCCGATCCTCGTGCTCGCGACGGCCCGTCCCGATCTCCTCGACCGTCGGCCCGACTGGGGAGGGGGGCGCGCAAACGCCACCGCGATCCGGCTCTCACCGCTGTCCCTGGAGGAGACGGCCACGCTCTTCGGTGCGCTGTTCGCTGAATCGACCGCACCCCGAAGGCCGAACGCCGACCTCCTCGAGCGCGCGGGCGGCAACCCCTTCTACGCGGAGGAGTTCGCTCGCACGGTGCTGGACGGACACAGCGACCGAGGCCTCCCCGGGTCCGTGCAAGGACTGATCGCGGCCCGCCTCGATGGTCTGACGCTGGCCGAGAAGGAGCTGTTACAGAACGCGGCGGTCGTCGGGAGAGTGTTCTGGATCGGGCCGCTTGGCGACGACCGGCCGCGGCTCGAAGCGGCACTGCACGCGCTCGCACGGCGCGAGTTTGTGCGCCGCGAGCGGCGCAGCTCGATCGCCGGCGAGACCGAGTACTCCTTCCGCCACACGCTGATCCGCGACGTCGCCTACGAGCAGATCCCAAAGGCTCGTCGCGCCGAGAAGCACCTCGTCGCGGCCGGATGGATCGAATCGCGGCCCCGTCATGAGGACTACGCCGAGATGCTGTCGTCGCACTACCTCCGCGCCGTCGAGTACGCCGACGCCGGTGGGGTCGTGAGCGAGGAGCTCGTCGAACGAACGGTCAGGGCGCTCCGCGACGCGGGCGATCGGGCCCTTTCGCTGCATGCCTATGCGCAGGCGGCCGGGTTCTACGAGCGCGCGATCGCCCTGCAGCCCGGCGGAGCGCCGGGTCCGCACCGGGAGCTGCTGCTATCGCTGGGAGACGCGCTGGCTCGGGCCGGCGAGCAAGAGCGTGCCAGGGAGACGTTCCTGACGGCCGCCGAGCTCGCCCGCCGCTCCGGCTCGGCGGAGCATCTGGCTCGAGCGGCGCTCGGGTACGGGGGACGGTTCGTCTGGTCTCGGGCCTGGGGCGATCCGCATCTCGTCCCCCTCCTCGAGGAGGCCCTGGCGCTCCTGGGCGATACGGACGACGACCTGCGCATCCGTCTGCTGACGCGGCTGGCCGCGGGTCCGTTGCGCGACACACTTCCCCCCGCACCGCGCGAGGCGATGAGCGACGAGGCGTTGCAGATGGCGAGGCAACTGGGGGACCGGGCCGCGCTGGCGTACGCACTCGAGGGCCGGCACTGCGCGAACATGGGCCCGCAAACGGTCGATCGGCGCAGGGCGATCGCCGATGAGCTCATCGCGGTCGCGGAACAGATCGAGGACACCGAACGGGCCTACGCCGGACACGAGTA
>DATLQD010000040.1:0-12028 GCA_035535315.1 Gaiellaceae bacterium
GAGCCCGATCAGGAGGATGATCGCCGACACGGTGTCCGCCATCGGCAGCACCTTGCTGATCACCGCGACGAGGCCAAGCGTGGCGAGCACCGATGTGAGCCCCAAGAGGAGCGGGATGCCCGCCGCTACGAGGGCGCCGAAGGCGACCAGGAGAATGATCAGCGTCAGCGGGATCGAGAACAGACCAGCGCGCTTCAGGTCGTCCTTGAACGACGCCTGAAGGGCCTTGTTCGTGCTTTCGCCGAAGGAGCCGACGTAGAGCTCGGGGTTCGCCTTCTGCACGTCGGCGACACGAGCGACGATGGGGTCGATCTTGTCCGCGGCGTCCTCGGAGGGACCGCGGATCTCCATCCGCACGAGCGCCGAATGCTTATCGGCCGAGATGAAGCCGCTGTTTCCGGGTTCGTACGGCGACTTGACCTTTGCCACGGCGTCGACCTTCGAGACGCCAGCGATCACGGCCTGCACGGCCGCCTTGAAGGCGGGGTCGCTCGTCGTCAGCGAGCCGCTCTGGATCAGGACCTCTTCCCCGGCAGGCTGCTTGAAGTCCTCGTACAGAATCGTGTCCGCCCGCCCCGATTCGCCCGGCCCGGACGTCTCGAAGACGATCATCTTCATCGGAGAGGTCATGTTGATCGCAAATAGAACGACGGCGAACGCGAGCCAGCCGAAGATCGCCTTCTTCCGGTGCTGCGCGCTCCAGCGCGCCATCCGCGCAGCGAGATTCCTCTGGCCCCTAGGCTGCCCCGGATCGACCGGAGACGGAGGGGTCGTCTGCTGGTCCGGCTCGTTCTGGATGACGCGCGTTTTCATTGCTGCTCCTCTCGATCATGCGGGGACTCACCCACGGTCGCAGGCGGGAGGCGCGCGCGTAGGCCGGGAAACTTGTCAGTTCGGGGGGCGGGTTTCTGGTGTCTCGCGAGCGGTCGCGCCGAGGCTCTTACGAGCGCAAATAGAGCAGCACAGCGAGTACGCGCCGCGACTCGCTTCCACCCGAGGGGAGCCCCAGCTTCCCAAAGATGCTGGAAACGTATTTCTCGACAGCGCGGAGCGTGATCACGAGCTTGTCCGCAATCCCCTGGTTCGAGCGCCCCTCCGCCATCAATTCGAGCACCTCGCGCTCGCGCGGGGTCAGCTCGGCGAGTGGGTCATCGCTCCGGCGCCTGGAGAGGAGCGTGGAAACGACTATCGGGTCGATCGCCGAGCCACCTTCGGCGACACGCCGCACGGCTGCGATGAATTCCTTGACGTCGCCGATGCGGTCCTTCAGCAGGTACCCTGCACCCTCGGCTGACTCGGCGAGGAGCTTCATCGCCAGCCCGAGCTCGACGTACTGCGAGAGCACGAGGACGCCCACCGATGGATGGCGCGCGCGGATCTCGAGCGCCGCCCGCATGCCCTCGTCGTTGTGCGTGGGCGGCAGCCGGATGTCGACGATCGCGACGTCGGGCGAGTAGCTTCGCACCTGCAGGAGCAGGTCCTCCGCCGTCTCGCAGCTACCCACTACCTCGACTTCGTTCTCGCCCAGCAAACGCTCGAGCCCCTCGCGAAGCAGGACGCTATCCTCCGCGATTACGGCGCGCACGGGATCTCCGCTCGCAGACGCGTGCCGCCGCCGCGCGGGCTCCACACCCGCAGCCGACCCTCGAGCGCCTCGACGCGGTCGGCGAGACCGCGCAGGCCCGAGCCGCGCTCGGTGTCGGCCCCGCCGATTCCGTCATCCACGACTTCGACGATGATCTGGCCAGTCTCACGAGCGACGTCGATGGTGGCCGAGGTCGCGCGGGCGTGCTTGCCGATGTTGGCAAGGCCTTCCGACACGAGGTAGAAGGCAGCCACCTCGAGACGCTCGGGAAGCCGGTCCTCGACCTCCACACTGAGCCGCACCGGCACGGGCGCCCGGGCGGCGAGCTGCTCGAGTGCGATCTCCAGCCCATGCCCGCTGACGACAGCCGGATGGATCCCGTGCGCAACATCCCGCAGCTCCTCGAGTGACGTCGCGATCTCGCGTCTCGCCTGATCGAGGCGCGTCCGCGCGTCCGGATCGGCTTGCAGCCGCTCCTCGAGGAGGGTCAGCTCGAGCGAGAGGGCGATGAGCCGCTGCTGCGCGCCGTCGTGCAGGTTTCGTTCGAGCCGCTTGCGCTCCTCCTGGCCGGCGTCGACGATCCGCGCCCGCGAGCCGCTGAGCTCTTCAAGGCGCGCCTTGAGCTCGGCGTGCAATCGGCCGTTCTCGAGTGCGATTCCGGCGGCTGCGGTAACTGCATCGAGCAGTTCGGGTTCATCGTGCAGCGCGGGGTCGTGTAGCAGTGCCGCCACCCGCATCCCATTTCGGTCGATCAGCGTGACTCCGTGGCCGAGGCCGTGCTCGGGCAACTCCACTGCCCGGCCGTCGAGGTCGGCGTATGTCCCGAACTCGGGGAGCCAGTAGACGAGGGTGAGCGATGGATCGCGAAGCGCTCGAGCGAGGGCGTCCTTCAGATCGGCCGGCGCGGGATCCGTTCGCAACTCCACGAAGAGATCACCCACCGCAGATCGAGCGAGACGGGCTCGCAAGAGCCCGATCAAGAAGAGAAGCGGAGCGACCCCGATCAGTCCGAAGGCCACCCACCGGAACTGCTCTGACGCCGGTCCGTGAAAGGTCATCACGAGGATGCCGAGCGAAACCGTGACGAGGGCGAGCACGAAGGTACTGACGAGCAGCTGGGGTGATCGGCGCAGCGGACGTTCGGCGAATCGCATCCGGGCGACGAGCACGCCGAAGCCGGTTAGGGCGAGCGCAGCAATCGCGACCCTCTGAGCGCCCAGCACCACGTCGGCGGCACCCGGCTGGCTGACGACCGTGATGAGGCTGTCACCCTCGGAACCACCGAGTATCAGTCCGAGGAGGGAAAAACCCAGCACGGCCGAGTACGCGGCTGCGACGAGAGCGCGCTCGAACCGTCGCTCGAGCCGGCCACTCGGGTAGGCGAGGAAGACATGTAAGAAAAGCACCACAGGCAGCAGGCGGAGGGCGACCCCGATCGTGTGCGGGACGTCGGCGTCCACCACGCGCAGCCTCGACACGAACGGAGCGAACCCCGCGACCACCATCAGCGGGCCGAAGCGGCTGTCGGGCCGGCGCCACCAGGCGACCAGTCCGCACAGGACGTAAGAAAGCGTGATCCACCCCACCAGCCCGGCGTGCAGGTGGGGCGCGTGCTCGTCGTCCCCTGCCAAGGTGAGCGCGTAGGAGCCGGCAGCGGCCGCGCCGCCGACTAGCGCGATAGTCCATAGCACGGAAGGCCTCGGCGGGCGGGTGACATCGACATCCGCACCCTCCGCGAGCGCCGAAGCGGCCATCGGTCTCGCTCCCTTCTGACCCGCGGTTGCCACCATAGACATGGACGGAACCTCTCAGGCGCGACCGCTTATGCGAGTCGCGCAAACGGGCGCGGATGAGAGGAGGCGTCTGCGAACGAGGATACTCCCCCAGAGCTTGCCCGCACCTTTCTAAGTTGCCTGTTGAGGCGTGCCAGCCGACTTTGAAAGGGGTCGTTTGCTGCCCGGACCACGCAAAGCGCGCCTACGTCGCGACGGTTAACACGAGCTTTCCGCGCACGTGGCCGGTTTCACTGAGCTCGTGCGCGCGCTTCTGCGTCGCTCCTCGCGGCCGCCGATGCGATGCGGTTGGGCGACCTCGATTACAGCGCACTCCTTAGACACAGCATCGACCGACACTCGTCCTAGCGCCGGGGCGTTCACACGAGTCGTTCACTATCGGCTCGTGGCCTGCGCGCCACCGATGCCGAAAATGTGTCGTGAGGAGTCCGCCGGCTACCTTCTACGTATGCACGATCCCTACCAACTTCCGCCTGATCTGCCGGTGCCCCTCGATGACGGCGCGGCCGATCACCTTCTCGGCCTTGGTTTGCCATCGATCCAATTCGATGCGACGACCGGTAACCGCCTCGACCTGCGCGACGCGGGTGCCGAGACACTCGTCCTCTACATCTACCCACGCACCGGCAAACCCGGCGTCGAGTTGCCCGCCGGGTGGGACGGCATTCCTGGTGCGCGCGGCTGTACGCCGCAGTCCTGTGGCTTTCGCGACCTCCACCGAGAGTTGACGAACGCCGGTGGTCGTGTCGCCGGCCTGTCGGCACAGACGTCCGATTACCAGCGCGAAGCAGCAACTCGGTTGCTCCTGCCCTTCCCGCTTCTCGCTGATCCCTCCCTCGAGTTGGCAGCAGCCCTTGGGCTGCCGACCTTCGAGATTGGGGATACGACTCTCTACAAGCGTCTGACGTTAATTGCTCGCCAAGGGGAGATCGTCAAGGTCTTCTACCCCGTCTTCCCTCCGGATGAGAATGCTGGGAAAGTGCTCGGCTGGCTCGAGACCCACCCTTCGGAGACTTGACGGTCAGGGTCGGCGCGCTTGCCCAGGCGATTGATCTCCCCCGGAAGCTCGTAGAGCGACCTCGAACAGCGTGGCCACGCAGGCTGGCCGCATCCGCGACCGAAGGAGATACTTAGACGGGACTCGGATGACGCTCTCGGCTCTGGTGGCTCCCGCGGCATTCGCCTTTCGGCGTATGCGAGCAAGACCGCTCGCTGTTGCGATGGTCGCTATCGCTTTTGCGGGGGCGGGAGCGCTCATTGGTTGGAGCAGCCTGGCCGCGGCGCTCGCTCAAGAAGAGAACGTCCGTCTGCGACTCGCTGAGCTACCTCCCGACGAGCGCGCGATCCAGGTTGCTTACGGGCTCGTTCCGTTTGAGTCCCGCACAACCTCGGCGGCACGGAAGGAAACGGCAGTGTCGGTCCTCGTCAGCAACTTCGGCGACGTCACGGAGCCCCGGCACCGGGTTCAGATCTGGAGCCCCATCGAGGAAGGCGTTCGCCTCGTCGTCGCCGAGAGCCTCGCAGACGATGTCGCGGTCTCGAGTGGTCGGCTCCCGGCCGGGTGCGAACAGCACATCTGCGAGGTGCTAGCGCTCGGCGGAGACTTCCAGCCGGGGGATCGCCTGCCTCTGGGAGACAGGACGACTGTTCTCGTCGTCGGGAGCGGCTCGTTACGCCCCGAGGTGCTTCCGTCCGGGGCGACTGCCCTGGCCGGCATCCCGGACCCAGGCGAGCGGGGCCTCCTCGTGCCCTCCATCGAGAGCCCACTCGCGCCACTCATACGCGCCAGCCAGTCCACGGTCGTCGCCACCGCGCCG
Source organism: Gaiellaceae bacterium (assembly GCA_035535315.1). Lineage (GTDB taxonomy): Bacteria > Actinomycetota > Thermoleophilia > Gaiellales > Gaiellaceae > DASQGA01. The sequence goes on from DATLQD010000040.1 coordinate 5,196, forward strand.
CTCGACCCGGGCTCGATACACGGTGCAGAGCTTCGCCCCCTTACAGGACGGCTGCGGCGCGCGATCGTGCGTATCGAGCGGGGGGAGGCCCTGGTCGCTGCCGGCGCGCCACTCGAGCTCCTCGACGAACTCGCCGACCGAGGCGAGGTTGCCCGAGCGAGACTCTTACTCGTCTCGGGTCAGGGAGCAGCACTCATCATCGCTTTCGCCGCCTTCGCGGCGAGCGCGCGCCGAGCCGAGACTCGCCTTCTCGACGATCAGCTGACGACGTTGGGAGCCTCTCGTACCCAGGTTCTCGTTTCCCGGCTCGTCGAGGCACTCGTCCCGAGCCTCGCGGGCGCTTTCCTCGCTCTCGGCAGCCTACGTATCACCGCCGAGCTACTTGCTGAGGGGAGGGGTTCGCCGTCCGCCTTCGTCGCAGCGGCGCTTCCTCTCGAGACCATGGCCACGATCGCTGCCGTCGCTGCGCTCGGCGCCCTCCTCCTTATCGCTGCGCTCTCGCCGCGCCGCCGGACTCGTTTCGGCGTCGGTGCGCTCGAGGTCGCGGCGCTGGCTGCCATCGTCGTCGTGGTCTGGCAAGCGGCGACGACCGAAGCGCTCGACCCGGCGCACATCGCCGAAGGCCACGGCGTGGCCCCGGTGCTCCTTCTCCTGCCGGCCCTGGCCTTCTTCGCCACCGGCGTTCTCCTCCTTCGCGTCCTGCCTGCGATGCTTCGACTTGCCGAGCGCCTCGCAAGAACGGCGCCGCTCAGCGTTCGCCTGGCGTTCTTGACGGCTGCACGAACGCCCACGCAGGCGGCGGCGACCACGACGTTCTTGGCGGTCGCCCTCGGCGCCGCCCTCTTCTGTGTCAACTACGAGGCGACGCTCGAACGTCAGGCCCGAGACGAGGCGCGCTTTACGGCCGGGGCCCGCTGGCGGGTCGTCGAGCGCAGCGCCGAGGAGGGCGCTAGTTCCCCCGACGTCACGCCCCTCACCCGCTTCGCCCGGGCCACGGCTGAGCGCCCGACCCCAGTTTTTCGGCTCGACGGAAACCTGCGGGAAAGACTCGCGTCCGGAACGCCGCTCGCGGTTGAAATCCTCGGCCTGCCAAGCGCCCGCATACAGTCCCTGCTCGGCTGGCGGAAGAGCTTCTCGAGTCTCTCGCGCGCCAAGATCGCCAAAAAGATCCGCCCCCAACCCGTTCGGCTGAGGGGCACGAAGGTCGCCGCTGACGCACGTGCGCTACGCGTCTGGGCACGCGCGCAAAAGGGGCGGCCGCCCCGGTTGGCGGTTCTCCACTTCCTCTTCCCAGAGGAGCAGCGGTTCGCCGCGCTTCGACTCGGCGTGATCAGGCCCGGATGGAGGCGGGTGCGCGTCGCGGTCCCGCCGCGCCTTCGAGGCGCCGAGCTCGTCGGGCTCGAATTCATTCCGACGTTCCTTCCGCCCAACGCCGTTGATCCAGGCGGTTTCGTCGAACTCGCTCGCCTCGCGGAGCTTCGGGGGGGCAAGTGGTACCCTCTCCCGCCTCTCGACACCTGGACGGCGGGGACACCCTCTGGAGGCGTCGCCGAAGGCTCCGTGATCGCGGCTCCGTTTCCCAAGGATGCCCCCGCCGATGCCGGCATCCACGTCGAACTCACAAGCACTGTTCTCCCGCTCATCCGCCCGCCTATTCCGCTGCCAGAAGCGCTGCCCGCATTGGCGAGCGGATCGGTGGCTGCCTACGGAGTCGACCGAACAGTCACCGTCGACGTCTTGGGCCGGCAACTGCCCCTTCGCATCGTCAGCGGCGCGCAACTCTTCCCCACCGTCATCGAACGGCCGACCGCCTTTGTGGTCCTCGACTACGACACGCTCTTTGCCGCCCTTAACATCGACCGACCCGGGTCCTCGGTGCCAACCGAAGCTTGGTTCTTCGAACCTCCGCCGGCGGGCTTCGCGAATCGGCTCGAGGAATCCCCCTTTCGTCTCGCAGCGACGGTCGGAGTCGAGCCGCTCACGGACCGCCTCCTGAACGATCCGCTCGCTGCGGGCACGCGGGACGTCTTTAGTCTCGTCGCCATTGCGGCGGCAGCCCTGGCGCTGATCGGGCTCATTCTTGCCACTCGCTCGGCACTGGGCTCGGAGCGGCTGCTTCTCGCCGAGTACGAAGCAATGGGAGTCCCACCCTCGACTCTTGTCCGCAGCATGCAGGTGCGTCTTCTTATCCTCTCGGCACTGGGAGCCATTGCGGGCGTCCTCGGCGCCCTCCTCGCGGTGCGCCTGGTCGGCGCGTTCGTTGCGGTGACGGGAAGCTCCACCCGCCCGCTGCCTCCGATCGAACCCGTTGTTGCCTGGGGCGCAATTGCAAGTGTTCTCGCCGCCATCGCCGTCGCCGGGCTCGCCACGTCGGCGCTCCTCGCAGGGCGAACGCTACGCGAGAGCACCGCACGGAGGTTGCGGGCCTGATGCTCATCATCCAGGCAAAGGAGCTCTTCCACCTCTACCCGGGGCCGTACGGCGACGTCGCCGCGCTGCGGGGGCTCTCGCTTGAGGTCGCCGAGGGGGAGGTCATCTCCGTGCTGGGACCGAGCGGCTCGGGCAAGACCACACTCCTCACTCTCTGCTCCGGCGTCGCCCGACCGTCGAGCGGCGAGCTGACGGTGGTCGGCCGGTCGTTCGAAAGCGCTTCAAGCCGTGAGCTCGCACGCGTGCGGCGCAGGTCGATCGGGATCGTCCGCCAGCACTATCACGTGGCGCTTCCGCGGGAGCTCGCCGTCGAGGAGATCGTTGCCCTTCCGTTTCGCCTCCTCGGTCGCTACGGCTCGGAAGAACGCCGTCGCGTCGGCCAGCTGCTTCGTACGGCCGGCCTAGAGGGGCGCTCACGAGCCCGACCTGCGGAGCTCTCGGGCGGCGAGCAGCAGCGGGTCGCCGTCTGTGCCGCGCTCGCCAAGCGTCCGAAGCTCATCCTCGCCGACGAGCCCACCGGGGAGCTCGACCGCCGAGCCACCGCGGCCGTCATCGAGCTTATGGTCGAGTTGGCAGCCGAGGTTAAGGCAGCGGCAGTGATTGTCACCCACGATCCCGAAGTCGCCCTCGCCAGCGACAGGACGATCCACATCCGCGACGGCCGTCTGGCCGCCGAGGGCACCGCACGCCCCCTCCTCATCATCGATGAGCAGGGGTGGCTGCGCCTCCCCCGCCGCCTGCGCGAGCAGGCGGGGCTTCGGGAACGCGTTCGCGCCGTGGCGAAGTCAGGAGAAGTGAGGCTTCTCGCGGAAGAGCTGGCCAAAACCGGCGAACGGACACGTGGCGGCGAGCCTCTTCCTCGTATCGGGCCGGAGGAGAAGCGTTACGAGACGGAGGTAGCACTCGATCGCGTAGACAAGAGCTACGGCCGGAAGGGCGACGCTGTCATCCCCGGCCTCTCTTGGACCTTTAAGCCAGAGCAGCTCCATGTCGTTGCCGGCCCTTCGGGTAGCGGGAAGACGACACTGTTGAACCTGATGGCAGCCCTCGACCGTCCCGATTCAGGCGAGGTGTGGGTGGGGGGAGAGCGGATCGACAGCCTGAGCGCGAATAACGCGGCCCGCTGGCGCCAGCGCGTGGTTGGATATCTCTCCCAGCACTCGACTTTGGTGGGATTCCTCTCCGCGCGCGAGAACGTGGAGCTCGCACTCACGCTTCGCGGGTTCAGTCCGGAGGATGCGACAGCTCGAGCCGAGCGCTGGCTCGAGTGGGTCGGCCTCGGAGCGCTCGCCGGCCGACATGCGGATCGACTCTCTGGAGGCGAGCAGCGCCGCGTGTCACTGGCGAGAGCCCTAGCTCCTGGGCCTCGCGTCATCCTCGCCGACGAGCCGACCGCCCACCTCGACCGTGTCTCCGGGCGAATGGTGATCAAGCTTCTGCAGGCCGCCGCTCGGGACGCCGGAACGACCGTCGTGTGCGCGAGCCACGATCCCGACCTCATCTCGGCAGCCGACACGAGCCTGCGGCTCGGTTTGGATGAGCGACGAACTGCGTCTGAGCGAGTTCGGGGGCGGGACGAGCGAGACGAGCGTTAACCCTTCTAATCCGTAACTGAACAAATTCGACAGTCACGCCGTATCTCGTCACCGCGCATCGGCCCGCCAATCAATCGTCGTGTTCGTGGGAAAAGCCTGTCACGCCGGAGGTCGCGGGTTGGAGTCCCGTCGCTCACGCTCCACGAAACCGCTGCAAACCCCAGGAGGTTAAGTTGCCTGTTGAGGTGCCAGCGGGGTCGTTTGCTGCCCGGCCCACGCAAAGCGCGCCTACGTCGCGACGGTTAGCACGAGCTTTCCGCGCACGTGGCCGGTTTCACTGAGCTCATGCGCGCGCTTCACGTCGGTGAGCGGCATCGCTTCCGCGATCTCCACGCGCACATCTCCGCTTGCCACGAGCTCGGCTATCCGCGTGAGCTGCTCGGACTTTGGGCTCATCACGACCAACTCGGCGCGCACGCCTCGCTCGCGCGCGGCCTCCTCGGGCGGAGCCCCGGCGATAGTGACCAGCATCCCGCCCTCGCGCACTGCCGGGAGCAGCGAGGCGGTCGTGTCGCCGCCGACGGTGTCGAACGCGAGGTCGGCGCCGCTCACCGCCTCGCCCACCTCCTGCTGCGTGTAGTCGACGTACTCGTCAGCGCCCAGGCCCAGCACGAAGTCGCGGTTGCGCGTTGAGCCGGTGCCGATCACCCGCGCGCCCGCCACCTTGGCGAACTGCACGGCGAAATGGCCTACGCCGCCGGCGGCGCCCGCCACGAGAGCCGACTGCCCGCTGACGAGCCCGCCCCGGTCGAACAGGGCCTGCCAGGCGGTCTGGCCGGCGACCGGTATCGCTGCGGCCTGCTCGTGACTCACGCCCTCGGGTTTTTTCGCGATCACCCCGGCGGATGCGGTCGAGTACTCCGCGTACCCACCGCTCGCCGAGCTGCCGAACACTTCGTCGCCCTCGGCGAAGGCGTCAGCGCGCGAAGTCTCAACCGTGCCCGACACGTCGTACCCGAGCACCGCGGGGAGCGACTTGTTCATGAACCCGCGGCGGACTTTCCAGTCCGCCGGGTTGACCGAGGCGGCGTGGACCTTGATCAGCACCTCGTCGTCGCCGGGCTCGGGGCGATCAATCTCCTCGTAACGCAGGACATCGGGGTCACCAGTCTCGTGCATCACCATGGCCTGCATCGGGAACCTCCTCGGTCGGGCCGGTAGTGGCAGTTGAGCGCAGCTTACGGCCTGACCATTGGCGATCTACGCAGACATCGATGTCTGACCCAGGACGTTCCTGGGGCTACGGTGAGGCGAATTTCGTTTGCGTTAGGTTCCCGTCCCCGGCCAAGGAAATCGAGAAGAGTCACGTTTCAGTAACGGTCGATTTCGATCAGGCGCTCGTCGCTGATCCCGAAGTGGTGAGCGACCTCGTGGAGGACAACCCGGCTCACCTCCCGACGAAGCCTCTCCGGGTCGTGCCCATAGAGACGCATGAGCGGACCGCGGTAGATCGTGATCTTGTCCGGCAGCACCCCGCCGTAGTGGCTGCTGCGTTTGGTGAGCGGTACGCCCTCATAGAGGCCGAGCAAGCGCTGGCCCGGAGGTGATTCATCTTCGACCACGATCTCCACGTTCGACATTCGCGCACGCAGATCTGATGGCAGCGAGTCGAGCGCATCCTGGGCGTACTCCTCAAACCGCCCTCCCGAATCGAGCAGACCGCTTTCCATGTCGAGAGGGTAGTCCCGGCGCGAGTGTCTGAGGGATGATCACGCGCATGCTTCCCGACCAGCAGCGTGTCTCGCTCGTGACAGGTAGCTCGCGCGGGCTCGGCAGTGCCATCGCCAGGCGTCTCGCAAGCGATGGCCTGGCCGTTGCCGTAAACGGCCTCCACGGTGACGCACAGGCGCTCGAGGTTGTCGCCGCCATCCGGAACGACGGCGGAGTCGCCGACGCCTTCACGGCCGACGTCACCGACCAGGGGCAGATTGCCGATCTCGTCGCGGCGGTGACCAGCAGCCTCGGCCCCATCGACGTGCTGGTACTGAACGCGACCGGCCCGCAGCCGGAAGCGCCGCTGGCGGAGGTCGCCTGGGCGGACTACGTCGCGCAGCTCGAGTTCTTCGTCAAGAGCCCGGTACTGCTGCTCCGAGCCGTCCTCCCCGGAATGCAGACCAAACGGTCCGGCCGCATCGTCCAGATCGACTCCGAGGTCGTCGACCGGCCGCCCCCTGGCAGATCCGCCTACGTGACCGCAAAGAACGCCCAGATCGGTCTCGCACGGAGTTGGGCGCGCGAGCTCGCCCATCTCGGCATCACAGTGAATATGGTCGCGCCCGGCTTCATCCCAGTCGAGCGCCATACGGACGTCCCCGACGAGATCAGAAGGGCCTACATCGCCTCCGTGCCCGCCGGCCGCCTCGGGACCCGCGAAGACATCGCCCACGCGGTCAGCTTCTTCGCCTCGGAAGCAGCGGGATTCATCACTGGACAGCGCCTCGTCGTCGACGGCGGTCGCGGTCTCGGTGACTAGCGGTTGCCCGTGCGAGGCCACGTCATCGCGATTGACAACAACACGGGCCCGCACTTCCGAGTTCCCTGAACCAGCGCGACTCGCAACTACTAGGGAGAGCCCGGAAACACCTCGTCGCCGGTCGGCTCGTAGTGCTCCACCTCGTTCATCTTCTGCCGCAGGCGCGACAGCTCGCTGTACATCCGCTTCCTGGCCCGGCTCTGGTTACCCAGCGGGCGGTGCTCCGGGATGGAGTGCCACGGGTTGTACGACAGCACCCTTGCGAACTCGAGCTGTTCGGGTGAGTCGAACCTCTGCTTGGGGATTCTCAGTACGGCGGCCGGCACGCGCGGGGA
>DATLQD010000041.1:0-16201 GCA_035535315.1 Gaiellaceae bacterium
GACCCCGATGAGAGCAGCCAGAAGGGGCAGGATGAACATGAGGTGGCGCGGCGAGAGGCCGGGCTCCGTGCTCGTCCGAAACAGGAGCAGGAGAGCCGGCGGTCCGAGCAGGGCAAGTGCGGCGTACGAGACGAAAGCCCGCTCTCCCTGCCGAGCCAGGACGGCCAGCCCGACGCTCGCGAGCACGACGGCGACGGCGAGCGTCCAGCCGCGACCGCCCGCCGACGCCTGGACGGCGCGCCACACCTGCCCGAGTGCGTCTCCGGGGCTAGCGATGCTTGTCCCGCCCCCGAGCCCGACCGAGAAGCGCTGCGCAAGCCTCACGTCCGCGAAGAGAAACGGCACGAGCGCGAGTCCCACCCCGAGGACGGGCAGAGCGGGGCGCAAGGACTTTCCGCGCCAGATCCAGAGGCCGACGAGCGCCTCTGCAACGACCGCGATCGCGCCGTATGGGTGGATCGCCGGGAGAAGCCAGGCGGCCAGCGCCGCCGCGAGCGCTGTGCGTGGGGTTCGCTCGCGCAACGCCCGGACGAAGAGGTCGGCGGCCAGCGCACTCGCGAAGGCATAGAGCGAATACATGCGACCGAAGCTCCCGTACACGGCCAGCATCGGCGATGCCGCCGCGACGAGCGCCGCGGTCGCGCCCGCGGCCGGCCCCGCTAGGCGGCGGCCCAGATCCCAGCAGACGGGAATCGTCGCAACAGCGAAGACGACGGCGAGCCAGCGGAGCGTGAACGGGGACGAATCGACGGCGAGCGCAATGTGCGAGAGGAGGAAATGGAGCGGCGGCCCGCCTCGCTCCCACCAGACGGTCTGGAGCATCTCGCCGAGCGGCCGGGCGGCGATCAGCCCGGCGACGGCCTCGTCCTCGAAGAGCGGCTTCCCGCGAACGTCCTCGACGATGCGAAGGAGCAGGACAGCGATTCCGGTTCCAACCGCGAGCGCACCAAGGATCCAAGCGAAGGGAAGCTCCCGGAGCCGAGGCACTGCAGCGCGCTCGCTCTGCGGGGTGCGGGCGGCCCGCCGCCGCTCGACGGTCTCGGTCATGCGACCTAGCCTGCCACGGGGGCGAAGGTACCGGCGCGGTAGACCTGCCCAGGCAGCTCCCGGCCGAGGGTCTCTTCGAGCCACACCGCGACCGCGATCAGCGCTTCCAGGTCGATGCCGGTCTCGACTCCCTCGCCGTGCAGGAGGTACACGAGATCCTCGGTTGCGATGTTCCCGGTCGCCCGGGGCGCGAACGGGCAGCCGCCGAGACCACCCACAGAGGCGTCGAAGATTGTCGCGCCCGCGTGGAGCGCGGCGTACGCGTTCGCAAAGCCGGTGCTACGTGTGTTGTGGAAGTGGACTCCCGCCGGGCTTCCGAAGCGGGCTACGCCTCCCACGAGCTCGCTGACCTGCCTCGGTACACCCACCCCGATCGTGTCCGCGAGGACGACCTCGTCAGCGCCTCCGGCGACGATCCGCTCCGCAAGCTCAAGGACGTGCGTCGGTGCGACCTCTCCCTCGAACGGGCACCCGAAGGCAACGCTGATCGACACGACGAACGTGCGGCCGTCGCTGTGGGCGCGCTCCGAGATCCACTGAGCGGCGGCGACCGATTCGTCCACAGAGGCGTTCGCGTTCCTGCGGTTGAAGGTCTCCGTGGCGCCGAAGCTAAAGTGCACCTCGCTCAGGGCTGTTGCTGCGAGCCGCTCGTAGCCCTTCTCGTTCAGGACGAGGCCTGCGTAGATCGTGCCATCACGCGGTTCGATTCCCGCCGCGACCTCCTCCGCTCCCGCCATCTGCGGCACGCGCTCCTGATGGACGAAGCTCGCGGCCTCGATCCGGGGAACGCCCACCGCGGCCAAGCGGTTAACGAGCCCAGCCCGAACCTGGACCGACAGGGGCTCCGGCTCGTTCTGGAGCCCATCCCGGGGGCCCACGTCGCAGATCGTCGCCTTCACGCCGGGAGCCTAGATGTAGATGGTTGATCGACGATTACCGCCTCAGGGGACGCCAATTACCAACAAACCATCTCACGACGACCTGGCATGATCCGCTGCCGGTGGCAGTCCCGGCGTTCTCCCGCGACCAGGTCTACACGGCGCTCGACCCCGGCGAGGCCGTCGAGGCCGTGCGTGAGGCGTTCCTCGAGCATGCGCGCGGGTCCTGGGCGATGCCGTCGAAGGTCTACGTGGAGGTGGCCGAGGGAGACTTCCGGGCCATGCCCGCCGCCGGCGCGGGTCACACCGTCCTCAAATGGGTGACCTCGTTTCCCGGCAACCCCGCACGAGGGCTTCCGACAGTCGGCGGCGTAGTGCTGCTCTCGGACGCCGCGACCGGCGAGCTGCGGGCGCTCCTCGACGCGGGCGCGGTCACCGCGCTGAGGACCGGCGCTGCGGCCGTCCTCGCCGCCGAGACCCTCTCGGTCGAGGGCGCGAGGCCTGCCGCCGTGATCGGATGCGGTGTGAACGGACGAGCGGTCGCGCGGACCTTCCTCGCTCGCGGCAGAGACGTCCTCCTCTGGGACGCACGGCCCGAGCAAGCGGCCGCAGCCGCCGCCGAGCTGGGCGAGCGGGCGTCAGTAGCCCACGAAGCGGCGGAGGCCATGTCCGCCGGCGTCGTTGTCACGGTCACGCCCGGCCACGAGCCGGTGTTCCGGGACGGGGACCTTTGCCCGGGCCAGCACGTCAGCCTGATGGGGGCGGACGGTCCCGGCAAAGCCGAGATCACGGACGGGGAGCTGGCACGGGCCCGCGTCGTCTGCGACGAGTGGGAGCAGGCGAGCCACAACGGCGACCTCGGCCATGCGTTCGCGGCGGGGGTGATCCGGCGGGAGGACGTCGTCGAGCTCGGCCACATCCTGCTCGGCACGGAGGAAGGGCGCCGCGGGGACGAGGAAATCACGATCTTCGACTCGACGGGTCTCGCCGTCCAGGATCTGGCCGTGGCGCTGGCCGTCTACCGGCGCTACCAACAAGACCCCCAATCTGACGTCTTCGGGGATACGGTCAACGTTCCGATCGGCTAGAGGACAAGGAGGGGACATGGGCGGAATCACGCACTTCGAGATTCGTTCGGGGGACCTCGAGCGAGCGCGTGGCTTTTGGGAGTCGCTGCTCGGCTGGAAGTTTCGCGACGTGGAGGGCCCAATGCAGTACACGATGGCGGAGGTCGGCGGCAATCCGACCGCCGGGCTCTATGCGTCGGAAAACCAGGAGCGCGGGCTGATCGTCTATTTCGACGTCGACGACGTCCAGGCGACAACCGACCGGGTGCGCGAGCTGGGTGGGCAGGTGACGACCGAGAAGACACCGATTCCCGAGATCGGGTGGTTCGCCCATTGCATCGACACGGAGGGCAACCCATTCGGCGTCTTCACGACGGACGAATCCGTGCCGATGCCGGACGCCTAACGACACCACACCGGCACGAACCGCGCGCCTCACGCGCGCTAGCCGGCGCTACGCTCGACGCGGGGGAACCAGTAACCAGGGGGTCCCCCGGGGGAATACCCGCGGCCGGCTGACTCGACTGCCGTCCGCCGACTCGAGGCGCCTAGCCTTGCTCGGCCGGTAGCCCTCGGCTCGACCAGTCGCTCCACGAGCCCGCGTAGAGCTTGGCGTCCTCACGCCCGGCGGCTGCCAGGGCGAGGAGATCGACGCATGCGGTGATTCCCGACCCGCAATAAACCACGATCTCCTCGGCCTCGAGCACGTCCGCCGGAAAGGAAGTTGCGGTTACATAGGGGACGTTGACCGCGCCCGGGATCCGTCCGGCCACCGGGTCGATCGGCTCCACCTCGCCCCGGTAGCGCTCCGGCGCACGCGCATCGACGACGACGACCCCCGGCTCGCCGAGCCGCCGCTCGAGCTCCTCCGCCTCGATCGTGTCCGCCCGTGGCGCCGAGGGTGCAAACTCTTCGCGCACGACAACCGCCTCACCCTCCTCGAGGGGCCCTCGCCAGGCCGCAAGCCCGCCGGCGAGCACCGCCGCCTGCGGATGCCCGAAGTGGCGCAGGAGCCACCACAGGCGCGCCGCTCCCCCGCTCATGCCCTGGTCGTATGCGACCACGAAGACGTCCTCGCCGATTCCCGCCCGCCCCGCCGCTTCTGCGAACTGCTCCGGGCCGGGAAGCGGATGGCGGCCCCCAACCGGGGACGGAAGGCTAGAGAGCTCCCGCTCGACGTTGAGAAAGCTGGCGCCCGGTATGTGGCCGGCGAGCCAGAACCCGCGGCCACGGTCTGGGTTGCCGAGCTCCCAGCGGCAGTCGATGAACTGGTAGCGCACGCCGTAGGACCCTACGCGGCTCCGATCCGGTAGATCGTCCCCGTTGACGAAGCGGCGTAGAGCTCGCCGCGGCCGTCCTCGCCGAACGACGTCAGCCCGTCGACCTGGATCGCCTCCTTCCGGACGCTCTCCCTCGCACCGTCAGCGGCGATACTCCAGATCGAGCCGCTGCAGTAATCGCCGTAGACGTAGCGGCCCTCCAGCGCCGGCACCTCGCTGCCGCGATAGACGAAGCCGCCTGTCACGGAGCACCCCTCGCCGTGGTCGTAGACCGCAACCGGGCCCACAAGGCTGCCTTCCGGGTTCGGCTCCTTCTCCTCGTACGTCGCGTCGCCCTCGAACGCGTCCCACCCGAAGTTGACGAGGTTCCCGACCTCGTCCCGCGGCAGCCGGTCGACTTCCTCGAAATCCCCCTGCCCCACGTCGCCAATCCAAAGGTCTCCGGTCTCACGGTCGAACGAGAAGCGCCACGGGTTCCGGAGCCCGTACGCGGCGATCTCCGGGTCCGGGCTACTCTCGGAGACGTCCAGCGTCAGCAGCTTGCCGAGGAGGCTCGAGAGGTCCTGGGCTCGGTTCTCTGGGTCGCCGCCAGCGCCTCCGTCTCCCATCCCAACCCAGAGCCGTCCATCGGGGCCGAAAGCCAGCTGGCCGCCGTTGTGGTTCGAGTACGGCTGGTCGATCGCGAGCACGACACGCCCGGTCGCGGGGTCGACGGCGGTCCGGTCGTCGAGCGCCCTGTACTCCACGACCCGCGTATCACCGTTCAGGTCGGTGTAGTCGACGTAGAGCAGGCCGTTCTCTCGGTAGTTCGGATGGAACGCCACGGACAGGAGGCCCTGCTCCCCACCGCTCACGACCTCGCTCGTCACGTCGAGGAACGGCTTCGCAACCTCTCGGCCGCCTTCAACGATCCGTATGCGGCCCGCCTGCTCGACGACGTACAGCCGGTCCGGATCACCGGGCGCCGCGGCCACGTGGACCGGGCTGTCAAACCCGCGGGCAACAGCGACAAGGCGGATCCCTCCGGAAGAAGACCGGGTTTCGACCGGAGGTTCCGACCCCGTCGCCGGCTCGGGAGCAGAGTCGCCGGCTCCGGCGCAACTGGGGACGAGCACGAGCGCGAACAGCATGAGAAGCACGGTGGCGCGCATGGATTCACCGTATCTACGCCCTATCGAGCCGACCGGTTCCTACCCGACGGCGAGGCGGTAGATCGAGCCGCCGTTGTGCGACAGGAGGTAGATCGCCCCGTTCGGGCCGAGGCCGAATGAGGACAGGTTCCCGGGAACGGTGAAGGGCTCGCGGCGGAAACCGCTCTTGTGCCCGCGCGCCCAGCGGAAGCTCCAGACGTCTCCCGTGCAGTAGTCACCGAAGAAGTACCGGCCGCGGGCACTGGACGGGACACCGCTGCCGCGGCCCACGAACCCGCCTGTGACCGAGCAGCGCCCTGCGCCGTGGCTGTACTCGTGGATCGGCCACTTGAGGACGCTCGGACGGCGGAGCCCTCTCGAGTTGTCGTACACGTGCCGGTTCCCCTCGTAGACCCGCCAGCCGTAATTCTCGAGCCCTCGGGCAGTCGGCCTGAAGACGTCGATCTCCTCCCAGTCGCCCTGCCCGACATCGGCGAGGTAGAAGAGCCCTGTTCGCGGGTCGGCCGAGAAGCGCCAGGGGTTGCGGAACCCAAGCGCGACGATCACGGCCTTTGCGCCGGCCCGGTCGACATTGATGCGCAGGAGCTTGCCGAGGCGGGTCGTAAGGCGTTGTGCGCGATTCTCCGGATCGCCTGCCGACCCTCCGTCACCCATCCCGACATAGAGGCGCCCATCGTTCCCGAACGCGACCTGACCGCCGTTGTGATTGCTGTACGGCTGGTCCACCCTGAGCCAGACCCTCAGGGTCGGACGTAGTGCCCGCGTGCCGCTCGCGTTCGTCCGGAATCCGACGACACGGGTGTCTCCCGCCCGGTTCGTGTAGTTGACGAATACACGATGGTTCTGGGCGAAGCGCGGGTGGAAGGCGAGCGACAGGAGACCCTGCTCGCCACAGCAGGAGACGAGATCGGAGATGTTCAGGAACGGGGTTGGCCGCACTTGCCCGTCCTGGACGATCCGGATCACCCCACCCTGCTCGACGACGTAGAGACGGCCCGCGTAAGCCCGTGTAGACGCGAGGTGCACGGGGTTCGAGAACCCCGAGGCGACCGGCGCAAGGCGGAGTGCGCCCGAGGCAGGAGCGGCAACCGAGCCGGCGAGGAGCAAGCCAGAGAGCGCGCTAAGAAACCTGCGTGTTGTCATGTGTCTCGGCATGAAAACCCCGTTCGCGCCGCTCGAGCGCCGGTGTCGGCAAGACTAGCCGAGCCACGGGCCGCGCTTCTGGGATTACCCCTGTCCGGTTGCCGGCGCTGCGAGGCGGAGGGTCTCCCCGTAGCGGTTTCGACCCCGACCGGACTTCCGCTCGTAGAGACGCTGGTCGGCGGCCCGGAAGAGTGTGAGCGCCTCCACTCCCTCGCCTGGCGAGACCGCCCAGCCAAAGGTGATCCTGGCTCCTTCGGCCGCGACGGCCGCCTCCAGGCGCTCCGCCAGTTGGCCAGCCTCTTCGCTGGAGCGCACCGAGCTCAGCACTGCGAACTCGTCGCCGCCGACCCGTGCCACCTCGTCCTCGGCGCGAAGCGTGGTACCGAGCACGACCGCAAGACGCTGAAGGATTTGGTTCCCTTCCGCGTGGCCACGGCTGTCGTTGATGAGCTTCAGCCCATCCATGTCTCCGAGGAGAAGTGCGAACGATCGGCGTTCCGTGAGCCGCCGGCTCATAGCGGCCTCGAAGCCCCGGGTATTCGGGAGCCCGGTGAGAGCGTCCCGCTCGGCGAGAAGCCGGAGCTGGACGACGAGCTCCTGGTTTCGCTGCGCGAAGGACCCGATCAGGAAACCGATGCCGGCGTAGGTTACAAGCCGGATCCAGGCGCTCTGGGCGAGGACTTCGGCCGTCGGCAGACTGTCGTTCAGGATGATTCCGAGCGCGTAGAGACCCGCCGCAGCGCCTCCCGCGGCCGCGCCGAAGTACGGCCCGAGGGCAAGCGCAACGAGCGCCACCGCGAAGTAGTAGAAGTTCGCGAGCCCGAGGCCCGGGGTCTCCAGCGTGAGGAACCCAGCGAAGACGAGCCCGAAGGTCAGGATGGAAGCGCCGATCAGGGCCCCGCGATGCAGGGTAGCTGCAGTCATGTCCTCGAGAAGATCGCCCGCACCGGCCGCCCGGGACGTCCCTCGAACGAGGGATCCGCTAGTGCTCTTCTGTAAGTTCGACGCGCTCGATGGTCACGGGCTCACGCGGCCGATCGCCGGCATCGCGATCGATTTGGGAGATCTCGTCGACGACGTCCATCCCGTCGGTCACACGTCCAAAGACCGTGTGCTTCCCGTTCAGCCACGGGCACGACTCGGCGGTGACCACGAAGAACTGACTGCCGTTGGTATTCGGGCCGCTGTTGGCCATCGCGACGGCACCGCGGTCAACGCCGTGGTCGTTCTGCTCGTCCTCGAAGGTGTAACCGGGCCCACCCGACCCGGTGCCGGTCGGGTCACCGCCCTGGATCATGAAATCCGGAATCACACGGTGGAATGACACGCCGTCGTAGAACCCCTCACGCGAGAGCTTCAAGAAGTTCTCCACGGTCCGCGGCGCGTCCTCGTCGAAGAGCTCGACCTCGATCGCGCCGTGGTTCGTGTGCAGGGTGGCCCGTGACACGGGCGACACCCTAGCCGACGCCCTACTTGACCGTGAGCGTGCCCTCCATCCCGGCCGCTTTGTGGCCGTCCACCGAACAGTAGAACGTGTACGTCCCCGCCGGCAGATCGGCGCTCACGGAGGACTTGTCCCCTGTGACCGTGTCGCTTGCGACCTCCTCGATCCCGTTGCCCTCGATCGTGACGTTGTGCGGGACGGAGGAGTCGTTCGTGAAGTCGATCGTGACCTGTCCGGCCGTGGCTTCGAGCGCGGTCGGATCGAACTTCAGCGCGCCGCTCGGATCGGCCGCGAGCTGGAGGGTCTCCCCACCTGAGCCACCACTCGTGTCGGCAGCACCACCGGTATCGGCAGCACCACCGGTGTCGGCAGCCGTGTCGTTGCTCGACGAGCTGTTGTCGCTGCCGCCGCCGCACCCCGCCGCGATGAGGGCGACGAGCGTGAAGAGGAGGACGATGCACGCGGAAGTTCGGTATTTCATGCGGCTCCTTTGGTCGCGTCGCAGCTTTCCAGAGGTACTTCGGAGGATCGAATCAAACGGATTGTCTCCTGACCCTTCCAATCGTTCCTAGCGCTCGACCTGCGAACCGCCGACGATCGCCTCGCGGCCGTCCGGATAACGGACCCAGGCCTTGTGCCCACCGTCGTAGTCGGGCGCCCAGAGAACGAGGGTTGCGTCCTCACCTCGAACTTTGCAGGGCTCGGAGAGCTCCTCGTCGATGCCGCGCCAGACGCGGACGAACGGATTCGACTCCCACTCGCGGCCGATCGTCGTCGGCTCTCGATGGCCCGGGTGCACGCGGGTTTCAGGCTCGAGTCGCATGAGCCGGTCCATGATCGACTCCCTGAGCTCCTGGAAGCTCCCACTTCCGGTGCCGCCGACGGTGCCCTTGAAGAGCACGTCCGCCGTGAAGCAATCGTCTTCCCCGACGACGAAGGCGAGGTGATCAGAGCAGTGGCCGGGCGTTTCGAGCGCACGAATCTCAAGGTAGCCCGAATGAATCGCCTGGCGGTCGGACATCGGCTCCGCGCCCAGCGATCCGGCGGCGAGCGGATGCGCCCGGACCGGGACGCCGAACCGCCGCGCGAGCTCTTTGATGCCGTCCACATGGTCCTGGTGCGAATGGGTGCAAAGAACGTCGGTGATCACGATTCGATCGCGCTCGATGCGGTCGAGGAGCGGCTGCGCGACACCGTTCCCGTCGATCAGAACGCCGTTGCCGCCCTCGCCCTCGGCGACGAGGTAGGCATTCGAGAGCCAGTCCGGGTGCTCGGTGCGCTCGAGGATCAAAACTCGACCACGCTCCTGATCCCGTCCTGCGCCTCCATGAGCTCGAAACCCCGGTTCACATCCGCCAGCCTAATCCTGTGGGAGATGAACGGGTCGACGTCGATCTCGCCGGCCAGCCAGAGGTCGACGAGCTGCGGAACCTGATCGCGGCCTTTGACGCCGCCGAAGGACGAGCCCGCGATGCGCCTTCCGGTGATGAGAAGCCGGGGGACGACGTCGAGTGTCTCTCCTTTTCCGGCCACGCCGGCCACCGTGCAGAGACCCCAGCCCATCCGCGCCGCCTCGACCGCCTCGCGCATCACGTTCACGTTTCCGGTCGCCTCGAAGGTGTAGTCCGCTCCAAACCCGCCCGTTAGCTCGAGGATCTGCTGAACGGCGTCGAGCCCGCCCTCGACGAGGTCCGTGGCTCCCTGGCCCCGTGCCAGCTCGAGCCGACCCGGCGAGAGGTCAACGCAGATGATCCGCTCGGCACCCTGGAGGCGGCAGCCGGCGACCGCTCCCAGTCCGACCATCCCCGCCCCGAAGACCGCGCACGTCGATCCGGGCGAGACCTTGGCCGTGTTCATGGCCGCGCCGAGGCCTGTCGAGAGCCCACATGCGAACAGGCACGCGCCTGCGAGAGGCGCCTCGGGTGACACTTTCGCGAGTGCGATCTCGGGCATGACCGTGTATTCCGCGAACGTCGAGGTGCCCATGAAATGCCGGACCGGCTCGCCGTCCCGGGAAAGGCGGGTCGTTCCGTCCCGGAGATACCCCTGCCCTTGCATCTCCCGGATCGCGAGGCAGAGATTGGTCCGGTCGCTCAGGCAGTGGATGCACTCGCGGCATTGCGGGGAGAAGAGGGTCACGACGTGATCGCCCGGCGAGAGCGAGGTGACGCCCTCGCCAACGTCCTCCACGACACCGGCGCCCTCGTGGCCGAGCACGGTCGGTGCGTAACCGGAGGGGTCAGCCCCCGAGGCCGTGTACAGATCGGTGTGGCAGACCCCGCAAGCGACCAGCCTGACCAGCACCTCGCCGCCCTTCGGCGCCGCCAGGTCCAGTTCCTGGACTGCGAGCGGGACCCCGAACTCCTCCAAAACGGCGGCCTTGATCCTCACCCAGCGACCCTATCTCGTCGGAGTCGATGCCGCGCGGGCCCTGGAAAATCGCCAAAACACCACTATTCTCCGTAGAGGGACAGGGTTCGCAAGCCGTTCAACGGGAGGGCGATATCGGCGATAGCACCACGTGGGCGGCGATCGGCGCGGCCGCATTCACGGCGCTCATCCTCCTGGCGGCGCTCCTCCTCTTCGTCCGTTGGCGGCGTGCGGCCGCGCGCCAGCTCGCGCAGGTACAGGAGTCAACCGCCCAGACCGAGAAGATCGTCGCCGAGCTGACGGTGACCCTCGCGCAAGCGCGGTTGGAGAGCGACCTGGCGCGAGAAGAGAGCGAGGCGGCGCGTCACGAAGCCGAACGATTCCGCCACCTCGGAGAAATGGGGGCCTCGCTCGACTTCGACGACGTCATGCACCGTGCGCTCGAGGCCGCTGCACAGCAGACGAAGTGCGACGCTGCGATGATCGTGCTGGAGCAAGGCGACAACGCTCCGATCGTGGAGACGTACGGTCTGTCGAATGCAGAGTCCTCGCAACAGCTGATCGGGCTCCCGCCTGACGTGAGCCAGGCGCGCGCCGTCACGATCCGGTACAGGTACACCGAAGAGGAGATGGCGAACGACGAGTTCCGCCTCATGGGCGGGATCGCAGTTCCCCTCTTCGACGGCAAACCGACCCGGACGGGGACACTCGCTGTCTTCTGGCGACGCACCGAGCGCGAGCCCGGGGTCGACGAGGTAGATCTTTTGGAGGAGCTCGTAGCATCATTCGGCCCTCCCATCGAAAACGCGCGACGCTACGAGGAGGCTCGCCGGCTCGCGGACATGGATCCGGTGACCGGCCTCCAGAACGAGCGCTACTTCGACGAGCGGCTCGCTCGCGAGGTGTCCCGAGCGCGTCGGTACGAGCGGCAGTTGGCGCTCCTCCTCTTCCGGCTCGACGTCACAGACGGAGGAACGTCGCTCCTCACGACAGTCGGCCGCCGCGTTCTCTCCGCGGTGCGAGGCGCGGACGTCTCCTGCTATCTCGGAAACGGCTGCTTCGCCATCATCCTCCCGGAGGCCGGCTTGCGCGAGGCCGAGCATCTCCACCGAAGACTTCAGTTCGCCCTCGGGCCACGCGTCGAGCACGATGGCTCGAAGCTCGACCTCGTCTCAGGGCTCCTCGAGCTTCTGCCCGAGGACAACGCAGAGACGTTCATGCGCCGTGCCCAGGAAACATTGCGCCGAGCGGAGCAGGCCGAGGCGCGGCGTGTCGACCACGCCAGCAGCAGCTAAGCCCGCGCTACTCCTTGACGGCCGCCGGCCGACGGTCGGGGATCCGGGCCACCGGAGAACTATTGGACGCCGGCGCTTGCTGCCTCTCGACCATCTTCTCGAGCCGTCCGAGCCTCCGGTCCACATTCCGCCAGCCCGAGGTCGCTAGTTCGGTCAAGAGCTCGACATCTTCGAGGCGCTCCCGGCGCTGCACCTCGACCTCGGCGGTGAGCTGGTCGAGGCGCTGGAGCAGACCGTCGAAGAGCGTGGCAAGTTGCGCCACCGTGTCAGCAACCGGCCGCACCTCGACCCGAAGCAGTTCGTAGACGACGCTGCCGACTCCTTCCGGCAGGTCGGAAGCAACCGCCCTGGAGGCCGCCTCGGTGAACCGCTCGAGCAGCCGCACCTCATTGAGCTCCTCATGGGACTGCGGGACGAGCTCGCCGCTTCGAGCCGGCCGGCCGGGACGGCCCAGATCCTCGATGGCCTGCTCGACACGGTCCGACGCCTGAGCGCTGACCGGCTCGCCACTGAGCACGCGGACCACCAGATCGACCGAGACGCCTGCGTGCCGGGCGAGCTCAACTACAGTGGCCATGCCAAACAGCGTAAATGACTGTCCGCACATTTCAAGGCCAGGACTACCATGCCTTCCGTGGCA
The DNA here is from genome assembly GCA_035535315.1 of Gaiellaceae bacterium. Taxonomy (GTDB): domain Bacteria; phylum Actinomycetota; class Thermoleophilia; order Gaiellales; family Gaiellaceae; genus DASQGA01. Next base: position 12,316 of record DATLQD010000041.1, read on the forward strand.
ACGCGTGTGCTGGTCGACGCCGAGAACGTCCGGCGCTCGGTTTGGCCAAATCTGACGAAGGCCGAGCTGTGCCAGCGGACCGCAGCGTGGGCAGAGCGGATGGGCCTGACCCCGGTCGTCGTGTTCGATGGGCCGCCTCCAGACTGCGACGCGAACATCGAGGTGGTCGGCACGAAAGGCGAGAGCGCCGACGACTGGCTGGCGAGGGAGGCGAGCGCCTATGGGGAGCGCGGAGAGAGCTTCTGGCTGGTCACCTCGGACCGCGAGCTTCGGTCGCGAGCCGGCTCTGGCGCCGAAAAGCTCGTCGGCGGCGGCTCCTTCGCACGTGAGCTCCAGGCTGAGCTCCCCGCCGATGAGTCAGGGTCTTGATTCGGGATATCGGGGCAGCCCGTCATCGGGAACGGGCTCCCACGACGCCGCGTAGGCGACGTACTGGCGGTGTGCGGGGCGGACGCCGGGATCGGTGTCGAACGCCCCCATCCTGACCCCGCTCACCTCCGAGTCCTCTGGATCCCGGCTCCAGAGTGCAGACCCGCAGGCGGAACAGAAGTCCTTGGGGAACCCTCCCGACGGCGGCTCGTACGACCGGATCAGCTCCTCCCCTGCCGTGATCCGCAGCGATCCTGGGGCGATCCGCGCCGAAGCTGAAGCGGCCGTCCCGGTTCGGCGCTGGCACCGGGTGCAGTGGCAGTAGCCGGCAGAGACGGGGGGCTCCGAGAGCTGGAAGCGAACGCCGCCGCAGAGACAACCGCCGGTCAACACAGGCTCAGGCATCAAACGCCAGCATAACGACCTCGTGCTTCGACCCTTTCGGGCGGGCGCGAGGCCACGGAAGGTGAGACATCGGGCAGGAAGGGTAGGACAGAGCCATGACTGATTACACGCTCAGAAACCTAAAAGAGATCGAAGACCAGGCGCCCAAGTTCAGGCTGGCGCCAAATCTCGAAGCGCGATTTGCACGCACGCCGCTCGAGACCGAGAACCTCGGGATCAGCTACCAACGGCTCGCGCCGGAGTTCCGCGTCCCCTTCGGACACAAGCACGGCGAGCAGGAAGAAATCTACGTCGTCCTGAGCGGGAGCGCCCGGCTCAAACTCGACGAGGAGGTCGTCGAGCTGAAGCAGTGGGACGTCGTTCGGGTCGCCAAGGACACGATGCGGAACTTCGAGGCGGGCTCGGAAGGTGTCGAGATCCTTGCGATCGGCGCCGGGGAGAGCGGAATCGGGGATGCCGAGATGACGCAGGGCTGGTGGCCCGACTGATCTAGCCCTCCGAGCCCGGTTAGGCGACCCCGCGAATCGCACGCCAAGGCTCTGGACCGTTGTAGTCGAGGTATCTCGTGCGTGACAGGCTGAGCCTGCCGGGCTCGAGGAGCCCGCCTGAGAGTGTCCCCTGATGTAGCCGGATCTCGTGATAGTTGTCAGGCGAGATGTCGACGGCCCGATGGTGGACAGGGTTCTCCCGCCAAACGCCGGGACCGTCGGGGGTCGCGAAGAGGATGAGATTGCCGTAGGCCCCCTTGACGAACTCGAGGTCGTAGTAGCTGAGGAGGCCTCCGGCGGCGTACGCCGCCATGCCCGCGACCAATTCCTCCTCGAGGTCGAAGAGGATGCTGACATCGGCGTCCGACCGCGGGCGGCCGAAGAACCCGACGACGGTCGAGTCGCGTGCCTCGAGCAGCGCGCGGGTGTCCGGCACGACCAGCAGATGCCGGAACCCGTCCGGATCGGTCTCGCGGATGATCACGTCTTTCCGACCCTCGCGCCAGTCGTCGGCCAGGAACCGGGCACGCTCGCGCTCGTTTCCAAGCAGCCGGTCCATGACCTCCTGGTCATGCCGGGTGTGGGCCGGATCGACGAAGGGCTTTCCCGGAACGGACTCGTCCGGGCCGAGCACCAGCTCTGCCGTCATGCGCAGAACCTAACGGGCCGGCTAACCCTCCGCGGGTCATTCGCACGGGGCAAGGCGTCGTCCGGTCTCTAGTTACACTCGCCGCGGTGCCGATCGACCACGTCAACGTGCCGGTCAGCGACCTGGACGCGAGCCGGACGTTCTACACCTCTGCACTCGCCCCGTTCGGTTACACGCTCGTTTACGACTCGGAAGAGTCACTGGGCTTCGGCGTTGGCGACGGCGGAGACGACAACGAGCCGTTTGCGGTTCGCCTCGGTAACCCGCCGAACGTCCGAACGCACATCGCCTTCACGGCGTCCAGCGAGGCTCAGGTAGACGAGTTCCATGCCGCGGCGCTGGCCGCAGGAGGAGAGGACAACGGCGGCCCGGGGGAGCGTCCCTACGGTGGCTACTACTACGCGGCCTTCGTCCTCGACCCGGACGGCCACAACATCGAGGCCGTCTACCACGTCCGGCCCACTGGCTGATCGCGGCTAGACCCGGGCGACGAGGTTGCCCCTCGTTCTCAGCTCTTGACGGACTCGATCGCGATCAGGTTTCCGTCCGGATCCTTGCACCAGGCTGCGCGGACATCCCCGATGCTTGCGATGCCGCCTTCTGTCTTCATGCCGGGAAGGTCGTACTCCTCGAACACCACACCGCGCTCCCGGAGCCCCGAGACAACAGCGTCCACGTCGTCGGTCCGGAAGCCCGCCACGGTCTGGCGGCCCTGGCCGGCGCCGACGCTCTCGTAGACGAGCAACGTCCCGCTTCCCGCCGTGAACTCGGCTTCACGGTTCTCGGGTAGGTCATCGCGACGCTCTTCCAGCTTCAGGCCGAGCACCTCTCCGTAGAACTTGATCGCGGACTCGACGTTCGAGACCGGGATGATCGCGGCGATGTGTGCGTTTCCGAGCACGTTCCCTCCTCGCTGCCGTCGGTTCGCCGGGACCATGTCAGCCAGGCGTCGGCGGATGCAAGCGTGGTGGTCGGCAGGCCCGACGGGTACCGTTCCGGGGAGAACGTCGTGTAAACGACGCCAATTCCGACCGAAAAGAGGCTTATGAGCTCGAGTTCGAAACGACAAACGACCATGGCGAAGATGCAGCGCGAGCAGAGAGTCAAGGAACGGCGCGCGGCCAAGCAGGAGAAGAAGCAGGCGGCCGCGGCTGCGAAAATCGCCGAAGCGAACGGCGAGACGCTCCCGACCGACGACGTGGTCGAAGACCCAGCCGAAGGCTGAGCGCTCGCCGGAAGCGTCGGTCAGCGCCGAGCGGCTGACCTCGCAGCTGCTGTCGGGACCGCCGGCACGTGATGCTGTCGCGGTTGCCGAGCGCCTCCTGGCGATTCAGGGGCAGGACCCTCGTGGGGCTCGCCTCGCCGTTCGCGCGCGGACGCAGGGCCTGACCGCAGCAGACGTCGACCGGGCCCTGACGGTCGATCGGTCGCTCCTGATCACCTGGCTGAACCGGGGCACGCTGCATCTCGTCCGGAGCGAGGACTATCCCTGGTTGCACGCGCTGACGACACCACCGCTCTTGACGGCCAACGCCCGCCGCCTCGCGCAGCTGGGAGTCACACAGGCCGCCGCGGATCGGGGCGTAGCCCTCATCGAGCGCTCCCTGGCAGAAGAGGGCCCCCTGACGGGCAAGCAGGTCCGGGAACGCTTGCGGGCGGCGAAGGTGCGTGCCGAAGGCCAGGCCCTGGCGCACATCGTCGGGCTCGCCGCTCTCCGGGGGGTGCTCGTCCGCGGACCGATGGTGGGCAAGCAGCACGCGTATGTCCTCGTCAAGGACTGGCTCGGCAACGCCTCCCCTGTAGATCGTGACAAAGCCCTGGCGGAGCTGGCTCGCCGCTACCTCGCGGGCCACGGCCCAGCGGATGACCGGGACCTGGCCAAGTGGGCGGGTCTCCCGCTCCGAGACGTCAGGGCCGGCCTTGCCGCCATCGCACCTGAGCTCGAGCAACTCGCGGGCACGCTCCTCCACCTGAA
>DATLQD010000042.1:0-6295 GCA_035535315.1 Gaiellaceae bacterium
ACAGGCCCGCACGTTCGGCTCCGTAATCGAATGGTCGCCTCCGAGCACGATCGGCAGTGCGCCGGCCGCCAGCACCTCCCCGACCGTCCGCTCGATCGCAGCGTGAGAGAGGGCGGCGTCCCCCGGGACGACGGGTGCGTCACCGAAGTCGACGACGCGGAGAGCGACAAGCGGGTCGATCCCGACCTCTACGCTGCGACCGGGCCCGAAGCTTGCGCTCCGGATTCCCCTCGGGCGGAAGCGGGCCCCGGGTCGGTCGGAGACGAGGTCGTCCATCGGCGCGCCGACAATGGCGACGTCCACGCCCTCGAGGTGAGCCGCCTCTTCGGTCCAGGGCATCCCGCGTAGGAGAGCAGCCCCGCGTAGTCGGGCTTCCCGAAGCGGCCCCAGCGTCGAGCAGGGTCGAGCATGGGCCGATGCTATGCGGTTCGGGGCGAGGCGACTACGACGCGCGGAGCTCGCTGTCGGTGGTATCCGTCGCGATCTCCGCGCGCATCTTTTCGAGTGATCGGCGGATCAACCGCGAGACGTGCATCTGGGAGATTCCGACCTGCTGGGCAATTTGTGACTGCGTCAGGCCGTCGTAGAAGCGGAGGTGGAGGATTTTCCGCTCCCGCTCGTCCAGGACTCGAAGGCCCGGCGCCAGCACCGCCCTATCCTCGCTCACCTCGTACTCGGGCTCCAGCTCGCCGAGCGACTCGAGCGGGTCGAGATCCTCGTTGTCGTCGCCGGACGAGGGCGCCGAGAGGGAGAGGGTCGAGTACGCCTGGCCGGTCTCGAGCGCCTCGAGCACCTCCTCCTCCTCCACGCTCGCCGCCTTCGCGAGCTCGGGGATGGTCGGCGAGCGCTCGAGCTGCACCGTGAGCTCCTCGATCAGCTTCGAAAGCTTCACGTTCAGCTCCTGCAGGCCGCGCGGAACTCGGATCGACCAGCCCTTGTCCCGGAAGTGGCGCTTGATCTCGCCGATGATGTTCGGGGTCGCGTACGTCGTCAGCTCAACACCGCGGTCGACGTCGAAGCGGTCGATCGCCTTGATCAGACCGATGCACCCGACCTGGACGAGATCCTCTAGCTGCTCGCCGCGGTAGGAGTACCGGCGGGCGAGCGATCGCACGAGCGGCAGGTACTGCTCGATCAGCCGCTCACGGGCCTCAACGTCGCCATCGTGGTGATACCGGCGGAGAAGCTCCCGGTCGGTTCGCTCCGGGGTTGCGCTCACGCCGAGGCAGCCACCCCGCGAGAAGGGGTGCGCTTCGCGAGGCGGAGCCACTCGCCGCCATCTCTGGACTCGATCTCGACGCTCTCCACGAGCGTCGCGAGCAGGCGGCCGAGGCCGACTCCCTCGCTCTCGTCCAGCCGGCGCTCCAGATCGGTGCGCAGTGCGGGCGTTACGGGGCCGACGCACATCTCGACGCCGTCCTCCTCGACGAGGAGCTCGAGGGTGACGTCCGAGCCGGCCTGGTAGGCGCCGTTTGCGAGCAGGCTGTCGAGCGCGAGCTGGAGGTCTTCCAGATACTCGAACGAGAAGGAGAGACGCGCGGCGAGGCCGCCCACGACCAGCCGCGCGACACCGTGGTAGGACTCGTCCCGGGGGAACGTAAGTCTGATCCGATCGCTCACGACTCGGCTTTCTCGCGGGCGAGCTCCTCGGCGATCTCCTCCTCCCGGCGCTCCGCGGCCCGCCTGCCCTCCTTGTAGGCGGTCGAGACGTCGCGGCGCGCAAGGAGGGAAGCGAAGCCGTGGCTGATCCCGGCCGCGAGGCCCGAGATTCGTTGAACGGGCCGGGTCACCGCCATCGTGACGGCGCGGACGGCCGTGTCCACGCTTTCGGCAACGTCCACGGCGCTGTCGGTGACCAGATCGACCTTGTCCAGCTGCTGGTTCGTCCGGTCGATCGTCCCACCGACCTTGTGGATGACCGGGAGCAGTTCCTGCTCGAGCCCTCGGATGAAGCCCGAAAGGCGGCCGACGGCACCGGCCAGCCGGAAGAACAGATAGCCGAGCCCCAGGGCAAGGACGATGAAGAAGACGCTGAGAGCGATCCAGAGGACGTCCACAGTCGTTGTGTCCGCGAGAGGCACCGCTCGATCTTAGCCTCAGCTCGCGGACGAGATGAGTCCTGCTCCGACAACCGCCTCGCCGTCGTAGAGAACGGCAGCCTGGCCGGCCGCGACGCCATACGCCGGCATCTCGAGGTCGAGCCGGAATCCCCGATTCATCCGGGTCACCGAGGCCGCCGTCGCGGGGGACCGGTAGCGCACCTTCGCCTCGACCCGGTCCGCGGGCGCGAAGAGGCGGCCGGTCCGCGAGACGACGCGGCGTCGAGCGAGCGACTCCTTCGCCCCGACGAAGACCGTGTTCGTCCTGGGCTCGGTCCTCAGTGCGTACACCGGCGCACCGGTCGAAACGCCGAGGCCGCGCCGCTGGCCGGGTGTGAAGCGCCAGAAGCCGTCATGGCGGCCGAGCTCGCGGCCGTGCTCGTCGACGACGGGGCCGTCGGCCGGCTCGAGCCCGTGGCGGGTCAGGAAGTCGCGGTAGTCGCCGCCGGCCAGGAAGCATGCCTCCTGGCTCTCGCGACGTTCGGCCGCCGCCAGACCGGCCCTCCGGGCCTCCTCGCGCGTCTGCTCCTTCCCCTGCTCGCCGAGCGGGAACCACAGACGGGGAAGCCACCGGGGATCGAGGCGGGCGAGCATGTATGACTGATCCTTGGCGTGATCGGTCGCGCGCGCGAGCAAGAGCGTGCCGTCGCGCTCGACGATCCGTGCGTAGTGGCCGGTGGCGAGTTTGGCGGCGCCGACGCGGCGCGCAAAGGCCAAAAGCTCTGCAAACCGGAAGCCGCCGTTGCAGCGCACGCACGGGTTCGGCGTCTCGCCTCGAGCGTAGCTCCGGACGAACGGCGCTACGACCGAGCGGCGGAACTGCTCACGGAGATCGAGCGTGAAGTGCGGGAAGCCAAGACCATGGCACGCATCACGGGCCGCGGCGACGGCGGAGGGCGAGCAGCACACCCGCTCGGAGTCGGGGCCGCCGGGGTCCGTCCAGAGGCGGAGCGTGACGCCGACGGGCTCGAAGCCTTCGTCGCGGGCACGGAGGAGTGCAACTGCACTGTCGACCCCGCCGCTCATCGCGACGGCAACACGCCGCTCGCCGACGGTTGCGACCGCGGCCGGTCCCAGGGCGTCATGCAGGGCCTCGGCAGCCAGTCTCGGGGCAGGCACCGCGGCTGCTTCGAGCACTGGGAGCCCCCGGACAGCCCGGCAGAGTTCCTGGATCCCGTCGCCCTCGCCGGTGGCGTCCTGCACGCGGCCGGCACGCAGGGTCAGTCGCACCCAGGCCAAGTCGGCCCCGAGGGCCGCGTTCCCGATCACGTCCATGCGGCCAACGTAGCGAAAAAAGATACGTGCCCCACCGCGCCGATGATGCTCCGCACGTGAGGAACCTGGCGAGCCAGGTGGGTGCCCTGCCGGTCGGCGCCTGAACGCGTCCCGGACTCAGGCTCCCTTCTCATGTCGTGTTGGTTCAACATTGCGCGCGGAGCCACGCACGCGGTCGAGCACGTCGACGCACTGTACATCTAGGCCGGTCGCTTAGCCGGCGAAGCGCCAGCGGATCCGGGTGTCGCCGTCCAGCCCGAGCCGGGTCGCGAGTGCAGGGGTCACCCCGAAGTCGCGCCCTGCTCCGGCGGCTGCGCGGTCGACGACTTCGGCCGTCTCCGTCCGCTGACCCGAGCGGAGGACCAGTCTTGCCCCGCACGGCAAGACCGGGTGGATGACGCCCGCGGTCTCCTGTCCGAGCACCGTTCCGCAGGTCGTTCGCCGGCCCGTCCGCCCTCGAACGCCGACTACGGCCTCCTGCCAGGGCGCCTCGGTCACGACCTGGTCGGGCAACGGGGTCACCCCGCGACCGTCGTCCCCTCCGAGCGCAAGCGCCCCGAGGGCGGCCAGCAGCGCCACACCCGCGAGCGCGGCCTGCCGCACGAGGAGTGCCGGGCTCACGCGGGCTCGAGCGTCTCGAGGAGCTCGCCGAACGATTCCCGGACAAGCCCGTCGAACTCGGAGGGCAGCTTCCCCTTTGCATCGGCGAACTGGCGAAGGTGGACGAAGAGATACGACCACTCCTCGCCGCGCTCGGGCTCGAGCCGTGCTTGCTCACGGGCAAGGCTCTCGAGCTCCCAGATGTTCCACTCGCGCGGCCCCAGGCTCCGTGGCATGCGGACGACGTTGGCAGGGACCCGCGGCGCACCTGGGACGGGCTCGTAGGACGGTGGCTGGGGCAACGCCCGAGGATGTGCATACGCGGGTCGAGACTCGACTTCGGCGGGCGGCTCTAGCTCCCTCGCCGTGGCCGGGACCGGCTCCGGGGCCTCGATCGGGTCGCGCTCGGCTGGTGCAGGTGGATCGCCAGTGGTCGAGGCCTCAGCCGGATCGACCCGCCGAACGCTCACCCCGCGCCACGCACGCCTGGTCCTCCGGGCAGGCGCTTCCGCTGCCTCGGGCTCCGGCGCCGCATCAGGCTCCGGCTCCACATCAGGCTCCGGCTCCACATCAGGCTCCGGTTCCGACCGCCTCTCCTCGGTCTGCGGTTCGGGTGCGGCCTCGACCGGCTCGGACGCCAACAGCTCGGGCGCTTCAGACTCCTGTGGCGGAACGGGAACCGGCTCGGGATCGGCCTCGACTGCAACGGGATCGGGAATCGTCGTGACCACTGGTGGCGGCTCCGGCGCCGGGTCGGGCTCTCGCAGAGCCTGGGCTCTCTCGACGACCTGGTGTTCGAGCCCAGGCGCGGCGATGCGCGCCTGGGCCTCCCGCCATGAGACCCATTCGACCAGCCACGCGATTGCAAGCGCGAGCGCCATCACGCCGACGACGGCAGGCCATGACAGGTCGGCAAGCCACGCGGCCACGGCGACCGCTACGAGAAACCCTGCCAGGGCGAGAAGACGAAAGATCGAGGCCGTGCTCGGCAGGCTAACGCCTTTCCGAAACGCGGCTAAGACGCTTCGGGGGGCTTCTGCTCCTTGCGTGACGACCGTTCGCCCTTCCCGCTTTCCGGAGCCTCTTCGCCGGTCGTCCCAGCCTTGGCCCGAGCTGCTTCCTTCGGCTTGCCTGGCTTCGGGTCAGCGGTCGGCACGGCCTCCGGCGTTGATGGCGACGAGGAAGGCGTCCCGGCCTCCCCAGTTGCCTCGGGTTTCTCCGGACCGCGTCGAGCGGCCACGGTCGATTCCGCTGCGCGCACGATCGCGTCCACGGCTTCCCGGATCGCAGGATCGCCATGGCCGGCTGCGCCCAGCAGTTGCTCCGCACCTCCCCGCGCGCGCTGCACGATGACGTCGGCCTGGGCGCGAGCCCATTCGAGCGTCTGCTCGACCTCGGCCCTGGCGGCATTGGTCATCTCCGTCGCCTGGTGGCGGGACTGCTCGAGCAGCCGTGCTCCGCTCGACTCGGCCTGGCGCATCTCTTGCGAGGAGTCTTTGTTCGCCTTCGTGAGGATCTCGCGTGCCTCCGTGCGCGCGGCATTCATGATCTCAGCCCGCTGGCGCTCGGTCTCCTGCCTGATCCGGGCGATCTCCGCTTCCTGCTGCTGGAGCTCCATCTGCGCTTCGCGGATTTCCTGCTCGGCCCGAGCCACCTGCGTCGTAGCGGCTTCCTGCGCATCACGCTCGATCGTGTCGGCGAACTCAGCGGCCGCACGGATGAGGTGAAGCGTGTCCATCCGGACCGCATGCCCGATCGGCTCAGCGGTGCCCTTGCGCGGCGCCGCCTGGAGCACCCGAAGATTCGTCTGGAGGGACGTTACGTGGCGGCGAAATGCGTCGAAGGCTTCTTCGACCTTGACGCGCTCATAGCCCTGAGCCGCGGTCGGCAGGTCGTCGATGCGCGGCAACGAGGTCAGGCTCGTGGCCGGTTGCGCGCGTCCGGGTTCTTGCGTCGCCATGATCCTCCTTCGGCTTCCTTCGCCGGCCGCAGGTGCGGCGCGGCCGATTAAGTATGCCTGTATCCATCGGCTGGAATCGGCCGCCGACTTAAGGGGGTTCTTTCCGGAGCATGATTCCGAGCTCGCGGAGCTGTTCCTCCCCCACCGGCGACGGGGCTCCACTCATCGGATCGATCCCGGCCTGGTTCTTTGGGAACGCGACCGTGTCGCGGATGTAGGGCTCGTCGGCCAGGACCATCATCAGCCGGTCGATGCCGGATGCGATCCCTCCGTGAGGCGGCGCACCCATCCCGAGCGCATCGAGAAGGAAGCCGAAGCGGAACCGCTGCTCTTCCGGCGTGATCGCGAGGAGGTCGAAGAT
>DATLQD010000043.1:0-9309 GCA_035535315.1 Gaiellaceae bacterium
AGCTGCGCGAGCTGATCGAGCCCGGGTACGTGGGCCCGCTCGCCTGGCGCCGTCAGGTGGAGGATTGGCGTGCGGCCTTCCCGTACCGCTACGACCGCGACGGCGAGTTCCTCAAGCCGCAGGCCGTGATCGAGACGCTCCGCGACCTGACCGCCGAACGGGACGACGTCGTCTGGACGACAGGAGTCGGCCAGCATCAGATGTGGGCGATGCAGTACCTCGTGTGTGACCAGCCGCGCTCGTTCGTGACCTCGGGCGGGCTCGGGACGATGGGCTACGGCGTCCCGGCTGCGATCGGCGCCAAGGCCGCCCGCCCCGACGCCACAGTCATCTGCGTCGACGGTGACGGCTGCTTCCAGATGACCTGTCAGGAGCTCGCAACGGCAGCCCTCGAAGGGCTCCCGATCGTGACCGTGGTCGTGAACAATGGCTGGCTCGGGATGGTGCGGCAGTGGCAGGAGATGTTCTACGCCGAGCGCTTCGCACAGACCCACCTGACCCATCAGGTCCCCGACTACGCGATGCTTGCGGAGGCCTACGGATGCGCCGGGTTCACCGTCGATTCGGAGGACCGGCTCGAGGAGACCCTGGACGAGGCACTCACCTGTGGACGGGCCGCCGTCGTCGATGCTCGGTGCGACCCGGAGGAGAAGTGCTTCCCCATGATCCCCGCAGGCGCCGCCGCGATCGACATCCTCGAGTACCCCGAGGGTGAGACGGTCGACGCGTGACCCATACTCTCTCCGTCCTTCTCGAGAACAAGCCCGGCGCGCTCGCCAGGGTGTCGAACATGTTCGCCCGTCGCGGGTTCAACATCGAGAGCCTCGCTGTCGGGCCGACCGAGCGGCCGGACGTCTCCCGGATCACGCTCCGTGTCGAGTGCGACCAACACTCGCTGGAGCAAATCGAGAAGCAGATGCACAAGCTCGTCAACGTCCTCCGGGTCTCCGAGCTCGAGCCGGGGGAGACCGTCGAGCGTGAGCTGGCTCTGATCAAGGTGGCGGTCACGCCGGAGCGCCGGCCCGAGTTGCTGGCGGTTGCCGACACGTTCAAGGCGCACGTGGCCGACCTCGGCCCCGAGGCGATGATCTTCGAGCTGGTCGGCCCGCCCGATGTCCTCGACTCCTTCGAGGAGCTCGTCAGGCCCTACGGGGTCAAGGAACTCGTCCGTACGGGCCGAATTGCCTTGCCGCGCGCAGCGAGCCGCCGCACCCCTCGTCCTCAGCATGTCCTCCGGTAGATGATTCCCCGCGTGCGCGCCAATTACTGACGAACCATCTAAGAAAGGAACTCTCATGGCACAGGTCTACCGCGAAGGCAACCTCGATCTGCTGGACGGGAAGGTAGCCGTCGTCGGCTACGGAAGCCAAGGGCACGCGCACGCCCTCAACCTGCGTGACTCCGGCGTGGAGGTGGATGTCGGCCTGCGCGCCGGGAGCGAGTCGTGGGAGAAGGCTGAGGGCGCCGGGCTGACGGTTCGCGAGATCGCCGACGCCGTCCGAGGCGCGCAACTCGTCGCCGTTCTCGTGCCCGACCACGTCCAGAAGAGCATTTTCGAGGCCGAGGTCGAGCCCAACTTCGAGCCGGGCGCCGCGATTCTCTTCGCGCACGGGTTCAACATCCACTTCGGCCAGATCGCGCCCGCGGAGGGCCACGATGTGATCATGGTCGCGCCGAAGGGGCCGGGTCACCGTGTCCGGGAGGTGTTCGAGGCAGGCGGCGGAACGCCGGGGCTCATCGCGGTCGCGCAGGATGCGAGTGGCAACGCTCGCGACCTGGCGCTCGCCTACGGCGCCGCGATCGGCTGCGGGCGCGCCGGCATGCTCGAGACGACGTTCGCGGAGGAGACGGAAAGCGACCTCTTCGGCGAGCAGGCAGTCCTCTGTGGGGGCGTCACCGCCCTCATGCAGGCCGGATTCGAGACGCTCGTGGAGGCCGGCTACCAGCCGGAGATCGCCTACTACGAGTGCATCAACGAGATGAAGCTGATCGTCGACCTGATCTACGAAGGCGGTTTCAGCTACATGCGCTACTCGATCTCCGACGTCGCCGAGTACGGCGACCTCACCCGGGGGCCAGTCATGGTCGACGACCACGTGCGCGCCACGATGCGAAAGCTCCTCGAGGACATTCGCTCGGGTTCCTTCGCCCGCGAGCTGATCGCGGAGGAGGAAGCCGGACGACCGCGGTTCAAGGAGCTCCGCAAACAGGCTGCGGCTCACCAGGTCGAGGAGGTCGGGCGCGAGCTCCGGAGCCTCATGCAGCGGGAAGGAACCCCGGCGCGTGAGCTCGGTTGACGTTCCGGTAGCGCTTCTCGGCTACGGCACCGTCGGCGCCGCCGTCAGCCGCCTTCTCGAGGACAACGCCGACGACATCGAGCGGGCCACCGGGCACCGGCTTCGCGTGGTGCGGGCGCTCGTGCGCAATCTCGAGAAGGAGCGGGACTTCACCGCGTCACCCGGCGTCCTCACGACGCGGTTTGAAGACGTGCTCGAGGACGACTCGATCGCCGTGGTCGCCGAGGTGATGGGCGGCCTCGAGCCCACCGGGGAGTACGTCCTCTCGTTGCTTCGCTCCGGGAAGCCGGTCGTCTCGGCCAACAAGCAACTGGTTGCCCGGCGCGGGGCGGAGCTCTTCCACACGGCGTCCGAGGCGGGGGTCCAGCTTCGCTTCGAGGCGTCTGTCTGTGCTGCGATCCCGGTGATCAAGGTGCTCCGGGAGTCGCTCGTCGTCTCGAACGTCCACCGTGTCCTCGGAATCGTGAACGGGACGACGAACTTCATTCTCACCGAGATGGAGTCCGGCGCCCCATACGACGAGGCGCTTGCCGAGGCCCAGCGGCTCGGGTACGCCGAGGCCGATCCGACCGAAGACGTCTCCGGGGCGGATGCCGCGGCGAAGATGGCGATCCTGGCCACGGTTGCTTTCGGCACCCGAGTCGAGCTCGCCGACGTCGCCTACGAGGGCATCGAGAGCATCAGGCCCGAGCACGTAACGGCTGCGCGCGAGCTCGATACCGTTGTCCGGCTCATCGGCGCCGCCACACTCGTGGATGGCACCGTCGACGTGCGCGTCCATCCGGCGCTGATCGACCGCCACCATCCGCTTGCTGCTGTCGAAGGGGCGTTCAATGCGATCATGCTCCAGGGCGACGCCATCCGCGAGATCACGCTCGAGGGCCCCGGGGCCGGTGGCATCGAGACGGCGTCGGCCGTTGTGGCCGACATGGTCAGCGTCATCGGCACGACCGGCACGGGCTTCCTCCAAAACGACGCCTGCTGGCGCGAGCTCGAGCTGTTGCCGCCCGGAGAGCTCCGCTCCGCGTTCTACGTCCGGGTGGAGGTCGCGGACCGACCCGGCGTGCTGGCGCACGTCGCCGAGCGCCTCGCGGCCCAGCAAGTCTCGATCGCGCGCCTCACGCAGCACCTCCTGGACGACGGTGCCGTACTCGACATCGTGACGCACGAGGCCCCCGGCGGAAGGGTGTCTGCCGCACTCGCCGATGTGGCGACGCTCGACGAGGTGCACGGCCGGCCCGAGGCGATGCGCGTGATCTCTGACCGGGGCGTCTAGGTCTAGTCTGCAAGCGCGTTGACGCTTCCCCTCTCCGATCGATATCGCGACCGCCTGCCGCTCTCCGACTCGACTCCTCTCGTGTCGCTCGGGGAGGGCTCGACACCGCTTCTGCCGGCGCCCCGCCTCTCGGAGCGGCTGGGGCTCGACATCCGTCTCAAGTGGGAGGGCGCGAACCCAACCGGCTCCTTCAAGGATCGCGGCATGACGATCGCGATCGCGAAGGCCCTGGAGGCAGGCGCGGACGCGGTCGTCTGCGCCTCGACCGGGAACACAGCTGCGTCCGCCGCTGCCTACGCGGCCCGGGCGGGGCTCTCCGCGGTCGTCCTCCAGCCCGTCGGGGCCGTCGCATCGGGAAAGCTGGCGCAAGCGCGGGCGCTGGGTGCAAGGCTGCTCGAGGTGCAGGGCTCCTTCGACGACGCTCTCGATTCGGCCCGTGAGCTCGCTGGGCGCGGCACGCACGTGCTCGTGAACTCCCTGAACCCGCATCGCCTCGAGGGCCAGAAGACGGCAGCCTTTGAGATCGCGGAGGAGCTCGGCGGGCCACCCGACGTGCTCGCGCTCCCCTACGGCGGCGGCGGGAACACCTGCGCCTACGCCAAGGGCTTCGCCGAATGGGGAGCAGGCGAGCCAAGGCTTCTGGCCGTCCAGTCCGGCGATCGAGCGCAGACCGTAGCCTCCGCAATCCGGATCAGGGAGCCGGTTCACGCCGCCGGTGTGGCGGAGGCGATCGAGCGCTCTAAAGGAAGCGTGGTCACCGTCTCTGACGACGAGATCCTCGCCGCCTGGCGGTTCCTCGCACGCGAGGAGGGTGTCTTTTGTGAGCCGGCCTCGGCGGCCGCCCTCGCCGGAGTCGAGGCGTCCGACCTTGCGCCGGGAACGCAAGTCGTGTGCGTGATTACGGGCCACGGCTTGAAGGACCCGGAGACCGCCGCTCGGGAGTCTCCGGCGGCCACTGCCGTCTATGCGGACGTCACCTCGATCGCCGAGGCTGCGGCATGACCGTCATTCGCCTCCGGCTCGCTCCTGTTGGGGAAACCCTGTGAGCATCCACGTGCGCGCCCCCGGGTCGACCGCGAACGTAGGGCCTGGGTTCGATGCGGCCGCGGTCGCCTTCGACCTCTGGAACGAGCTCGAAATCTCAGAGGCGAACGGCGCTGCGCCCGACTTCGGCCATCTCGGTGTCCGCGCCTTCGCCCGCGTGACCCCCGCGGAGAACTGGGCATTCGACTTCACCACCCGGATCCCCCGTGAGCGCGGTCTCGGCTCGAGCGCTGCCGTGATCGCACTCGGCCTCGTGGCTGGCACGCTGGCGGCGGGACGTGAGCCCGATCCCGAGGAGCTGCTCGCGGTCGGGATGAAGCTCGAGGGCCACCCGGACAACCTCGCCGCGGCGCTGGCGGGCGGCGTGTGCCTCACGTGGTCCGGGCGCATCGCGCGAATCGCCGACGACGTTCCGGCGGTCCCGATCGCGGTCGTCCCCGAGGAGACGCTCGCCACGTCCACGGCTCGAACCAGCCTTCCGAGCACCGTTCCACATCGCGACGCCGCCTTCACCGTTGGCCGCGCTGCTCTGCTCGGCGCTGCTCTTGCTTCCGGCTCGGCCGACCTGCTCGCGGCCTCGCTCGCCGACCGGATCCACGAGCCCTACCGGGTTGCCCGCGCCCCCCTCCTAACGGCCGTTCGCGAACGGCTCCCGAGCGGGGCACTCGGCGTCTCGCTTTCCGGCTCCGGCCCCTCTGTCGTCGTCTGGGCGCGCCGCGAAGACGCGAAGGCCTGCGAGGCGGAGCTCCGACAGCGCTTCCCGGAGACCGACGTGATGCCGCTCCGAGTTGCGGCCCAGGGGGCAGGGCGGGTGTGAGCGGGAACCCGTACGATCGCCCATCCGATCCGGCCAAGCGCCACAGCGCCGCGCTCACTGACGGGCCGGACCGTTCTCCCGCCCGGGCGATGCTCAAGGGGATCGGCTTCACTGACGACGACCTCGCCCGCCCGCTCGTCGGTGTCGCGACGACGTGGATCGAGACGATGCCGTGCAACTGGAACCAGCGGGAGCTCGCCCAGGACGTGAAGCGCGGGATCCGCGAGGCCGGCGGGATGCCCGTCGAGTTCAACACGATCTCGGTCTCGGACGGGGTCTCAATGGGGACCGAGGGCATGCGCGCCTCTCTCGTCTCGCGCGAGGTGATCGCGGACTCGATCGAGCTCGTGGCGCGCGGGCACCTTTTCGACGGGCTCGTCTGCCTGGTCGGCTGCGACAAGACGATCCCCGCCGCTGTCATGGCGCTCGCACGGCTCGACCTTCCCGGACTCGTCCTCTACAACGGGTCGATCGCGCCGGGCCGCTTTCGCGGGCGGGACGTCACGATCCAGGACGTCTTCGAGGCGGTCGGAGCCCACGCGGTCGGGAAGATGAGCGGCGCCGACGTCCACGAGCTCGAAGGCGCAGCGTGCCCCGGGGCGGGTGCCTGCGGCGGCCAGTTCACGGCGAACACCATGTCGACGGCGCTCGACTTTCTCGGGATCAGCCCGGCGGGCCTGAACGGCATTCCGGCCCTCGACCCCGCAAAGCACGAAGCCGCGGCCGGGGCTGGCCGCCTTGCGATGAGCCTCGTCCGGGACGACGTCCGGCCCTCGTCGATCGTCACCCGCGAGGCGCTCGAGAACGCTGCCGCATCCATCGTCGCGACCGGTGGCTCCACGAACGGTGTCCTCCACCTGCTCGCCATCGCCCGGGAGCTGGACATTCCCTTGGAGCTGGAGGACTTCGACCGCATCGCCGCCAGGACTCCGATCGTCGCGAGCCTCAAGCCGGGAGGCAGATTCGTCGCCACCGATATGCACGCGGCCGGCGGCGTCGCGCTCGTCGCCCGCGAGCTCCTGAAGCGCGATCTCGTCCACGCGGACGCACCGAACGTCGACGGACGCTCGCTTGGCGAGGTGGCGACTGCCGTCATCGAGAATCCAGGCCAGGAGGTCGTCGTCCCGATCGACGACCCGATCAAGACGACGGGCGGCCTCGCGATCCTGCGCGGGAACCTCGCACCCGAGGGATCGGTGGTGAAGCTCGCGGGCCACGAGCGGCTGCTTCATCGCGGGCCGGCGCGGGTCTTCGACTCCGAGGAGGACTGCTTTGCCGCCGTGAAGGCGAGGGGTATCGAGGCGGGCGACGTCGTCGTGATCCGCTACGAGGGCCCAGCGGGAGGTCCCGGCATGCGGGAGATGCTCCACGTCACGGCGGCGCTCGTCGGCGAGGGTCTCGGCGATTCGGTCGCCCTCGTCACCGACGGGCGGTTCTCGGGCGCCACGCACGGGCTCATGGTCGGCCACGTGGCGCCAGAGGCGGTTCGGGGCGGCCCGTTAGCAGCGCTCCGCGACGGTGACACGGTCGTCGTGGACGTCGACGGCCGCGAGCTCCGGGTCGAGCTCTCCGAGGACGAGCTCGAAGCGCGTCTCGCAGGCTGGAAGCCGCCTCCGCTCCGGTACACGCGGGGGGTTTTCGCCAAGTACGCGGCGGAGGTCTCGTCGGCGAGCGAGGGTGCGATCACGCGCCCACCATGCTCGTAGGCCTCGCGCTACGGCTGTACGGGTGGGGTCGGCTGCTCCTCGTCCTGCTCCGGCGCCTCGCCGTCTTCCTCGGCGGGGGCATTCTCGGCCTCGAGCGCTGCCGCCTCGCCGGCTCGCTTTCGCGCCTCGTCGGCCCGCTTCTCTGCATCTTCGATCTCGCGGCTCAGCTTGTCGCCGTTGGTTCCCATCACCCCTCCGTCGCTATCGAATCAAGACCGTTCTGCGGTAGCGCTGCACGGCCGAGTCGTCGAGCGCCATCGCGGTCGGCTCGGTGACCAGGTCGCCGTCGAGCCGGTTCTTCAGGGAATCGACGAGGTAACGCTCCGCGAGCCATTCCATGCTCGGGGGCACGTCCGCCTGGACACTGATCCGCCAGAGCCCCTCGTCGAGCTCCTGCTCGTCCGCGACCTCGGGCGGACGCAGGAACCGTGCGCCGCCGATCGGGGCGAGCCCTGAGATCTGGCGCACCACGTCTCGGGCATGATCTCGGTCGCGCGTGAGCAGTTCGACGATGAAGGTGCGATACCGCCGCCTGCTTCGCTTCACGGCGATGATCTGGCCGTTCGGGATGAAGTAGGTATCGCCGTTCAGGTCGCGCATGACCGTCGTCCGGAGCCCCACCGCCTCGACGACGCCCGAGTACTTCGAGGGCTCGACCTCGATGAAGTCACCCACTCCGTACTGGTTCTCGAAGAGGATGAAGAAGCCCGCGATGATGTCGGTCAAGAGCCTCTGCGCCGAGAACGCGATGATCAGGATGATCAGCGTCGCGCCGGCCGCAGCCGAGACGCGGTCCCGCACGAGGATCGTTACGAGGATGCCCGCGGCGGCGACGAAGAAGACGTAGCGAATAATCGTCGCGAGCAGGGCAAACGCCGTCTCCCGGCGCCGCAGGCGCACGAGGTCGGCCGTGTCGCTCGGGCTCCCGGAGGCCCAGCGGTGCACGAACACGTTGAGGAGGCGCGAGAGCGCGAAGCCGACGGCGGCAACCACCGCGGCCCAGAAAACCCGGTCGAACCAGTCGGGGAGCGGCCCGAAATCCACCCCGGCACGCTACCCGAACCGCAGACGGGCTCTATACTTGCGGCGTGAGCGGGTCCGTCCTGCTCCGCATCGAGAGAGGCTGAGGGAACCGGCCCTGTGAAGCCTCGGCAACCTGCTCCTCGGAGCAAGGTGCCAAGCCCGGCCGGGCGTCGCCCGGAGGATGTCGAGCCAACCGAAGGAGGATCCGTTGCCCGCCACCGCGCTCCGCTGTAGGAACTGCGCCACAGACCACCCGCTCGAGCAGCTGGCCGTCTGCTCGAAGTGCCTGGCACCGCTCGAGCCGACCTATGACTGGGAGGCACTCGCCCGCACCGTGTCCCGGGAGTCGATCGCCTCTGGTCCGCCCTCGCTCTGGCGCTACGCGCCGCTTCTGCCGGTCGAGGCGCCCGCCGAGCAGCGCCTGGCGCCCGGGTTGACGCCCCTCCTGCCGGCGCCGCGCCTCGCCGCCCAGGTCGGTGTGGCCGAGCTCTGGCTCAAGTGCGACACGGCGAACCCGACCCACTCGTTCAAGGACAGGGTGGTCGCGATCGCCGCCGCGAAGGCGACGGAGCTTGGGCTCGGAACGCTCGCGTGCTCCTCTACCGGAAATCTGGCGAACGCGGTGGGCGCGCGCGCGGCCGCCGAGGGGCTCGAGGCAGTCGTCCTCTGCCCGGCCGACCTCGAGCCTGAGAAGCTGCTCGCAACCGCCGTCTACGGCACGACGATTTATGCCGTCCGCGGGACGTACGACGACTGCTCGCGCCTCAGCCTGGAGCTCTCCTTCGAGCTCGATTGGGGCTTTGTGAACGTCGGGCTCCGCGCGTACTACGCCGAGGGCTCAAAGACCCTCGCGTATGAGATCGTCGAGCAGCTCAGCTGGGAGCAGCCCGACGTCGTCGTCGGCCCCATCGCGTCCGGCGCGCTCTTCGGAAAGGTCGGGCAGGGGTTCGGCGAGCTTCGCCGGCTCGGCCTCGTGGACGGCCACGGCCCACGGCTCGTCGGCGGCCAGGCGGAGGGATGTGCCCCGGTCGCGACGGCCTTTGCCGAAGGCGGCCGGGCGAGGCCGGTCCGGCCTGCGACGCTGGCCCGTTCGCTCGCGATCGGCAACCCGGCTGACGCCGACCTTGCGCTCGCAACGGCGCGGGG
>DATLQD010000044.1:0-3632 GCA_035535315.1 Gaiellaceae bacterium
CGGAGCCGTCCATTTGCCGGCCGGGCGTCCGCGTGCGGGAGCGGCAGACGGGGAAGGCCGTCTGCCGAGGCGCGAGCGGAGGCGAGCTCGATGTGGCCGCTCGGAGTCGGGAAGCGGCCGTCGGCGAACTGGAGGACCGGCTCGGCGGCGATCGGAACGGTGCCCTTGACGGCGAGGGAGGCGAAGTCCTCGCCGACGCCCGACCGCTCCAGCAAGGTTTCGAGCAACTCGGTGTCGCTCTCGTAGAGCTCGGGCTCGGGGTACCCCATCGCCAGCGCAAGGCGGCGGAAGATCTCCATGTTCGGGAGCGATTCGCCCATCGGTTCGGCCGCCTTGACCTGTGCCGAGAGCGTGAGATTGAAATAGGAGCCGACGAGGTCGTCGAACTCGAGAAAGCTGGCCGCCGGCAGGACGTAGTCCGCCAAGTCCGTCGTGTCGGTTGGGAAGAGGTCGATCGCGATCGTGAGGAGGTCCTCGCGGCGGAGCGCCTCGTGCAGGCGTTTCTGCTGCGGGTTCGACGCGGCGATGTTGATGTTCCAGCAGAAGAGCGCCAGCGACCGGACCGGATCCTCGAGGCAGTCCACGAGATCCATGTGGCTGATCGGCTCGGGGGTGTTGGGGCCGAGCTGAGGCGCGGCGAGGTAGTCCTCGTCGATCCGGCGCGACTCGGTCCCGTTGAGATAGAGGAAGCCCGCGCCCGGCTTGCCGAGATTGCCCGTGACCGCGGGCAGGAGCGCACAGGCGCGGATGATGTTGCCGCCGGTCCTCTGGCGCTGGAAGCCTTGCCCGAGCCAGAGCAACGAGGGCCCCCGGCCGTAGAGCTCGGCTGCCTCCTCGATCAGGTGGGCGGGAACGCCGGTCGCACCTTCGCCCCACTCTGGCGTGCAGCTCACGAGCAACGGTTCCAGCTCGTCCCAGCCGAGAGTATGGGTGCCGACGAAGCCCACGTCGACGAACCCTTCGCGGGCGATCACGTGCAGAAGCGCGAAGGCCAAGGCGGCGTCGCTGCCCGGGAACGGCTGGAGATGAAGATCGGCCGCCTCGGCGGTCGGGGTCCGGACTGGGTCGACCACGATCACCCGAGCGGGCGACTCGGGCAGCCAGTGGTCATGTGCGTGCGGCGCCGAAGCGGATGGATTCGCGCCCCAGACGAGAATGCAGGCGGAGTCGCGGGCAGTCAGCGGGTCGAAGCCGACGAGGGAGGTGCCGTACACGTACTCGAGCGCGACGTGCCCGGCCTTGTTGCAGATCGTGTCCGGATCGACCTCGGTCGCGCCGAGCCGGTGGAAGAACCGCAGCGGAAAGGAGTAGGCGAGGAGCGAGAAGGTGCCCGTGTAGTGGGCGTTCACGATTGTGTGCGCGCCGGCGGTCGCCTCGATGTGATGGAGACGCTTGGCGATGTCCCCGAGCGCATCGTCCCAGGAGACGGGCTCAAACTGCCCGTCGCCCTTCGCGCCGGTGCGGCGCAGCGGGCGCGTCAGCCGCGCCGCCGGATCGAGAAAGGCGCCGTTGTAGCCGATCGAGCACTTCCGGCAGAGCTTGCCACGGCTCACCGCATGTTCTGGATCGCCGCGGACGTGCCGGATCGCCCCGTCACGCTTGACTACCGCGATGCCGCACGCGTCGTAGCAGTCCCGGGGACACGTCGTCAGCACCACCTCGTCGACTTGGGCTACCACGACCGCCACTAGCCTACGACTACGCCCAGGTTCGCGCAGCAGCGGGCTCGTCACGCGAGCCGATCGGCAGGCTGAAGCTGTCCGCCAACACCTGCACCGATGAAAGTTCGTCTCGGCTGCAGTCTTCATTGCACCCGACAGAGAGGAGGAGCGACATGAGCAAGGTCGTTGTATCGGAGTTCGTGTCACTGGACGGGGTCATGCAAGACCCCGCCGGAAATGAAGGATCCGGGCTCGGAGCGTGGTCATTTCAGTTCGACCGCGGACCGGACGGGGACAAGTTCAAGCTGGAGGAGGTGCTGGCGAGCGAGGCGCTGCTCCTGGGACGTGTGACCTATCAGGGCTTTGCCGAGGCATGGCCATCCAGAACCGACGATGTCGGCTTCGCCGACAAGATGAACGGGATGCCGAAGTTCGTCGTCTCGACGACCCTGGGCGAGGTCGAGTGGAGCAACTCGCGGCTGATCAACGACAACGTCGCGGAAGAAGTCACCAAGCTGAAGCAGCAGCCGGGCGGAGACATTCTGATCTACGGCAGCGGCCAACTCGTCAGTACGCTGATGCAGCACGACCTCGTGGACGAGTACCGGCTGATGGTCTTTCCGGTCGTGTTGGGGAGAGGTGAGCGCCTCTTCCGAGACGGGAGCGGTACGACCGCTCTGCGACTCAAGGAAGCCAAGCCGGTGGGTCCTAACGGTGTCCTCATGCTCACCTACGAGCCAGCCGGACGGGAAGAGGAGGCCGCCGGAACATGAGGTTTCGCGCCGAGATCCAGCTGAGCGGCAGAACTGCGACTGGAATCGAGGTCCCGCCAGAGGTCATTGCGGGCCTGGGCTCGGGCAAGCGGCCCGCGGTCCGCGTCACAATCGGGGGTCACACCTACCGCAGCACGGTGGCCCCTCGTGGGAACAGGTACCTGGTCGGAGTCAGCGCCGAGAACCGCGAGGGCGCCGGTGTTGGCGCCGGCGACGAGGTGGAGGTCGACATCGAGCTCGACATGGAGCCTCGCGAGGTGGCGGTGCCGACCGACTTCGCGGTTGCGCTGGAGCAGGACGCGGAAGCGAAGCGGTTCTTCGACGGGCTGTCGTACAGCCAGAGACGCTGGTTCGTGTTCGGGATCGAGGAGGCTAAGAAGCCCGAGACTCGGCAGCGGCGCATCGACAAGACGATCAGCAGGCTGCGAGAAGGGAAGGGCCAGCGATGAGCCTCGGCCGCGCGAAGGGTCTAAAGCACCGACAACCGACGATTGGCCTCAGGCCGATCACTGAGAGGTAGGAGACACGATGGCAGGACTGAGACTCGACATCTCGATGTCGCTGGACGGCTTCGTCGCCGGGCCGAACCAGAGCGAGGAAAACCCGCTTGGGGAGGGCGGGGAGCAACTCCATGAGTGGGTCGTCGGGCTGGAGGCGTGGCGCAAGCCACACGGCCATGAGGGGGGCGAGGTCAACGCTTCCACGGCGGTCGTCGAGGAGTCGCTCGAGAACCTGGGCGCGACCGTGATGGGCAGGAATATGTTTGGCGGCGATGGCCCCTGGGGCGAGGAGCCCTGGGACGGCTGGTGGGGAGACGAGCCGCCTTTCCACATGCCGGTCTTCATCGTTACCCACCACCCCCGCGAGCCGGTCGTCAAGGAAGGCGGCACGACGTACACCTTCGTCACCGACGGGATCGAGTCCGCGCTCGAGCAGGCGCGGGAAGCGGCCGGCGGCAAGGACGTCGCCCTGGCAGGTGGCGCGAACGTCGCCCAGCAGTATCTGACGGCAGGGCTGATCGACGAACTGCAGCTTCACGTCGTCCCGGTGCTCCTCGGAGCCGGGGCCCGCCTGTTCGACAACCTCGAGGGCGCAGAGATCGGGCTCGAGTGCACGCGCGCCGTCGTGGCACCTGGTGTGACCCATCTCAAGTACCGCGTCGGGAAATGACCCCTCGCGAGACAGGCGTCGACGAGAA
>DATLQD010000045.1:0-12953 GCA_035535315.1 Gaiellaceae bacterium
GTAGGCGCTCTCCGGCGGTGAGCAGGCCGCGAAGACGCATCTTCTCGCGGCGGGCCAGCTGGTTGACCGTCCAGGCCGGGAGGGTCGGCTTGCGCAACTTCCTTACCTCATCGGCCGCCTGGCGGTTAGCGTCCTTGCGGAGAGAGCGGGCGAACTCGTTGCGGCGCTCAACAAATTTGTCCAGGGGAGCGCTGTAGAGCTGGTCGATCTGCTTGTCTCGGTCTGCAGGCACGGCTCGAGCATAAGGCCGAGCCGGAAGTACCCGATTTGTACTCCTCTTTTTCTGCGTCCCGTGGCGAGTTGCCAGCTACGGCGATCACGTGCGCCGATGCCGTCCTGCCGCCGTCGTAACGTCTGGCCATGTTCGACTCTCCGGCCTTCGACGTCGCGATCGGCCTGGTCTTTCTCTACGTCGTGCTGGCGCTCGTCTGCTCGACCGTGAACGAGGCGATCGCGACGGCGGTTGGCCTCCGCGCGCGCTACCTCGAGACAGGCCTGTTGAACCTGCTGAGCGGGGCCGTGTCGGAAACGCCTGCCGGAATCGCGACGACTGAGAGGTTCTACGCGCATCCGCTCATCCAGGGCCTGACCCGACCAAGGCGCGCGCCGCACCCGGCGGCGGACGCTGCAACCGCGCGACGGGGGCCCTGGAGCCGGTTAAGAAGGCTCCTCGCAAAACCGCCCTATCCGTCGTATGTCCCATCGCGCACGTTCGTGGTTGCGATCAGCGACATCGCAAACGAGGCAAAGGCGGCGCTCGAGGACGCAGAGGGGGATGAGGCCGACAGCGCGCGCGCACGAGTGAAGCGCGCAAAGTCAGGCTTCGAGCGCTCCCTCGCGGCGATTCCCAATGCGCAGCTTTCCGAGGCTTTGCTCGCGCTCTATCGCTCGGCCGATGGGGACGCAGAGCGATTTCAGCATGCTGCGGAGGAGTGGTTCGACGACGCGATGGAGCGCGTCTCGGGCTGGTACAAGCGCCGTGTCCACGTGCTGCTCGCAGTCATCGCAGCCGTCGTGGTCGTGGTCCTGAACGCCGACACGCTGGCGGCCGGACGAGTGCTCTGGCGCGACGACGCCGTCCGGACGGCCGTCGTGAGGGAGGCGAGCCAGACCGCAAGGGGGACGCTCGACGACGTCGCGCTCGAAAACGCCGTGAAGAAGCTCGATCTGCCGCTCGGCTGGAATTTGAGCTTCGGCGAAGGGTCGACCCAGCTTCCCGCCAATGCGACTGACTGGGTTCAGAAGGTGCTGGGGCTGCTGCTGACCATCGGAGCCGTCCTGCTCGGCGCGCCGTTCTGGTTCGATCTCCTGAGCAAGATCGTTCGCATCCGCGGGACGGGAGCACCGCCGCCGGCGAGCAACGCCGTCCGTCGCGGGGAGGGGGAGGAAACACGCCGGGGGCCGGTCGGGGAAGCTGGATAAGACGAACCTCGAGACTCCCTAGGCTCGTTAGATCAGGATGAAGTCCATTCCCGTGTAGCCCCGAGTGCGGGCACAGACCTCGAAGCCCTCTGCAGAGCCTTCGTCGTTCGTGTTCCCTTCGATGCTCGCGAAGGTGTCGGCCTCGGCGCGCACGACGATGCCGGTGTGGGCGTACTTGAACTGCTCGCCGTGTGTCGCGAGCTTGAGGAAGAAGCTTCCCGGCTTGATCCGCTTGCGTTGCGACGGCTTCGGCTGGCGGAGAAGCTGGTCTCCCGCCTGACGCGCCATCTCGTCGCAAGCGAGGGTTCGTCCGATCGGCATTGGGCGTCCGCGGGTGTCGCATGCCTGCTTGAGGCAGAAGGTCGCGAAGCCCGCGCACCAGGGGAAGTCGGGGCCCTCCCTCCCGTCGGTATAGAGCCGCACCCATGGCCCTGCGTTCTGGCCGCCGACCTCCAGCGGATGCTGCTGCAGGTGCTGGCGAGCGTACGCGACGACAAGCGGACCAAGGGCGCGAGGACCCGAGCGCGGGGAAAGCGCAGCGACGATCGGCTGGACAAGCGCGTTGTACGTCGCTTCGTCGACGACGCCGGTAACGGGAAGCTTCCGCTTGGCCTGGAACTTTCGGACCTGCGAGGCAGTCGCCGCCCCGAAATCCCCATCGACGACGACCTTGAAGTCGTGCAGGCAGAGCCATGCCTGCACGAGCTTCACACGCGCGCCCTTCGAGCCTCGCTTCTTTGGCGCATCGAACCGCAAATCCGCGAGGTCCGGTAGACGCGGCCGGGAACGTGCGGCTCCCCCGCCGAGCCTGCCAAGCGTCTGCTCGCCGACTTCGCCGTCCACCGTCAGCCCGTTCCGCTGCTGGAAGGCGCGGACGGCGCGATCGAGTGCGGCACCGAACGCGGCCCCGGGCCCGACTTTGAACGTCTCCCAAACCCCGGGCACATTACGATCGAACCATGCCTGTAGATCACGCTTGAGCCGCGTCACCTTCGCCCCACGCGACCCCTTCCTGAGAATGCCGTCTCCGACCGC
The DNA here is from genome assembly GCA_035535315.1 of Gaiellaceae bacterium. Lineage (GTDB taxonomy): Bacteria > Actinomycetota > Thermoleophilia > Gaiellales > Gaiellaceae > DASQGA01. The sequence goes on from DATLQD010000045.1 coordinate 2,458, forward strand.
CTGCGAGGTACCGCCATTGCCACCCTTGATCGCAGCGAGGCGCTCCAGCACGTCGCGCCCGTAGTCGCGGCCGGTCGTCCGCGCGTCGGAGTCGCCGCCTTGCTGGCCGGCGAGCGCGCCGCCCGCCCCGGCGTTGTAGGCGGAGCAGGCGAACTTGAGCAGGTCCTTCCGCCCGATGCCGTTCTTCTGCCCGAAGCTCCGGTTCGACGCGAGGAGCGCCGCCGCGAACTCGGCCGCATCGGCAACCGGCGGCTTTGTGCCCTTCCCTCTAGCTCCGTGCTGGGAGAGCCAGTCGGTGTGGGCGCGGTCGTCGATCTGGAAAAGCCCGCGCCCGTGGCCGTTGTCACCCACGATGTCATTCATGTCCGTCTCGCGCGAGGCGATTGCGATCAGGAGCCCGGCGGGCAGCTTGTGGCGTCTCTCGGCTTGGTTCATGATTGGCGCCCAGCCACGGGTGCCGGCTATCCCGATCTGTCGCTTCAGTTCACCTGCGTTGATCTTCATTGTTCCCTCCGACCGACGTCGTGACCATCTAGAAGCTACGCCGCAAAGGGTTCCTTCCGCCTCGAGGATATTAACCCGCTCCTGCTCCAAGCCCAAACTAGGGCGACATGCCGAAAACATCTAGACGACCGCCTCCGAGCAATTCGAGGGCGAAAGGTTCGAGGGACAGGTCGAACGGGATGTCGGAGCCGAGCGAATGTCGCGTGGCCGTTGATGTCTGATCGCGATACCGCAGTCGTTATCGGCGTCGACGTTGGCGGTACGTTCACGGATGCGGTGGGGATCCTCCCCGACGGCATCGTCACGGAGAAGGTGGTCACGAGCGAGCGCCAGGAAGACGGAGTCCTCCAGGCGTGTTCCGAGATCCTCTCCCGGCTCGGGCGCGGCGCGAGTGAGAGCACAGTGATCGTCCACGGTTCGACCGTCGCCACGAACGCGCTGCTCGAGCGCCGCGGGGCGCGGACGGCATTCGTCGCCACCGAGGGTTTTCGAGACCTCCTGTGGCTCGGGCGACAGGCGCGTCCGAGTCTCTACCGGCTCTGCGAGGCTCCGCCCGCTCCGGTTGTAGAGCGGGAATGGTGCTTCGAGGTTCCCGAGCGCGTGGGGCCGGACGGGGTGATCCGCCCGCTCGACGAGGCGGCCGTCCGCGGTCTCGGCTCGGAGCTGTCTCTTCTCGAGGGCCTCGAGGCCGTCGCGATCTGCTTCCTTTTTTCGTTCGTCGATCCCAGCCACGAGGAGCGAACGGCCGAGATCCTCCGCGAGCTTCTCCCGGAGGTCTTCGTCGTCGCATCCCACGAGCTTCTTCCCGAGCTGAGGGAATACGAGCGCGCCACGACCGTGACCCTGGACGCTTACGTCGGTCCGCCGACGCGGCGATACCTGGCGAGTCTGGGCGGAGGGCTTCGGGAGAGCGGCCTCCCCGAGCCGCTGATCATGCTCTCGAGCGGCGGCGTCGCAGAGCTCGAGCAGGCGTCCGCGCACCCGGCGGGGATGATGCTCTCCGGGCCGGCAGGAGGTGTCATCGCTGCGCGCTTGATCGCCGAGAAGGGCGGTCACCTTCCGGCGATCGGTCTCGACATGGGCGGCACGAGCTGTGACGTCTTCTTCCTCGGTGACGACGACGCCCAGATCACCGTGGAGCGCAAGGTCGCCGGCCTCCCCTTGCGACTGCCGATGCTCGACATCCATACGGTGAGCGCCGGCGGTGGGTCTGTCGCGTGGGTCGACTCCGGTGGCGCGTTGCGTGTTGGTCCTCGGAGCGCCGGAGCCTGGCCTGGGCCGGCGTGCTACGGCCGCGGCGGCACCGAGGCCACCGTCACGGACGCCACGCTCGTCCTCGGGTATTTGCCCCGCGACCGGGGGATCGCGGGGCACATGCGCCTCGACGTCGCGGAGGCCGAGGCCGCCCTCGGCCGGCTCGCCGAAGCAGCCGGATACGACACTCCGCAGGAAGCCGCGGAGGGCGTCTACGAGGTGGCGACGCACGAGGTCGTCAGGGCACTTCACGTGGTCTCGGTGGAGCGCGGTCACGACCCCGAGCAGTGCACGGTGATCGCGTTCGGCGGCGCTGGGCCCGTCCACGCGTGTGCTGTCGCCGACCTCCTGGGTGCGTCTCGAGTCGTCTTCGTTCGTGCGGGCGGCGTCCTCTGCGCCCTGGGACTGGCTCTGGCCGACCAACGGGTCGACCGGTCGCTATCAGTGCTCAGGCCGCTCGCGAGTTTTGACCGCGAGACCCTTGCCGCAGCGATCAGCCGCGTCGCGGGAACCGGTGAGGAGAGCGGTATCTCGTGCGCCGCTGACCTCCGCTACAAGGGGCAGTCGTTCGAGCTCACGGTCCCGTTCGCTTTCGGTGCGCCACCCTCGAAGGTCGAAGCCGCCTTCCATCAGCTCCACGATCTTCGCTACGGCCACGCGCACCGTGACTGGTCGGTGGAGGTCGTCACGCTGCGCGCTTGGCGCACGTCCGAAGGCGCCGGAGCGACACTTTCGCCTGACGCGCTGTTGTCGAGCGGCGCTCGGCCGGTTCCGGAGAAGCGTCCCTCCAGGGAGATCCGCTGGCAGGGCGAGACTGTCCTCGCCACGGTTGTTGACGGCGCGCGCGCCTCCGACGGCATTACCGTCTCAGGACCGGCGATTGTCGAGTTCGCCGAGTCGACCTGCGTTCTGCCCGAGGGCTGGAGTGGAACGACCGACGAGAACGGATTCTTCGTCCTGAGTCGGGGCGCATGAACGCCGGAGAGCTGGACGTTGCCTTCTGCATCCTCCATGGCATCGCGGAGGAAATGGGCGCCGCGCTCATACGGAGCGCCCTGTCGCCGAACATCAAGGAACGCCGGGATTGCTCAACGGCGCTTTTCGACGCGGATGGGCGACTGACGATCCAGGCGGAGCACATGCCGGTCCACCTCGGCGCCATGCCCGCGTCCGTGGCCGCCGTCCGGCGACACGAGCCCTCGCCGGAGGAGATCTGGTGCCTGAACGATCCCTTCACCGGCGGCTCGCATCTCCCGGATATCACGCTCGTCTCGCCGATCGACGTCGACGGTGAGCGGATGGGCTACGCCGCGTCGCGCGCTCACCATGCCGACGTCGGTGGGATGGCGCCGGCGAGCATGCCCGCCGAGTCGACCGAGATCTACCAGGAAGGGTTGATCATCCCGCCTTCCCTGATCGCCGATCGCGACGGTGTCAACGCTGCGCTCGTCGAGTTGATTGCGGTGAACAGTCGCGCCTACGACGAGCGGATCGGGGACCTGGAGGCGCAGATTGCGGTCCACCGGCTCGCCGAACGGCGCGTCGCGGAGGTGTGCGGCCAGCGCGGCCGGTCGTGGTACCACCAGGCGGGACAAGAGCTCTTCGACTACTCCGAGCGCCGCGCCAGAGCGGCGATTCGAGGCATTCCCGACGGCGACTACGCGGCAGCGGAGACGGTCGAGACAGCGGCGGGCGAGCTGATGATCGCGGCAACCGTCGTAATTCGAGGCGATTCGGTCGAGATCGACTTCGACGGCACCTCGGAGCAGTTCGACGGCAATCTGAACTGCCCGCTCGCGGTCACGCAAGCGGCCTGCTACTTCGTGATTCAAGTCGTCACGGATCCGGACCTGCCGGCCGCGGGCGGGGCCCACGCACCGGTCACCGTCCGTGCACCCAAGGGCTCGCTTGTCAACGCGGAACGTCCCGCCGCGGTGGCCGCTGGAAACGTCGAGACCTCAAGTCGCATCGTCGATTGCCTCCTCCTGGCACTCGCCGATGCAGTCGAGGCTCCGGCCCAGGGGCAGGGCACGATGAACAACGTGACGCTCGGAAACTCGCGGTTCACGTACTACGAGACGATCGGCGGCGGGCAGGGCGCCTGTGCCTGGGCCGACGGCCCCTCGGGTGTCCACGTCGCGATGTCGAACACGCTCAACACGCCGATCGAGGCACTCGAGCTTGCGTACCCAATCCGTGTCGAGGAATACCGGCTTCGGGACGGGACCGGCGGCCGGGGCCTACATCGGGGCGGCGACGGCGTCACGCGGTCGCTCCGGGCCCTCGAGGCATGCGAGCTTTCGATCCTGGCGGACAGACGGCGACACCAGCCCAAAGGGGCGCGTGGGGGAGAGCCCGGCGCGCGAGGCAGGAACCGGGTGAACGGTGCCGAGCTGCCCCCGAAGGTACGCATGCGCCTGCAGCCGGGAGACGTGGTCGCCATCGACACGCCCGGCGGCGGCGGCTATGGAATCGCGAACGAGGGCCGAAAGCGGAACGACGAACCGCCGCCGATAAAGGGCTGAACGTCGAGCTACGGCTCCGCTTTTGACCAGTAGGTCGAGTGGAGCTACCAGATAAGACCGGACCTAGTGTCGACCATGCGTGGCAACCGCTCTCGCGTCGCCGGCCGAGGACGGGTTGGTCGACTCTTCCGAGCCGCCGTTGTCGTTGTCGCCGGGCTGGTGTCGGGTTTCGCGCTCTACGTTCTTCTGGTCGGACTCGGTGTGCTGCCGAAGTTTTATCCGTCCGCCAGCGGCGATTTGGCGCTGGCGCGCAGTGACCGCGTCGGCCTGCGCGTCCTCTTCGTCGGCAACAGCATTACGTACACGAACGACATGCCCGCGCTCGTCCACCAGCTCGCGGCGGCCGACCCCGGAGCGCGCCCCATCTTCGCCGTCAAGTACACGGCCGGTGGTTGGCGGTTGAAATTTGCCTCCGAGGACGACGGGTTGGCAGCGCTGCTGAAAGAGGTGCCATGGGACGTCGTGGTCTTGCAAGAGCACAGCCGGGTCGCGTCACTGCCCGAAGATGAGCGTCGTCGCGAGATGGACCCGTTCGTGCGTGCTCTCCACGCGAAGATCGAACGGGCCGGGGCCCGCACGTTCCTGTTCCTGCCGTACGGCGGTCGAGGGGTGGATGGGGACAGCTACGAGGCCGCGCAGAGCCGTCTCTGGTACGGCTACTCGGATCTCGCCTTGCAGCTACCCGCAACTGTTGTCCCGGTCGGGCTCGCCTGGGGAGAAGCTCTGGGACGCCAACCGGGACTCGACCTCTTGGGGTGGAGCGGGCATCCCAACCAACTCGGCTCATACCTCATGGCCTGTGTCTTCTACGCCGTTCTCTCGCATCGAGATCCGACCTGGAGCCGATTCACGGCCGGAATCGAGCCAGCCGAAGCGCAGTACCTTCAATACAACGCAGCAAATGTCGTCGCTAGAAACCTAGCGATGGATTTCGGAACATCCGGCCCATAACAAGAGGTCGCAGGCTCCTAGTCCTGCCACCGGCCCGCGGAGGCTCCAAGTCCTGCCACCGGCCCGCGGTGGCCCGAAGGCGTTGCAGCGGGCTTGAGGTCGGCTTTGTCGACGCACCGGTCCGGAAGGCTCTGTTGCCCTACGGCCAGCCGACGCCCGGTGCAGGCGCCTCAGCGGTTAGCACCTGGCCCGTGCGTGACCCGTCAGCCATGTTCGCAGTGCCACGCCACTCGTTTGCCGTCAAGAACAGCGTTCTCCTGTCCGCCCCCCCGAGAGCGCACGCGAAGCAACCGCGGTCAAGCTGGATCGTCTGCAGCACCTCGCCACCTTCGCGAACGCGCACGCACCGCTTGTTGGGGACGTCCCCGTACCAGATCGCGTTCTCAGCGTCGAGGCAGATGCCGTCGGGGACGCCGCCTCGGAGGTCGGCCCACAGCCGACGGTTCGACAGGCTGCCATCAGCCGCGATGTCGAAGGCCGTGAGCTTGTTGCCGTAGGACTCGGCGACGATCAGCGTTGAGTTATCGGGCGTCACCACCATGCCATTTGGGAACGCGACTTCGTCTGCGACCTGACGAGCGAAGCCCTCGGGGGTGACCAACGCAAGGATCCCCGGGGCGAACTCGCCACCTGGGAAGTCAAAGCCGGTGTTGTTGACGTAGGAATTGCCCCGACCGTCCACGACGATGTCGTTCCACTTGAAGTCAGCGAGGCTGCTCAGATCGGCATGGGCCACCAGTGAGCCGTCGCGCTCCCTGCGCAGAAGAAGCCCCTCGCTCGCCGAGACGATCAGCAGCCGCCCATCGGGCAGCCAGTCGATGCACATTGGAAATGATTGGACGCGGACGATGACCTCGCTTCTGCGGTCGAGCTCGACGGCAATGACCTCGTGCGCGCCCCAGTCAGAGAACCAAAGACGGTCATCGTGCCAGCGTGGGGATTCGGGGAACGCGAGACCGTTCATGAGGATTTGCGTCTCAGGCACGGAAGACTCCTCCTGCGGATTGTTGTGAACCACGTATGTCTTTTTGACTAGACCGCATGACGGCGAAAAAGTCATCGGCGTGTCTCGACTAGTTCGGAAGCCCCGTAACCGCCGGGCCCGCGCGCGGGCCATTCGTGCGCTTGCCTAGAAGGCCCTGCCAACGGTGAGGCTTCTTCTTCCTAGACTGCAGAACCATGGAAGCGGCGTCGAGATCCACTGACTCCGACGCGCGCACGGCCGCGCGCCGCTGGGCGGATACATGGGCCCATGCCTGGCCGGCGAAGGACGTCGAAGCGATCGCCGCCCTCTACGCGCCGGATGCTGACTTTCGCTCGCACCCCTTCCGCGAGCCGGAGAACGCGCGCGAGTACGTCCGCCGGGTCTTCGCCGAGGAGGAGGGCAAGGCTGAGTGCGGCTTCGGCGAGCCGCTCGTCGACGCCGACCGCGCCGCGGTCGAGTACCGCGCTGTCCTCGTCTACGAAGGGAAGGAGACGACCCTAGCCGGGACGACCCTGCTGCGGTTCCGCGCTGACGGACTCGTCGTCGAGCACCGCGACTACTGGGCGCTCGAGCAGGGCCGTCACTGATCGTTCATCGGCAGGCCGCAACGACTTCGCCGGCCAGCGAATACCTCGACCGTCCGATCGCTCCGCGATCCTCGGTGAGTGCAGGCACATCATCACCTTCGGCTGATGCTCCGTCGAAATCCGCCGACGCCGCACCAGATCCTTCGCCGCCGGTTGAAAGAGGCGATGGTGCTCGTCGGGATCGTCGACGTGGCCGGAACGCTGCTGATCTTGCTCTTCGAAGACGACGCGAAGCGCAGCGAGATTCACAACCTCTGGGACGCGTTCTTCTTTTCTACAGTCCAGCTGCTAACGGTCTCGTCGCAGATGCGGAACCCCGTCACGACCGGCGGGCGCATCGTTGACATCTTCCTCGAGCTCACCGCACTCTGTCTCGTGACCGGCATCGCGGGTGCGTTCGCTTCCTTCTTCCTCCACCTTGGGGACGAAGTGACGACGGTCGGTGAAGCCAAAAGCCAGTGACCGTGTCGATCAGCGATCGTCGTGCGCGCTTTCAGGCCCTTCATGCCCGAGAAGAGCTGTTCGTGATGCCGAATCCGTGGGACGTCGGTTCTGCCCGACTGCTCGAATCGCTCGGGTTCGAAGCGCTCGCGACGACGAGCGCCGGATTCGCGTGGTCGAACGGGAAGCCCGATCAAAGCGTGTCCCGCGACGAGTTGGTCGCCCATGTGGCGAGCCTGGCAGCGGCGACTTCGCTGCCACTGAACGTCGACAGCGAGCGCTGCTACCCGGACGACCCGGGTGGAGCCGCCAGAACGGTGGAGCTTCTTGCGGAGGCAGGAGCGGCGGGATTCTCGATCGAGGACTACGACCCCGCCACCAGCAGCATCGACGACGTCGAGGAGGCGACGGCGCGAGTCAGGGTCGCCGCGGAAGCCGCCCACCACCCGCCAGACCCCATGGTTCTGACAGGGAGAGCCGAGAACCACATCCGCGGCGTCCACGACCTCGACGACACGATTGCTCGCCTGATCGCCTACCGCGATGCCGGCGCGGATGTCGTGTACGCGCCAGGCCTCTCCGACCTCGACCAGATCACGGCTGTCGTGGAGGCGGTCGGCGTGCCCCTGAACGTTCTCGCCCTCCCGCACGGGCCGACCGTGTCGGAGCTGACCTCCGTCGGCGTGCAGAGGGTCTCGACGGGGGGCGCGCTCGCGCGCTCGGCCTACGGAGCGTTGCTGGCCGCGGCGCAGGAGCTGCTCGCCAACGGCACCTCGAGCTACGCCGCGGGCGGCCCTTCGAGCGACTCCCTGGAAGCCGCCTTCATGCGGCGCTAGGCTGTCGGCCATGTGCAGATCCATCCATACGCTCTACAACTTCGAGCCTCTCGCCAGCGAGGAAGAGGTGCGTGCCGCAGCGCTCCAGTACGTCCGCAAGATCAGCGGCTTCACGAAGCCGTCGCGGGCGAACGAGGAGGCCTTCGAGCGCGCGGTCGACGCCGTTGCCGCCGCCTCGAGCCAACTCCTTGGCGAGCTCGTGACCTCGGCGCCGCCGAAGGACCGCGAGGTCGAGGCGGCGAAAGCGCGCGCCCGCCGGGCCGAGCGTCAGCCCGTCTACTCCGCGTAGCGCCGAACGGACCTGAACGACAAGGGGCGGCTTTTGGGCCGCCCCTTGTCTCGTCGTGTCCGAAGGCGCTACTCGTCGTCGGGGGCTGGGCCGATCGTCTGCGGGATGTAGACGGCCTGGAGCTGTCCGTCCTCGCCGGTCCCCGAATTCGGGTCGAGCGTCGGCCCCGGCTGGAATGCGGTCGTGTTGTGGGCCTGGACGTCGGTCAGCCACCAACCCGCGCCGAGAATCTGGAAGGCGTTGATGACGCCCGACGACTCCCAGGTACCGGGGCGCAGCGTCGCTGGCGTGTCGACCCGCGCCACGGACTGAAGCGTCCCTGTCTCGATGTCGTAGACGAGCACGCGGTTGTGCCCGCTGTCGGCGACCGGTGGGTTGGGCGGCACGGGGCCGCCGCGGAACGGTGACTCGCGGTCCTCCTGGATCACGATCGACCGCGCGGACGTGTCGATGTTGTCCGGGTTGTAGACGTCGTCACCTGCATCACCGTCGAGGATCACCTGCAGTGAAGCCTTCGTGGGGTCGGCCCGGTTGACGTCGAACTGGTAGATACGCCCGCGGAGGGTGCGAGGCGCCTTCCCGGTGTCCGCGAAGTAGTAGCGGCCCTTCTTCGGCTTGTAGAGCGCCGCGTCCTCGAGCCGGTCGAACTTGAACGCGCCGCGCGCCGCGGCCGCTGCCTTCAGTGTGACGGAATCGGCGTTCTCGGCCTGGCTGATCGGTACGAACTTCCCGGTCAGCGTCTCGCCCTTGTGGATCTGGGTCGAGTCGATTGCGTCGTCGGCCTTCCACACGTACAGGCTTCCCTTCGCCGGGTCGCCCGTGATGGCGGCCTGGAATGACTTCGCAATGTACGCGTAGAGGTACGCGTCCTGGCCTGGCCGGAAGTCGTCGTCCGTGGTCAGGAAGAACCACTTGGACAGCTTCGTCGGCACGATGTTCTCGTGCTGGAGGTGGCCGAAGTGCTCAGTTTCCCACCACTGCCCGGTCCCGGCGTTCATGGCGATCGAGCTGCCGTCGTGGCCGGCGGGAGGCGCGGGCGGGATGCCGTTGATCGCCTCCTCGCCGGTGAAGTACCACGGCGTGCCGTGGATGATCTCAAGGGTTGCGGAGCAGAAGCGCTCGAACCCTTCGTTACCCGTGAAGACGTACTTTGCCGAGAGGACGCTGTTCGTCGCCCGGTCGATCATGAGCCTCGAGATGCGCGTATTGACGCCCGCCGGTTGTCCGGGGAACGTGACGCCGAGCTCGTGGTTCATGAGCACGGTGTAGGTGTCCCCACTGTTCGAGTACCCGCCGAGCCCGTCCGGGATCCCGGACATCTGGTACGAGGGCACCTGGCCTGTCGGGACGATGTCGCCCGTCGAGAGAATCGGGTCGACGACAACTCCGGGGGCTGTTGGCACGAGGTAGGGCGGCTTCGCCGTCTTCACTCCAGTCGCCGCGAGGGCGACCGCCACGCATGTCAGCGCGGCAAGCATGGCCGCGACGGCGCTCAGCCGAAATCGCTTCCGGTTCATCACACTCCCCCTGTCGGTGAATCCTGGCCAGGGATCTTTAACCGATTTCGGGCGCCGATCGCCGCTCGACCGTGCTTACATATAGAGGCATGCGCGTGCTCTTTGCCTCGACGCAAGGAGCGGGCCACTTCAACCCGCTCATGCCCTTCATTGGCGCGGCGCTGCGGCAGGGGCACGAGGTGCTGGTTGCGGGCCCCTCCGCGCTGGCGCCGACGGTCGAGAAGACGGGCTATGCATTCTGGGAGTGCGCGGACCCACCGGAGGAGGAGATCCGCCCTGTCTGGGACCGCACGCCAACGGTGTCGGCCGAGGAGGCCAACGTCCTCGTCGTCCGCGAGATCTTCGCCCGCTTCGACGCGCGCGCGATGCTGCCTCGTCTCCGCGAGGCGTTCGAGGAATGGAAACCTGACCTCGTTCTCCGAGACCCGAACGAGTACAGCTCCGCCGTGGCCGCCGACCTCTACGGGGTCCCACATGTGCGCGTCGGGATCAATCTCGCCGCCGTCGAGGAAGGCGCACTCGACATTGCCGCGGAGACGGTGGACGACCTCCGCACGTCCACCGGGCTGCCCGGGGATCGCGAGGGGGAGCGGATCAGGCAGTCGCC
>DATLQD010000046.1:0-4347 GCA_035535315.1 Gaiellaceae bacterium
TCGCGCGCCCGACCAGCAGGACGGTGCTGATGATGGATTCATGCGCCTCCTACCGCGACCGAATCCGAGCCGAGTCAGCGATTTGGCCTGGCTCCTCCGGGCCGCGGCGAAGCGCCGGCCGCTCCACGCCGATCTCATCGCTGGGCGCATCGCCGGGCCGCTCTTCGAGGAGATCGAGCACTTTCGACCGGACGTCGTCCACGTCGCGTCGGGACGACTCGCTGGGCTTGGGAAGCTGCTCTCGGGGCGCCCGTCCGTGCTCGCGGCGCTCGACGCCTGGCATCTGAACGTGGAGGCCCGAGCCCTCCTCGCAGGCGGGGTCCGGCGCCGGCTGCTTCTCGGCGAAGCCGCTCGCGTCCGCCGCTTCGAGGCGGCCGAATACCCGCGCTTCCCTCGGATCGTGGTCGTCAGCGACGCCGACCGGGAGGCGCTTTTGGCGGTTGACGATCGCCTCCCGATCACCGTCATCCCCAACGGCGTCGATGTCGAGGCTTACGCCCCGGACCCGGCTGCCGTCCTAGACCCGGACCGGATCGTGTTCACCGGGGTCATGAGCTATGCGCCGAACGTGTCGGCGGCGGAGCTTCTGGCAAAGCGCGTCTACCCGAGAGTCCGGGCCGCCCGGCCCTCTGCCCGGCTTGCGATCGTGGGTCGCTCGCCGGCGCCACGAGTGTCTGCACTCGCAGGCCCGGGAGTGGAGGTCACGGGCGCGGTTCCCGACATCCGTCCGTGGCTCACCTCGAGCCGGGTGTACGCGTGCCCGATGGTCAGCGGCACGGGTATCAAGAACAAGCTCCTCGAGGCTATGGCCAGTGGGCTTCCCTGTGTCGCCACCCCGCTGGCCTTGCAAGGGATCGACGTGGAGCCGGGCCGGGAGCTCCTCGTCGGTGCCGACGAGGAGGAGCTTGCAGCGCACATCGTCAGGCTGCTCGACGACAACGCGCTCGCGCAAGAACTCGGCCGTGCGGCGCGCAACTACGTCTCCGCAAACCATGACTGGGGCGCCGTGGCCCGATCCTACGTCCGCGTGTATGGGGAAGCCGCGGAGGGTTAGCCGCTTTCGCCTCGACGAGACACGCTCACGGCGCGGATGCGGCGCAGCGTCAGGAAGGAGTACGCGGCGAAGGCGAAGGCGAGGCAGAGCTCCGGCCATTCGCCGAGCTTCGTCACGGTGTAGCCCGATTCGGGGAAAAAGATGTATCGCAAGATCTTGTAGCCGAAAACGACGAAGAAGCAAGAGGTCAGGAACAGCGGCGGAATCAGGAGATCGACGTCCGGTCGCAAAGCCCATCGAGGGCGCCGTAGCCGGAGAAACCACGCGCCCACAGAGCCGTAGAGACCGACGAGGGTGAAGGCGATGTTGGCAGCGTCCTGAACCGAGCCGATGTTGTGCACCGTCGTCTCTCGCTGCTCGTTGATCTCCTCGATCGACTCAGGCGTGTCGTAACCCAAAATGCGCTGGCCCCAGGCGATTTCCTCGCCGGCGATAGCGAAGCACCCGAGCGCGAATGCGAAGAACAGGATCGCCGGGAGACGTCGCGTTTGCCCGAGGAGCCGCCATCCAACCAGCGCGGCGAGAGCGCCTGCCGCTACGAAGCCGACGAACTGCGCCCACTCGAGCAAGGAGTCCTCACGCGTCAGGAAGCGGAAGAAGGATTTGTCCGCCCGGGCCAGGATCACCGCCGCCGCGCCCACGAAAGGCGCGAAGAAGACGGCGAGCGCGACCCGGGGGGCGACCTCCCACTCATGCACCGCATCGTGCTCGAGCTGCGTCCGAAGGGAGCTCACCATCTCCGGCCTCCTTCGCTCGGTTGTACAGGCCGAGCCTTCCCCCTGGCGTCTAACTGTACTTCGTTCGCCGGGCAGATGAACCCGCCGCAGCCGACGTGCACCTGCCCTTCAAGGGCGAGCCCTTGCCCGGCAGGTGCTATGAGTCCGGTATGCGGCCGGGACGGGGTGGCGAGGCCGGGGCGAGTGCCCACGGCCACAAGCGCGATGAGGGCGCGGCTCGCGCGAAGCCGCTCAAGGTCGCTTACGTGATGTCGCGCTTCCCCAAGGTGAGCGAGACGTTCGTGCTCTACGAGATGCTCGCGGTCGAGCGCCGCGGAGCCACCGTCGAGCTCTACCCGCTCCTTCGGGAACGGTCCGAGGTCGTCCATCCGGAGGCGGTCCGGCTCGTTGCGCGGGCGCACTACCAGCCGTTCTTCTCATGGACGATCCTGAGGAGCCAACTTCACTTCTTGCGGACAATGCCGCGGGCTTACCTCGGCGCTCTCTGGGCCCTTTTCCGGGGCACTGTGGGGAGCGTCAACTTCCTGGTCGGTGGCCTCGGGATCTTCCCGAAAGTCGTTCACGTCGCTCGGCTCATGGCGGCCGAGGACGTCGATCACGTTCATTGCCACTTCGCTAATCACCCCGCGCTGGCGGGCTTTTTGATCCACCGGCTGACAGGGATTCCCTACAGCTTCACGGCACACGGGTCGGACCTGCACGTCGATCGGCGCATGCTGTGTGAAAAGGTCGCCGAGTCCGCTTTCGTCGTGCCGATCTCGGAGTACAATCGGGATCTGATCGCACGCGAATGCGGCGACCGTCACCGGGACAAGCTGATCGTTATCCATTGTGGAGTTGATACGGCCGTCTTTCGGCCGGAGGACCCCGACGACGCTCGGGAGGACGACCGCTTCCGCATCATTTGCGTCGGGACCCTCCACGAGGTGAAAGGGCAGCGGTTTTTGGTCGAGGCATGCCGGTTGCTTGCCCAAGGAGGCATCGACGTCGAGTGCCGTCTGGTCGGGGCGGGCGCTGATGCTCGTGCGCTTCAAGAGCGGATCCAGGCCCTCGGCCTGGCTGATCGCGTCCACCTGACAGGGGAGCGAACCCGCCCGCAGATCGCCGAGCTCCTTCGAAGGTCCGACGTGCTCGTAACGCCGAGTGTCCCGACCCGAAAGGGCAAGCGCGAGGGAATCCCGTTGGTACTCATGGAGGCGATGGCGAGCGGGGTGCCGGTCGTCGCAAGCCGGATCTCGGGCATCCCGGAGTTGATCGAGGACGGGGTCTCCGGCCTCCTCGTCCCCCCCGGCGAACCAGCCGCGCTCGCACTGGCACTCGGTCGCTTGCACGATGACGAACAGCTCCGGCGCAGACTCGCTCTCGGGGGACGTGCGAAGGTGGAGCAGGAGTTCGACGTCGAGCAAAGCGCAGCTCTGCTCGTCGATCGCTTTCGGGCGGTGTCCTCCACGTGAGGACTCGCCTCTTCTGGGGTGCCGGCGCTGCGATCGCCTACACGTATGCCCTCTTTCCTGCCCTCGTCCTCGCCCGCGCTCGGCTCCGACCGCGGCCGCACTCCACCGCGGACGTCACCCCCTTCCTCAGCGTCATCATCGCGGCCCGGAACGAAGTGGACGCCATCGGCGCGAAGCTCGAGAACGTCCTGTCGCTCGATTACCCCGAGGCCCGCCGCCAGATCGTGGTCGCCTCCGACGGCTCAGACGACGGCACCGACGAAGTCGTCCGCGGGTACGAGGATAGGGGGGTGCGCCTGCTCCGACGGTCGCGCGAAGGCAAAGCGCCCGCGCTGAACGCCGCCGTGGCGGCCGCGGCCGGCGAGATCCTCGTCTTCACCGACGCCAACAGCATCTTTGCGCCCGACGCCCTGCGGGCGATCGTGAGCCCATTCGCCGATCCCGCGGTCGGAGGAGTCGCGGGCGACCAGCGTTATCTCTCGACGGACGGCGTCGACTCGATCGCCGCCGGCGAGCTCCGGTACTGGGATCTCGACCGGATGCTCAAGGCGGCCGAAAGCCGGGCCGGGAACGTGATCTCGGCGACAGGCGCGATCTACGCGATCCGCCGCGAGCTGTTCGACATCGTCCCGGATGGCGTCACGGACGACTTTGTCACCTCGACAGGCGTGATCGTCCGAGGCTACCGACTCGTCTTCGCGCCCAGCGCGGTCGCCTACGAGCCGGTGGCCGAAACGGGCGCGCTCGAATTCGACCGGAAGGTCCGAGTCATCACGCGCGGACTGCGCTCCGTCCTCGTGCGTCGGGCCCTTCTGAACCCGTTCCGGCACGGGTTCTATGCCGTGCAGCTCTTCTCGCACAAGGTCTTGAGGCGCATGATGGTCTTTCCCCTTATGGTGATCGCAGTGACAAGTCCGTTTCTGTGGCGCCGTGGACGCCTGTACCAAGCTGCCACGGTGATCCAGCTGGCGGTGTACGGCGCTGGTGCGACAGGGGCGCTACTCCGCGATCGGGACATCGCCCGGCGGAGGCCTTTCGTCGTCGCGACGTTCTTCTGCTTCGTGAACCTCGCGTCGATCAAGGCCATCTGGAATCTTGTGAG
>DATLQD010000047.1:0-22233 GCA_035535315.1 Gaiellaceae bacterium
GGGCCGTGCTCGATGCGGCCGACCTTTCGCTCGTTTCCGCCGTCAGCCGATCGGCGGCCGGTCAAGATCTTGGGGAGGCGCTTGGTGGGGCTCCGCTAGGAGTTCCAGTGCACGGGACGGTGGACGAGGCGCTCGACGACACCGATGTCCTCATTGACTACACGTCCGCGACAGCGGTCAAGGCGAACACGCTGGCGGCGATCGCCGCGGGCGTGGCCGTGGTAGTCGGCAGCTCGGGTCTGACGGCTACGGATTTCGCCGAGATCGACTCGGCAGCTCGCGAGCGCTCGGTCGGCGTCGTGGCGTCCGGAAACTTCTCTCTGACTGCCGCAATGTGTCAGGCGGCAGCGCTCCTTGCGGCACGTCACCTGCCGCAGTGGGAGGTCATTGACTACGCGAGTGCCACCAAGGAGGACGTTCCGAGCGGGACGGCACGCGAGCTTGCGGAGCGCCTCGGCGAGATTCACCGCCCCGAGGTAGGGCGCCCAATCGAGGACCTCCACGGGCCTCAGGAGGCACGCGGCGCCACCGTCGGCGGTGCCCAGGTGCATTCGGTGCGTCTCCCGAGCTTTGTCGTGTCCACCGAGGTTGTTTTCGCCCTACCCGACGAGCGGTTGACCATCCGCCATGACGCGGGGGGAACGGCCGAGCCGTATGTCGAGGGCACGCTGCTCGCGGCGCGCAAGGTGCCGGAGTTAGTCGGGCTCACGCGAGGCCTCGACACCGTTCTGCTGGGTTCGGAGTAACGCCTCCATGGTTCGACTTTCGACCGTAGACGGCTTCAGAATTGAATTGATCGAGCGCTCCGGCTAAGGCCTCGGCGTCGTTGATCCTGGCGCTACCGGCATACAATGTGACCGGCCAATGACGCAAGTCATCGACGACTCCCTCGAAGCCGGCAGAGAAGCCGCACGCCGTCATGCATGGCGCGATGTGTACGAGCTCTTGCGGCAGGCGGACAAGGACGGGGAGCTCACCGGGGACGATCTTCAGAACCTCGCTGAGGCCGCATGGTGGACCGGCCATCTCGAAGAGGCGATTGCGCTGCGCGAGCGCGCGTACGCAGCGTTCGTCGAAGCGGGAGACACCCGCCGAGCCGCCATGCTTGCCGTCATGATGTCCATGGACCACGCCGCCAGGGCGGCGATGTCGGTCTCGAGTGGCTGGCTTGCGCGTGCCGAGCGCCTGCTCGGCAACGAGACAGAAATCGTCGAGCGTGGACACCTCGCGCTCGCACGAGGGATGTATGCACTCGATATGGGTGAGCTCGACACGGCGAGCGTGGAATTTGGACGCGCGCAGGAGCTCGGCGCCCGCTTCCGCGACCGTGACCTCGAGGCGATGGCACTCGTCTTCAAGGGCACCGTGCTCGTCTCGAGGGGCGAGGTCACGGAGGGCCTCGCGCTTCTCGACGAGGCGACGGCCGCCGCCGTGAGCGGCGAGCTCCAGCCGCTTGCTACTGGAATGGTCTATTGCGTCACTGTCCATAGCTGCCAGACGCTTGGCGACTGCGGGCGGGCGGCTGAGTGGACCGAGGCGGCCAATCGCTGGTGCGATCGCCTCGACTTGAGCGGCTTCCCGGGGGCCTGTCGCATCCACCGCGCGGAGATCATGCGACTACGGGGCGAGTGGTCGGAGGCGGCAGAGCAAGCGATTCAGGCGTGCGAGGAGGTCTACGAGTACAACCGCTTTGTTACCGCCGCCGGCTTCTACGAGATCGGCGAGATCCGGCGCCGGCAGGGTGACTTTGCCGCCGCGGAGGAGGCGTACCGCAAGACGAACGAGCTCGGACGCAATCCGCAGCCCGGTCTCGCGCTCCTTCGCCTGGCGCAGGGAAAAGTCGATGCCGCCAGCACCGCAATCAAGCGAGAGCTGGCAGGTGAGTCGTTCGATCCGCTCGGCCGCGCACGTCGCCTCCCGGCACAGGTCGAGATCGCGCTTGCGACGGGCGAGATCCGGCGTGCGCGCGAAGCCGCGGACGAGCTCGAGAGGATCGCCGACGAGTACCGCGTCGGGGGGCGCCGCACTCCCGCCCTGGAGGGCACGGTTCAGCTCGCGTGGGGACAGATCCGGCTCGCCGAGCACGACTGGGAGGACGCTGCGACGGTGCTGCACAGCGCCCGCACGACGTGGGACAGGGTCGGTGCCCCGTACGAGACCGCCCAGGCGCGGATGCTCCTCGGACTTGCCTACCGGGGCGAGGGAGACGAGGACGGCGCTAGAGAGGAGTTCAAGGCGGCGAAAGCGACGTTTGAACGGCTCGGGGCGGTCCTCGACCTCCAGCGCGCCGCCGAGCTGCTCGGCGAGGCGGCGGCACATCGCACCTTCATGTTCACCGACATCGTCGACTCGACGAAGCTCGTCGAGGTGCTGGGCGAGGAGAAGTGGCGCAAGCTCCTAACGTGGCACGATCGCCGGCTGCGGGAGTTGATCGAGGAGGCGGGCGGCGAGGTGATCAAGCAAACCGGAGACGGATATTTTGCGGCATTCCAGACCTCGCCGGCCGCGATCGAGGCTGCCACGGGGATCCTGCGGGCGCTGGACGAGGAGCCTCTCGCCCCTGACGTCCGCATCGGCGTGCACACAGGGGGCGCGTTCCAGAAGGATGACGACGACTTCGCCGGCCAAGGTGTCCACATGGCCGCACGAATCGGCGCGCTCGCGGGCGGCGGCGAGATCCTCGTCAGCAGGGAGAGCGTCGACGGCGGCTCGCGCTTTTCGCTCTCCGAACCTCGCTCGGAGAAGCTCAAGGGCTTCGACGATCCCGTCGAGCTCGTCGCCGTCAAATGGCGCTGACACTCCGGAAGCTGACGCTGGCGCAGCATGAACGCGCCGGGCAGCCGGCCGTGTGCTCGGTCAGGTGACGGATGTCCACTTCCTGGGCGGCTCGGGACCGATTTCATCGAGAAGGAGAGCTGACCGCTAGCTCTAGTTGTTCGAATTAGCGACGAAGGCGACTGCAAAAAGGAGCGCCGCAGCAAGGCCGGCAGGTCCGACGAATGAGAGTAGGCGGCCGCGCCGGCGGTCGGCGACGAAGGCGAGCACGCAGACCGCGAGGCAAGCACTGATCGCTACCACGGTCAGTGCGTGAGCGTCATATGCCTCCCAGCGACTGATGCCGCCGCGCCGGTAGCTGTCCTCGCTGGCCGCGTAGTAGGTGAGATACCCCCCGGCGCCGGCGAACAGCATCGCCTCGCCGATAAGAGTCGCGGAGCGTCTGCCTGTCTCGCTGCGCCCGACTGCCGGCGCGCGCAAGGCCGTCCAAGCTGAATCGACGAGCAGGACGATCGTGAGAAGGAAGCCCATGCGAAGACGGTAATCCTGTCGGAGGATCACACGGCCACTTTCGCGACCCTTCCGCGCGTCCTTGGATTCAGGGCATGACACACCGGTGCGTCTTTTCCGCGTACGTTGACCGCATGGCGACAAAGGCGGCAACGGCCTGGGGCAAGGCGGCGGTGGTAGAGCAGCTCACGCTTCCGCAGCGGGCGGGTGGGAAGCGATTTTCGTCCCTCGTCGAGCTCCTGGAAAACGACAAGGGTGAGAAGCTCGTCCGCTTCGCCTATTCCACGGATGGACGCGTGAGGCGAGGGCCAGTCACGCTTCGGGCAGCGGACCTCGACCGGCTGCGGCACGAGCTCGCCGGATCACCCGGGCTCGCAGAGGCGTTGCGGATGGAGGCGGTGCCGGAGACAGCCTGATTCTGGGAACGCCAGGCAGCCCCTGACCGCGAGCCGTTTCGACGTTCACGAGGAGAGCGAGCGGCCTCTACCCTCGACGGTGCGAAGCCCTGCTTCTAAGAGGCCGTGGCGAGCGAACGCTCGCGGGCGGCGTCCACGAGCCCGGCGAGGATCAACGCGCCGTCGCCGGAGCCAAGCAGAGGATCGACCGCGTGCTCCGGGTGCGGCATGAGCCCCATGACGTTGCCGGCGGGGTTGCAGACGCCGGCCACGTCCGCCGCGGATCCATTCGGGTTCGTGCCCTCGGCGTAGCGCAGGACGATCTGTCCCTCGGTCTCGAGCTCTGCGAGGAGCTGCGGCGGAGCGAAGAAGCAGCCTTCGCCGTGTTTGACCGGAATCACGAGCCGGTCTCCAACCGCACAGCGCGCGAGGAACGGAATGTCACTGCGTTCCACCTGTACCTCGACGTCCTCGCAGACGAAGGCGAGGCTCTCGTTGGCGCGGAGAGCGCCGGGCAGGAGCCTCGCCTCGCAAAGGATCTGGAAGCCGTTGCAAATCCCGAGCACCGGGCCCCCGGCTGCCGCGAACTCGGCCACCGCGCGCATCGCGGGCGCGAACCGGGCGATAGCGCCGCAGCGCAGGTAATCGCCGTACGAGAACCCGCCCGGTAGTACGACCGCCCCGACCTCGGGGAGCTCCGGCTCGGCGTGCCACACCATGACGGGGTCGGCGCCGAGCGCCCTGAGCGCCCAGGCCGCATCGCGGTCGTCGTTCGACCCCGGAAAGACGAGGACGCCGACGCGAGGCTTGTCTACCTCAGCCATCTAGCTGGTTGGTCGGTAACTGGCCGGATAATTGTCGATCAGCCATCTAGCTCGATCTCGTAGCTCTCGATGAGCGGATTCGCGAGCAGGCTCTCGCACATGCGCTCCACCTGCGCGCGTGCGTCCGCCGACGTGGCCGCATCCACCTCCACGTCGATCAAGCGGCCGACTCGAGCCTCACCGACGGTAAAGCCAAGGTGGCGGAGGGAGCTCTCCACGGCTTGGCCCTGCGGATCTCGGATCCCGGTCTTCGGCCGCACGAGCACGGTCGCCTTCACGAGAGCACCACGTTCGGATCCGACGAGTACTCCTCGAACGGGAGGCCGGTCAGCCGCTCGAAGGCTTCCAGATAGCGGGCGCGCGTCCCCTCGACCACCTCGTCCGGGAGCTCCGGCCCAGGCTCCTGCTTGTCCCAGCCGAGCGTCTCGCAGTAGTCCCGGACGTACTGCTTGTCGAACGAGGCCTGGGGTCGGCCCGGCTCGTACTCGGCCGCAGGCCAGAAGCGCGACGAATCCGGGGTCATGAGCTCGTCGGCGAGGACGAGCGTCCCGTCCCCGTCGAGCCCGAGCTCGAGCTTCGTGTCGGCCAGGATGATTCCCCGCTCGAGAGCATACGCGGCGCCGTGCCGATAGATCTCGAGCGAGACGCGCTCGGCGTGCGCAAGGAGCCCGGCTCCGACGAGCTCCGCCGCCCGCTCGCGGTCGATGTTCTCGTCATGGCCGGTGTGGGCCTTCGTCGAGGGAGTGAAGATGGGCTCCGGAAGGCGGTCGGACTCCCGTAGGCCTTCGGGGAGGGCATGCCCGCACACCGAGCCTGTGGCCCGATAGTCCTTCCAGCCTGAGCCGGCGAGGTAGCCGCGGACGACACATTCGAGCGGGAGCATCTCGAGCTTTTTCGCCTCGGTCGAGCGGCCATCCGGCCGAAGCGACCGGAGGTGATTTGGGACGATGTGGCTTGTGCGGGCGAACCAGAAGCCGGAAAGCCCAGTGAGGACGCGACCCTTGTCTGGGATCTCCGTCGGGAGAACGACGTCGAAGGTCGAGATGCGGTCGCTCGCGACCAGGAGCAGCCGGTCTGCATCGAGCTCGAAGATCTCGCGCACCTTCCCGCTCGCGACGTGAACAGCGGCTTCAGGCATGGACGGTTTCCTCCTTGGATGTGGTCAGGGCGGCGAGCCGGTCGAAGATCGCGCCTGCGTGACGAAGCGCCTCGCCGAGGTCGAAAGCGCGATCGAAAACCGACGGGTCCAGTCGGCCGGCGATCTCCTCGTCCGACTCGAGCAGCTCGCGGAAGTCCCGCTCCTCGTCCCACGCTCGAAGGGCGTTTCGCTGCACCAGGCGATAGGCGTCGTCGCGGGAGAGTCCGGCGCCGACGAGCGCGAGCAGAACCTGCTGGCTGTAGACGAGCCCGTGCGAGCTGTCCAGGTTACGGCGCATCCGCTCCGGATCGACCACGAGGCCTTCGACGAGCCACGCGAACCGGTCAAGCATGTAGTCGAGCGCCAGGAACGCATCCGGCAGGACGACGCGCTCGGCGCTCGAGTGGGAGATGTCGCGCTCGTGCCAGAGAGCCACGTTCTCGAGGCCGACCGCGGCTGCGGAGCGCACTACGCGTGCTAGTCCGCACAGGCGCTCGGCGACGATCGGGTTTCGCTTGTGCGGCATTGCCGACGAGCCCTTTTGACCAGGGCGGAACGGCTCCTGGACCTCGCGCACCTCTGTACGGGCGAGATGTCGTATTTCGGTCGCGAAGCGCTCGATCGATGCGGCGCAGAGAGCGAGGGTGGAGAGGAGCTCGGCATGGCGGTCGCGCGGGATCACCTGGGTCGACGCGGGCTCGCAGGCCAGGCCGAGGTGCTCGCAGGCGATGCGCTCGACCTCCGGGTCGCCGCCGCCGTAGACCCCGACCGCCCCAGCAAGCTTGCCGACCCGGATTCCGTCCAGCGCCCGCACGAGCCGGTGGCGGTCCCGCTCCAGCTCGAAGGCCCAGCCGGCCAGCTTGGCTCCGAACGTGATCGGCTCCGCATGGACGCCGTGGGTGCGACCCACCATTGCGGTGTCGCGGTGCTCCTCCGCCCGGGCCACGACCGCCGCGAGCGTGCGCTCGAGCCCGTCGAGGACGAGCTCGCCAGCGTCCCTGGCCTGAAGTGCCAGGGCCGTGTCGAGAACGTCCGACGATGTCAGCCCGTAATGCAGCCAGCGGCCGACGGGCCCCAACTCTTCCTGGACGGCATCCACGAAGGCGGCGAGGTCGTGCTGCGTCAGCACCTCGATCTCGGCGACGCGCTCCGGCGTTGGAGCCTTGGCACGCTCCCGGATCTCGGCCAGAGCGTCGCCCGGGACTACGCCGGCCGTGGCCCAGCCCTCGAGCGCGGCAAGCTCCACCTCGAGCCACCGCGCGAGCTTCCCCTCGTCCGACCAGATCGCGTTCATGGCCGGACGGGAGTAACGCTCGATCACCCGTCCGATTGTAGTGGGGGTGCAGGCGGGCGACTTCCGGCCGGCGCGAATGGTCTGAATCCAACGCCGTGGACGGTGCGTATCGTGAGGCGGCGATGGCCAGGCATACGCTTCTTCTGATCGAGGACGAGGAGTCCATCGCGGAGCCGCTTCGGCTCGCGCTGGAACGGGAGGGCTTCGAGGTCTTCTGGGCGCCGACTGCGGCTGCGGGGCTCGAGGCTTTTCGGTCGCAGGCACCGGAGGTCGTCCTTCTGGACCAGATGCTTCCGGACAGTGACGGCCGCGACGTCCTGCGTGAGCTGCGTTCCTCGTCGACGGTGCCCGTGATCATGCTCACCGCCCGAGGGGAGGAGATCGACCGCGTCCTCGGCCTCGAGCTCGGAGCCGACGACTACGTCACAAAGCCCTTCAGCGTCGCCGAGCTCGTGGCTCGGCTTCGGGCGGTGCTTCGCCGCGCGACGGCGCCGGCCCCCGAGCGCGACGCCGGCCTGGAGGTCGGCGACGTGTCGCTCAGCCGCGAGACCAGGATGGTGAGCCGCTCCGGGGAGGCGATCGAGCTGACCGTCAAGGAGTTCGACCTGCTGGCCGTGCTTCTCGAGAATGCGGGCAGAGTCGTCCGACGAAGCGATCTGATGCGGGAGGTCTGGGACACGAGCTGGCTCGGTTCGACCAAGACCCTCGACGTGCACGTCAGCTCCCTTCGCAAGAAGCTCGGCGACGACCCGGGCGACCCGCACTACATCCACACCGTGCGTGGGGTCGGGTTTCGGTTCGCCTCGGCGCGCGAGCTGGTCGGGTGAGCTTCCGGGCCAGGCTCGTCCTCGCCGCCGCCTACCTCCTGACCGCGGTCGTCCTCGCGCTCGAAATCCCGCTCGCGTTGAACGTCGACCGCCGGGCCACGTCCGAGTTCCAGTCGGGAGTACTCGGAAATGCCGCCATCCTTGCCGCCCGGGTCGCGGATCTCGTTGCCGCCTCGAACGGCCGGACCGCCGTCCCACGCCCTTCGGCGGCGCTGGAGCGGATCGTCGCCGGGACGCCGCGGGCCGACGGTGAGCGGATCCTCGTTGTCGACGAGGGCGGCCGGCTCCTCGCCGACACGGCCGGCCGGGCGGACGTCGGCACGGTCTACGCAACCGGTGAACGGCCGGAGCTCGTGGAGGCCCTCCTCGGACGCATCGACACGAGGCGCCGTTTCAGCGAGACGCTCGGAGAGGAGCTCTTGCTCGTGACCGTCCCCGTGGTCGACCAGGCGCAAGTGGTGGGAGGCGTGCGCGTGGCCGCCTCGACTGCGGCGGTCGATGCGAGCGTTCGCCGGAGCTGGCTCCGGCTCGCTCTGATCGGCGTGGCGGTCATCGCCGCGGGCCTCGCACTTGCCTGGTTCCTGGCTGGAACGGTTGCGGGGCCGGTCAGGCGCCTGGTCGCGGCGGCGGACCGGCTTGGTCACGGTGACCTCGACGCAAGGGCATCCGAGGGCGGACCGCGCGAGCTCGACACGCTCGCACGCGCCTTCAACCGGATGGCCGAGACCCTGACGGCGAACGTCGCCGCACAGCGAGGCTTCGTTGCGAACGCCTCGCACCAGCTTCGGACGCCCCTGACCGGCCTCAAGCTGAGGCTCGAGGCGATCCGGAGCGAGGGCGGCGAGGCAGCGGAGCAGGCGGCGAAAGCCGACCTCGAGGTCGACCGGCTGGGAGCGCTCGTTGACGACCTGCTCGAACTGGCCCGCGCCTCCTCCTCCGAGCCCGAAGGCCGGAGCGTCGACCTGGGCGAGCAGGCGGCCCGCGCCGTGGAGCGCTGGCGAACGCCCGCCGAGCAGGCACGCCAGACGCTTCGCCTGGAAGCGACGGCCGCCACGGCAGGCGTCTGGGCGGATCCGGCCGACGTGGCACACATCCTCGACAACCTGATCGAGAACGCGGTGCGGTACAGCCCTGCCGGCAGCGACATCGTCGTGACAGCGTCGAGTGGGCGGGCCGGCCCCTACCTCAGCGTCTCGGACAACGGCCCCGGAATCCCTCCTGCAGACCGCGACCGCGTCTTCGACCGCTTCTATCGTGGTGCGAACGGGCGGCGCAGCGGTCCCGGGACTGGGCTGGGATTAGCGATCGTCGCCGAGCTGGTCGAGCGCTGGAACGGGCGCGTTCGGCTCGTCGAGGGCCCGGAAACCCGGATCGAGGCGAGCTTCCCGCCGCCTACCGTTCCTTAACGATCGCCTTGCCGGGCGGGAACCTGCCGGGTGCTACCTTCGGGGCGTGAAGCGAATTCGCCCATTGCTCCTGGCATTCGTGGGGCTCTGCCTGCCGCTCGGGCTCGCCCTGGCCGTCTACCTGACGTCGGCGCGATCACTGGCCGCGCCCCCACCGATCGGCGCCGTCCCCACGCAGATCGCCAAGGCGAGCCCGAAGGCCCCGACCGCGACCAGCAAGGCGAAGAAGCGCGAGGACAGGTCCGGGAACTGCGATGAGGCCGAGCACGCGAGCGATCCCGAGTGCACTGGGGGCACGGCGACCTCGGGTGGCGGCTCGACGGGCTCCGATGACTCCTCGGGCTCAGGCTCCTCCGGTTCGGGATCCGGGGGATCCGGATCCGACTCGAGCGGCAGCGGCTCCGGTGACGACTAGGCCGCGCAGCCGGCCTACCGTCTCTTAACCCAAGCCTGGGCGGACCCTTCCGAAGTCGAGCCCGGGCTTTCCCCGGCGCTTCCTAGTCTCGAGGCATGCAGTCAACAGCTTCGAGAAGGAGGTAGGAAATGCGTCTTCTAAACAAGGTGATCCTTGCTCTTGCCGTCGTCCTGGCGATCGGCGTCGGCGTTGCCGTAGCCGCCGCGATCACGTCTACGAGCTCTGCCGGGACGGGGACGACGGACGGCGCCACGACGATCGGTGGGACGTCCTCGACCCTGGAGGATTCCACGGCGCCCGCTCAGACCGGCACCGGCGACGTCAGTGGCCCTTGCGACGAGGCCGAGCACGCCAACGACCCACAGTGCTCGGGCGCACAGACGACTGAAGACAACGACGATGTCGCGGGCGTGGACATGAGCGGGCCCTGCGACGAGGCCGAGCACGCTGATGACCCGCGGTGCACCGGCGCACAGACGCGGGGAGACGACGACGAGAACAACTCGGGTTCGTCGGAGAACTCCGGTCCCGGTAACGCCGATGAGGACTCGGAGGACAACTCCGGCCCCGGTAATGCGGATGAGGATTTGGACGACGACTCGGGCTCGGGCGAGTCAGGGCACTCCGGCTCGGGCGAGGACGACTCGGGCCACTCAGGTTCCGGGTCCAACGGCTAGGAGCGTCTCGACTTGCAGTGTGGAGGCCCCGCTCAGGGGGCCTCCGCTCTTCTAGAGCTCGAGCTGCGGCCGCCGCGGCGGGTCCGGGTAGCCCCCGCCCTGGCCGAGGATCTTCGCCGCGAGGATCGCAGCATTTTTCGCGCCGTTCAGCGAGACGCAGGCCACCGGCACGCCGGGTGGCATCTGCACGATCGCCAGGATGGCGTCGAGCCCGCCCGCCGCGGTCCTCGAGGAGACGAGCGGGACACCTATGACCGGGAGGTCCGTGTAGGCGGCCACGGCTCCGGGGAGGGCCGCGGACATCCCTGCCGCAGCGATGATGACGCGGACGCCGCGGAGGGCGGCCGTCGAAGCGTACTCGGCGACGCCGCGCGGATCCCGGTGGGCGGAGAGGACACGAAGCTCGTGGGAGATGCCACGCTCGTTCAGCTCCTCTATCGCAGGATCCATCGAATCGCGGTCGGACTCGGACCCGATCAGGATCCCGACGAGCGGTCCTGTTGCCTCGAGCTCCTCGAGAATCGGAAGCGAGGCCGGAACCTCATGGAGACCGCCCTCAGCGTGCAACCGCCACCGTCCTCGCACCGATGTCGGTCCTGAACTGGGCCCCATCCAGGCGAATGTGGTCGAGTGCCGCATAGGCCTGCTCGCGAGCGTCGCTGAGCGACGGGCCCACGGCGGTCACGTTCAGGACCCGGCCGCCCGCGCTGAGCAACGCGCCGTCGCGGAGCGCGGTGCCGGCATGGAAGACGAGCCCTCCGGCGGTTTCTGCCTCCTCGATCCCGGACAGCGCGCTCCCGACTTCAGGTGCGTCCGGGTACCCCGGCGCAGCCAGGACGACCGTCGCCGCCGCGCCGTCGGCCACGTCCACCGAGGCGCCGGCAAGGTCGCCGCGGGCCGCTCCCGCCAGGGCGTCCAGCAGATCGCCTTCGAGCAGCGGCAGGATCGCCTGCGTCTCCGGATCGCCGAAGCGGCAGTTGAACTCGAGCGTTCGGGCGCCGTCCTCCGTCAGCATCAATCCTGCATACAGGAGCCCCACGAACGGGCTTCCGCGCTTCGCGAGCTCGTCGAGCACGGGCCCGTGCACGGCTTCGACCAGCTCTTCCCGATCGCGGGCGGACAGGAAGGGAAGGGGGGCATAGGCGCCCATCCCGCCGGTGTTCGGGCCTTCGTCGCCGTCGCGGAGACGCTTGGCGTCCTGGGCTGCGGGAAGGGCCACGGCTACGGCGCCGTCACAGAGAGCGAAGAGCGACACCTCCTCGCCTTCCAGGAGCTCCTCGACCACGACGCGGTCACCAAGTGCCTGGGCGCGGGGCCACGCGGTCTCGACCTCCGCGTCCGTCCGGCAGACGAAGACACCCTTTCCCGCGGCGAGCCCGTCAGCCTTGATCACACAGGGCGCTACCGGCTCGACGAGCTCGCGCGCTGTTGGGACTCCCGCCGACTTCATGACGTCCTTCGCAAACGACTTCGACCCCTCGATCATGGCGGCCGCGCCACTCGGGCCGAAGACCGTGACCCCGCCATGGCGAAGGTTGTCGGCCACCCCCGAGACCAGGGGGGCCTCGGGCCCGATCACGACGAGGTCGATCCCGCACTGGCGGCAGAGCCCGAGCAGGCTCTCGGCGTCCTCGGCGCGAACCGGATGGCACGTTGCATGGCGCGCGATACCAGGGTTTCCGGGAGCAGCGTGGAGCTCCCCGAGGTCCGCGCTCTGCGCAAGTTTCCACGCCAGCGCGTGCTCCCTTCCACCCGAGCCGACGACGAGGACATTCATGCGGTCGAGTTTAGTGAGGCACCCGGGTGTTTCAAAGACGCGCCAGGTCAGGTACAACACGGGCCATGCGCGACCCCGGCCTCGCCCGCCACGACTGGGAGACCGAATGGGCCGAGCTCGAGGAAGATCTCGAGGATTCGCCCCGGGAGGCGCTGTCGGAGGTCGGCGACCTGATCGAGCGGATGCTCGAAGAGCAGGGGGTTCCGATCCACGACGAGATCGCGGACGACGGGATCCCACACGAAGTGGTTGCGGACTACGTGGAAGCACGGCGCATCACCGAGTCGGTCGAGAAGGGCGAGAACGTCGATCCGGGCGACATCGGGTCGGCGATCCGGCTCTACCGTGAGCTGTACGACTTCCTGATCAACCGCATCGCCGAGTAGTAGATCGGGCTCGGGCTCGTGCTCGAGGTCGCGCTCCTCCTGGCCTTCTTTGCCCTGGGCCTCGCGACGCAGCGGATCTCCCTGGCGGAGTCGCTTCGCGAGCGGACCTGGACGGCGTACTTCTGGACGATCACGCCCGTACTGGTCTTCTATGCATTCTCGACCGTCGGTGTCGATCGCGAGCTGGCCCTTGCTCTTGGCGCAGCCATCGGAGCCTCGTGGCTCGTGCTCGGGATCTCGTACGGCTACGCGGTCGCCGTCAGCGAGGAGCGGGATGAGCGTGGGGCACTCACGCTCGCGGCGGGCTTCCCGAACACGGGGTTCGTTGGCTTTCCGCTTGCCCAGATCGCGCTCGGAAATCCGGGCCTCGCGCTCATGGTGGTCTACGACCGGTTGGCCTGGCTCGTTCCCGCGACGGCTGTGTCGACCACGATCGCGCGCCTCCACGGGAACCGAGACGCCGGGGAGCGTCGCCGGCGCCGTCTTTGGCTCCTGGCCGGGAATCCCCCGCTCCTTGCCGCGTTGCTCGCCATTGGCTTACGGTTGGGCGACGTCGAGGTGGGCGGCGTCGCGGAGACGCTCGGGCGCGTGGCAGGGGCGCTCGTTGGGCCGGCCGGGTTCTTTCTCCTGGGGCTCGCGCTCCCGCTCGAGCGCCCTTCCCATGATCTCGCCGAGCTTCGTCGCGCCTCGGGTGTCCTCGCGATTCGCTTCGGCGTCGCGCCGCTTGCCCTCTACGGGCTCGGGCGGGCAATCGGTGCCGAGATCCCGAGCGCGTTCCTCCTCGGCGCCGCGATGCCCAGCGCCTTCCACCTGCTCATCTTGGCGCGGGTCTTCGATCTCCGGCCGCACCTCATGCGGTTGCTCGTGCTCGGCTCGACGGTGCCGGCGGTGGCCGCCGTCGTGGCAGCCACCGCGGTCCTCCGTTGATCCGGTTCTACAACACGGAGTTGGTCCAGGCCCGGGCGTCCGGAGCGAGCGTCCAGCCCCAGTTCGGACCCGAGATGGCTCCCCGGTATCGCGTCCCGCGCCAGTACTTCCGGATCCAGAGCGAGTACGTTCCGTCATACCGGTGGGTGAGGATTCCCATCATCCGCTTCCACCCTCCGTAGCGAAACGTGTCGAGGTACACATTCCGCCCGTACTTGTCGAGCGGAACGCCGGCGGGCGTACTGTCGTAGCCGTAGATCGGCTTCCCGTGGAAGCTCGCCTGGCCTGTGATTCGCTCGCTTCGCCACTTACAGCAGACGGCTCGAAGCGTGAGGCTGGTGGGCGCGCCGTGCCAGCGCGAGAAGCGAAGCTCGACCGGGTAGCCCTGGAGGCGGCGCCACTGTTGCAGCGCCCAGAACGTCCCGTCCGGGGTTTGCCAGATCATCGCTCGGAGCGGCAAGCTGATGGCTCCGGTGCGTGCGGCGACGTTCGGCGCCTCTAGGCGCGCCCCGTAGCGGAGCGCACCGGTGGGGGCTACCTTCGCATAACGCCTGACGCCTGACTGCGTCGACCAGCTGATCTCTGCTGCGCCGAGAGCGCTCACTTCCAGGGTGGGATTCTTCGCCGCCCACGCGATCTTCACGGATGCATCGGCGTTGGTCCCACCTAGGAGAAATGCGCCCATGGCGAATACGGCCGCCGTGGCCCGAAATGTGCGGCTCATTTTTACCTCCGACCTTGGGGGGTCTGGGCTCGAGGAGTCTTAAGGGCGAGCCTCAGGAGGGTGCAGTCCCTTTGTGAGGGTTCTGTCGTGAAGCTGTGAACCCTCTCCAAAACTGAGACAGAGTTTGCGGCTCCGTTTCTCCATCGGGCATCGTCGTTTGCCCGCGGCGGTGGTCGCTTGACAGTCGGGCACGGCCCCCGTAAGAACCGCGCTACCGGCAGCGCCTTCCCGGGCGCAGATAAGGAGGCGTTTCGTGGCGACAAAGGCGAAGAATCGACCTACCGACCTCGAGCAGTTCGTCGCTACCGAGGGTCGCGACGAGCAGATCGCGGCGATCCGACAACGGATCGACGCGGAGGGGATCCAGTACATCTACTTCCAGTTTCCGTCGGTCACGGGCCGGATCATGGGGAAGGGCGTCCCTGCCGCCCACTGGGAATCGATCGCACGCAAGGGTTTCCAGCTCGTGTACGGCGCGACAGCCAACCTCTTCACCGACCGCCACGACAACTACATCGGCTATGGGCCCGAGGCCGCCGAGCTCGTCGGCTTGCCGGAGCCCGATACCTTCATGCCCCTCCCCTGGGACTCCCGCATCGCACGGGTGTGGTGCATGTGCTTCCGAAATCGGGAGGAGCGCGAGGATCCGGGCGCGTTCCTAACGTCGGACTGCCGCGGAAACCTGAAGCGCCTCCAGGCCGCCTTCGAGGAGGAGACGGGTCTTCACCTTCGCGCCGGCACCGAGCCCGAGATGATGTGGCTCAAGCTGAACGACGATGGGACGCCGTCGGTCGAAGGCGTCACGAAGCCGTACTGCTACCACATCGACCAGTTCTCGGAGCTCCAGCCGATCATCCACAAGGTGGTCGAGTACAGCCAGCAGCTCGGCCTCGACATGATCCAGGGCGACCACGAGGACGCTCCCGGGCAGATCGAGCTGAACTTCGGGTTTGACCGCGCCGAGCAGACGGCCGACAACCTGTCGACCTTCCGCCAGGTCTGCAAGCAGGTGGGCCGCGAGCTCGGGGCCTTCCCCTGCTTCATGCCGAAGCCGTTCATGGGCGTCTCGGCGAACGGCTGCCACCACAACATCTCGCTCTGGCGTGGTGAGGAGAACGTCTTCATGCCCGAGGGCGCGGACCAGCAGAAGCCGAGCGAGATCGGCCGCTTCGCGATCGGCGGCATCATCGAGCACCTCGGAGCGCTGACTGCGGTCACGGCGTCGACCGTGAACTCGTACCGCCGCCTCTGGGATACGGGGTTCTGGGCCCCCGTCTTTGCCGACTGGGGCTACCAGAACCGGACGACCGCGCTTCGTGTCTCGGCACCCGGGAGGTTCGAGTACCGCTCCGTGGACTCGGCCGTCAACCCGTACCTCTCCATGGCCACTCTCATCGTGGCCATGCGGGACGGGATCGACCGAAAGCTCGACCCGGGTGAGCCCGAGGAGCGGAACATCTACGAGGCGATGGAGGCCGGCAAGGAGGTACGGAAGATCCCGATGACGTTCGGCGACGCGCTCGACGCGCTCGAGGCCGACGAGGTCGTCAAATCCGCGCTACCAGGCGACATGTACCGTGTCTTCATGCACTACAAGCGGGACGAGTGGGAGCGGTATTGCGCCCAGGTCAGCGACTGGGACGTGCAGGAATACCTCGACGTTTTGCCGTAGCCAGACGGAAGGATCAGAGCCAGTTCATGTGCGGAATCGCAGGGATCATCTACCGGGACGGGCCGCATGGGATCGGGCGGGACATGACCCAGATGCTCCAGTCGATGAAGCACCGAGGGCCCGACTCGACCGGCTTCGCCCTCTACGGACAGAGCAACGGCGACGGCCACTTCATCATGCGCTACACGCTCGCCGACGCGAACGACGCGCGTGACTTCGAGTTCGACGACCGCATCGACCGCCATCAGGACCAGGTCCTCCAGCGTCTGAAGGCGCTCGGCGCGAACGTGAAGGACGTCGCGGAGGAGACCGACTACGCCTATCGCGTGACGTTCGAGTTTCCCGGCGACCGCCTCAAGGAGCTGACCGATCGAATCGAAGACATCTCGGGAGCCGAGGTGCTCTCGCTCGGCCACTCACTCGAGATCATCAAGGACCTCGGTGACGCTGACAGCGTCTGCGACCAGTACGAGCTCGGCGGGTTCAAGGGGACGCACGCGATCGGCCACGTCCGGATGGCAACCGAGTCGGACGTCGACATCTCGGGCGCGCACCCCTACTGGGCTTACCCCTTCACCGATGTTGCGGTCGTACACAACGGCCAGCTGACCAACTACTTCCAGTGGAAGCGCCGGCTCGAGCGCTCGGGGCACCGGTTCCAGTCGGAGTGTGACTCGGAGATCATCGCGGTCTACCTCGCCCAGAAGATGAGCGAGGGGGCCTCTCTCGAGGACGCCATGCGTGACTCGCTCGAGGAGCTCGACGGCGTCTTCACCTACATCGCGGTGACGGAGGACGCGCTCGGCGTGGCGAAGGACGAGATGGCCGCGAAGCCACTCGTCCTCTACGAGACTGACGACCTGGTCGCGCTCGCCTCCGAGGAGATCGCGATCCGGGCGATCGTCGACCGTGAGATCGACACGTATGACCCGTACGAGGGGGAGGTCATGGTTTGGGCTCGGTAACCGGCGAGAGCCGCATTACGTACGACGCGCGCGGTCTCTCAGAGCCGCACGCCGAGGTTCCCCAGGTCTCGGAGATCCAGGGTGAGACCGCGAGTTTTGATGCCCACGACCTTTCGACCCGGCAGATCAATCTCGAGCTCCGCTGGCTCCTCTATGAGCAGGGCATCAACGAGGTCACCGTCCGAAACCCGGGCTCGAAGCACTCGCTCGGGGTCGGGATCTTGACTCGATGCAAGATCACCTTCGAGGGCTCCCTCGGCTACTTCGGCTGCGGTCTCATCGACGGGCCGGAGATCCGGATCACGGGCCGCGTCGGCTGGTCGTCGTGCGAAAACATGATGTCCGGTGTCGTCGTCGTCGACGGGAACGCAGGCTCGCTGACGGGCGCGGCCTTCCGGGGCGGCGATCTGGTGATCAAGGGCCAGGTCGGCGCGCGAACGGGTATCGACCAGAAGGGCGGCACCATCATCACGATGGGCGACGCCGGGTCGATGACCGGCTTCATGATGCAGCGGGGCCGCCAGATCATCTGCGGCAACGTCGGCCCGGGGCTCGGAGACTCGATGTACGACGGGACGATCTACGTTGCCGGCAAGGTCAAGGCGCTCGGGATCGATTGCGTGCCGGGCGAGTGGGACGAGTCCGACACCGAGTTCGTGCAGCGAAAGTTTCGAATCTACGGTCTCGGCGACCCGCCCGAGTTCCAGAAGTTCGTCTGCGGCAAGATGCTCTACAACTACGACAACCTCGAGCCTTCCGAGCGGAAGCTCGTCCTCTAGGAGCGCGCAACATGACGACCAGCGACCGCTACGACCAGGTCGGTGACAACATCGGCAAAGACCAGCCCGACCGGCGCACCGTCCTCGGCCGGAGCCCGATCTTCACCCCGGAGGTTCTGAACGACATCCACATGAAGGCCGACCTCGGCCGCTATCGGATGCGGGGCTTCTCGATGTTCAAGAAGATCCCGCACTGGGATGACCTCATGTTCATGCCGGGCACGTTGACCCGGTTCGTGATCGAGGGCTACCGCGAGAAGTGCGAGACGAAGACGATCCTCGGGGCACGGTTCGCGAAGAACCCGATTGAGCTCGACATCCCCGTCTACATCACGGGTATGAGCTTCGGGGCGCTCTCGCTCGAGGCGAAGATGGCGCTGGCGAAGGGCGCCTCGATGGCAGGAACCGCTACATGCTCGGGCGAGGGCGGGATGATCCCGCCGGAGCGCGATCTTTCCACAAAGTGGTACTACCAGTGCATCCAGAGCCGGTACGGGTTCAATCCGCACCACCTGATGCTCGCGGACGCCTGTGAGTTCTTCATCGGGCAGGGCTGCAAGGTCGGCCTCGGCGGGCACCTGATGGGCCAGAAGGTGACCGAGCAGGTCGCGGAGATGCGCTCGCTGCCGCCGGGAATCGACCAGCGCTCGCCGGCGCGCCATCCGGACTGGCTTGGCCCTGACGACCTCTCGCTCAAGATCCAGGAGATCCGCGAGGCGACTGACTACCGGATCCCGATCCAGCTGAAGCTCGGCGCCGCACGGGTCTACGACGACGTCCGCATGGCCGCCAAGTGCGGCCCGGACATCATCTATCTCGACGGCGCCGAGGGCGGGACGGGGGCCGGCCCTCACATCGCGACAGAGGAGACTGGCATCCCGCTCATCGCGGCGATCCCCGAGGCACGGCGCGCGCTCGAGGACGTCGGGCTCGCGGATGACATCGACCTCGTCGTCGCGGGCGGGATCCGAAACGGCGGCGACATCGCCAAGGCACTCTCGCTTGGCGCGAAGGCGGTGGCGATCGGCCATGCGGCGCTCGTGGCGCTGAACTGCAACAAGGAGATCCCGGGCGTCACCGACTACGAGGGCACGATCGGCGTCCCCGCCGGCGAGTGCTATCACTGCCACACCGGACGTTGCCCGGTCGGGATCACGACGCAGGATCCGGAGCTCCGGCAGCGCCTCATCGTCGACGAGGCCGCCGAGCGGGTCTACAACTTCCTGCACACGCTGACGCTCGAAGTACAGATGCTCGCCCGGGCGTGCGGAAAGACGAATATCCACTCGCTCGAGCCCGAGGATCTCTGCGCGCTGACCCTGGAGGCGGCAGCGATGGCGAAGGTGCCGCTCGCCGGCACCCAGTACATCCCGGGGTTGACCGAGGAGCGTGCGCTCGGCGAGATCAAGCGCATGCTCGAGAAGCACCTCGAGTATCCGGTCGACTACCTGCCGGAGCAGCCGGCCGAGTTCGCCGGGGCAGGAGACTAGCCAGTGTCCACTCAGCAGCCCGAGCACATCCGGTCGATCGACTCCGAGTATCTCTCGGGCAAGCGGTTTCCCTACCAGGAGGACATCTCTCTCCTAGACGACGTCGATCTGGAAGCCGCGACCCCGGGCGAGGACATCAACTGGCTCGAGGACGTCGAGCTTCTGGAGGAGGAAGGGACGCCTGCGGTGTTCGACCGTTACTCGAACTCGTTCCTGAAGATCCATTTCCCGATCCCGGAAGGCCGCGAGCACGAGATCGCGCGCAAGGTGCTCGTCAAGCACCTCCAGTCGGGCAACTCCTACGGGATCCTTCTGAAGGAGAAACACACGAAGTTCCCCCAGCCCGAGCTGGGCCCGTGGGTCAAGGGCTCGAAGACGGTCGGCGACGACTACCACGCGCCGGTGCTCGAGGGCTGGGAAGCCCCGATTCACTAGCAGGAAGGCTCGGCAAAAACGAGCGCTGGCCGCCGGGCCGCGCTGCTCGCCCCGATGCAGCGTCCTCAGTCGCACCGATAGCCCTGCTATCGGCACTCCCTCCGTCCTTACTCCGGGAGAACGACCATCGCACCCCGACGACGAGCGACGTTCTGCCAATCCCTCCTGCTAGTGGGAGGCGAGCAGGTGCTTTAGGCGGGCTCTGCGAGAGCCGCGTCGAGCTCGTTCCGCTCGCGGTGGCCGGTCACCAGGATCCGTGCCCCGAGGGCACCGCAGATGACGGCGACGGCCCCGAAGGTCCATCGCTCGCCGATCACACCGGCCAGCGCGCCGGCGACCACGGGGGTCGTTACCGCTGTCGCTCCCCACACGACGTTCGCGAGCCCGACGGCGGTGCCGCGGCCGATTCCGGCACGCCTTCCGCCAGACTCGGCGAGCGGGTAGCAGATCGTCGAGAGCGGCGACTGGAGCGTCGCCCGGAGGACCAGGAACGCCGCCAGGGCCGCGGTTGCCGCCGTCGCGAGCGGCACGAGCACGACGGCTGCCAGCGCGACGACGCCGAGGCCGGCGGTGCGAACCGCGACTGCACGGTCGCCGAGGCGGGCCACGAAGAAGCTCGCAGCCACCCATAGCCCAGAGGCCAGCGAAAAGAGCGTCCCGATCTCGCTCGCCGACAGGCCGTTCCTGTCGAGCTGGAGCGGGACGAGGAGCGGGACCGCGCCGGCCATGATGCCGAGGACGGCCATCAGGAGCAGCGCTCCTTCCATCCGATGCTCACCCCGGGCGGCGCGTAGGGCTTCGAGGAGCGGCTGGCGGCCGTCCGTGAACGCGACGCCGCGCGCGGAGAGCGCAAGCAGGGTCCCGACGGCGAAAGCGACGATGCCGATCGCGAGGAACGGCACGGCGATCCCGACCGACTCGGCCAAATTCCCGGCAATGACCGGGACGATGAAGTGAGCGAAGCCGGCCGCCGTCACGATCCCACCGAGCGCGACGGCCCGGCGGGCATTCGACGCTCCCGAGACGACGACGACACCGGCTGTCCAGGCGGTGCCGAAGCCGATCCCGAAGAGCAGCCGCCCCGTGAAGAGGACGCCGTAGTTCGGCGCGAAGGCCTGCATGATCGCCGCCGTCCCGACGATGAAGGCTGCAGCGACGGCGAGGGTCTTTGCCCCGAGACGGTCGGAGAGCAGCCCAATCGGGACTCCGATCACGACCGTGGCCAGCGTCGCCGCCGAGAGGAGAGACCCGGTCTCCACGTCCGAGAGGCCGAACTCGTGCGCGAAGCGCGGCAGGAGCGGCACGAGGGCAGCCTGGAGCGACTCCGTGACAAAGATCAGCGCATAGATGAGCAGAATTGTGCGACGCATTACGTTTCCCCCACGCTAGTCAGGCGGGAACGGCCGGCGCGCCGGTCCCTCTTTCTCCCATCGGCGGCGCCTCCCGGGACTTGAGCAAGACCCGTCGGACGAGTGATTTCGGCGGTGGGACGCGCCGTGAGATGATCCGTCCGTGCCGGACGCCGACCACCTGATGCACATCGGAGGTGTCTGGGTCGAGAGCGACTCGGACGCCACGATGACCGCGACGAGCCCTGCGACGGGAGAGACCATCGGCTCCGTTCCCGAGGGGACCCGGGACGACGCCCGACGGGCAATCGCAGCCGCGAATGCGGCCGCCCGCGACTGGGCGGCCAGATCCGCCTTCGAGCGGGCCGAGGCGATGGAGCGGGTGGCGGCGATCGTGGGCGAGCGGCGTGACGAGCTCGCACGGACGCTCAGCCTCGATCAGGGCAAGCCGCTGCGCGCGGAGGCCTACGACGAGGTCGACGAGCTGGGCGAGTACTGGCGTATGGCCGCAGCCGATGCACGGCGCCTCGAGGGCTCGATGCCGCCGTCCGTGGACGCCGGCAAGCGCGTGCTCGCCTACCGGGTCCCGCGCGGCGTGGTGGCCGTGATCACGCCCTGGAACTGGCCCTACACAATGCCGGCCGAGGTGATCGCCCCGGCGCTCGCGTCGGGCAATGCAGTTGTCTGGGTGCCGGCGCCGACAACCTCGATCTGCGCCGTCAAGTTGGCCGAGTGCATCGTCGAAGCGGAGCTCCCGGTGGGGGTCTTCAATCTCGTCACGGGGCCCGGGGCCGAGGTCGGCGACGAGATCGCGGGCAGCCCCGGCACGCATGCCGTGGGGTTCATCGGGTCGATCGGGACCGGGCACCGAGTAGCCGAGCGCGCCGCCGGAAAGGCGCAGCTGCTCGAGATGGGTGGAAACGGGCCCGTAGTCGTCCTCGAAGACGCGAACCTGGACGCTGCCGTCGAAGCGACCCTCACCGCCTCGTTCCTCTGCGCCGGGCAGAGCTGCACGGCAGGTGAGCTCTTCCTCGTCCACGAGACGGTCCATGACGACTTCCTCGACCGGCTGACGGCTCGGGTCGCATCCGACATCCGCCTCGGCGACCCGTTCGCCGACGAGACGACCATGGGCCCGCTGAACAACGAGCCCACTGCTGCGAAGATGGATCGCCACCTCGAGGATGCCGCCGGCCAGGGCGCGGAGGTCGTCGTCGGCGGATCGCGCGCCGGCGGCTTCCCGACCAACCTCTACTACGAGGCGACGGTGCTCGACCGGGTGAGCTCGGACATGGAGGTGGCGCGGGAAGAGACCTTCGGCCCGGTTGTCCCCATCTCGACGATCCGGAGCGAGGACGAGGCGCTCGCGATCATCGACTCGGGTCCCTACGGCCTGCTCGCCTCGATCTTCACGGAAGACCTGCGCCGCGGGCTCCGTTTCGCGGAGGCGGCGCGCGCCGGCTGGGTA